>JBNKCS010000289.1:0-502 GCA_050287865.1 Rhodocyclaceae bacterium | reverse complement strand
GGTTGATGCATTCCAGGATCAGATCGTAGACCTCCGATCGGCCCGCCAGATCGGTGTAGCCGGCGTAGGCCAGGCCCTGGCGCTCGGCCCAGTTGCCGACCGCTTCCAAGTCGATATTGATGAAGGCGCAGACCTGGTCGCGATCGTGACCAAAGGCCACAGCCTCCTTGATATGTGGGAAGAACTTGAGTTTGTTCTCTACGTAGTTGGGGGCAAAAATGGCGCCGCTGGAAAGCTTGCCGACATCTTTGGCGCGGTCGATGATCTTCAGGTGACCATCCTCGTCCAGGAATCCGGCGTCGCCGGTGAGGAAGTAACCCTCCGCGTTCATGGTCTCCGCCGTGTCTTCCGCCCGGTTGTAGTACTCGGCAAACAACATGGGACCCTTGACCAGCACCTCGCCATTGTCGGCGATCTTGATCTCCACATTGGGTGCCGGCATGCCAACTGTATCCAGCTTGACGTCGCCGTTCGGCTGCAAGCAGACGTACGCGCAGGTTTC
>JBNKCS010000288.1:0-502 GCA_050287865.1 Rhodocyclaceae bacterium | reverse complement strand
TTTGCGAGAATGGACCATCGGAAGAAGTAGAATAACCGAAACCGCGCGGCGCGGCGGCGGGCTGCTTCGTGCCGCCTGACGCGACTTCATCGATCACCTCACCAACGGTTTTTGACATGTCCTGGTGTTTGATGCGGTTGCTTTTGGACGGTGTTTTAGCGGACTCCATGGCGATCATCCCCAAGACGTGATACTGGCTGAAATATTAGAGCATTATCCGCTCACATCGGTTCGCTTCTAATGCTCTAATTCTTATGTTTACGCGCTTTCACGAGCGGCGAACCGGTATCCACTTCGCCTGAAAGCGCTAATGTCAAAACTGTGTACGTGATCTGAGCAAGCTGCTTTATTTTCCTACACAGTCTGCATTATGCACGCAAGAGATATGCTATTTTGCCATACCTGAACACGAGCCGAAAATGTATCTGTCTGTTATACATCCATTATCGCAGGCGCAGGTGTAGGCGCTGTCGAAGACCGGTCACGCCGCAGCCGCTCTGCA
>JBNKCS010000287.1:0-506 GCA_050287865.1 Rhodocyclaceae bacterium | reverse complement strand
CGGTGAGGCTGACGGCGATCAGCGTCTTGACGACGAAGGCGCGGCCCATCTGCCTGAAGGCGAGATAGTAGAAGGGGAGATTGAGCAAAAAGAACAGCGCCGCGAAACCGACCGAGGTGGCGTAGTCGAGCAGCAGCGCCAGCCCGACGATGCCACCGGTGACGAGATGGGCGTCGCCGATCAGTTTCACGCCCAGCGAAATGAGCAGCGTGCCGGCCAGCAGCGCCTGAATGTCTTCGAGCAGCGAGTGTGTTGGGGTGTTCATCCCGGTTCTTTCCGACAGGACATGGACGAGCCGGGATTCTAGTTCGGGTGGCGTGCCGCCACGGCTGACTTTTCCGCCGGCCCTGCGGCTCCAGGATGCCATCATTCCATGTCCACAATTCGACGTCTCCCGCGAGACGCGCTTGGCCGCAGGCCTTTCGGCTGTCTGTTCTCCAGCCTATTGAAACGGACGCCGGAATATCGGACACTTTCGACGTCTGCCAGCTAACGGTCAGGAGCGC
>JBNKCS010000286.1:0-506 GCA_050287865.1 Rhodocyclaceae bacterium | reverse complement strand
CTTGGTTTCCAGCACCGCAGGCTTGGTCGGTTCCAGCACGGCATCCATGCGCCGCAGGACGCACATGGGCAGGATTACGTCGGGATATTTGCCGCGTTTGAAGAGGTCGCGCAGAACGTCGTCGGCGATGCCCCAGATGAAGGAAACGATCTTGTTGTGGGTAGCCTGGTCCATCTGACGAAAAGAGCTGAAAATTGGCTGTAATGGTAACAGGGGCGACCAATCAGAAGGCAGCCGATTCAGAGCTTACTACTTACCAGTCCGCGAAAAGTCAGCCGTGGCGACACGCCACCTGACGCCTACTTCGCGGCGGAATCTGGCACGAACTTGAGGACGTTGCCGTTGATGCAGTAGCGCTTGCCGGTGGGTGGCGGGGCTTTTCGAGCGCGCACTCAGGCAAGCTGCCGGCTGGGTTCGCCGTGGCCGAGCCGGCGGGCGAGCAGGCGAAAGTCTTGGGTTTCGTGTCGTAACCGGCCGGCGACGATGGCGACGTGGATGCCAAGCTG
>JBNKCS010000285.1:0-506 GCA_050287865.1 Rhodocyclaceae bacterium | reverse complement strand
AACAGTCGCTAACAAGCCTGCCATTGTTCGCCGCCGACCGTGACGCATGATTGCGGCCTCGACCAATCGATCAGGGAGCGAAAGATGGGAACGACGTTGAAACGATACCTGTGGGCGCCGGGAGCAGTGCTGGTGGCGGCTTGCGGCGGTGGCAGCGGTGGCAGCGGCGAGGTGCCGGATACGGCCACCCGCATTGCGGCAGCCCAGCAGACGGCTAGCACCAACGCCTATTGCACGGCCCTTGGCCCTTTCTATTACGAGCTCGGCGACAAGAACGGCGCGATCGTTAGCGCTTCCATCGGTTCGACCTACACGGCGGCGACGCAGATGAACATTGCTTCGGCGTCCAAATGGCTATTCGGCGCCTACGTCGCCGAGGTGCGCGGCGTGATGAGCCAGGACGACACGCGGGCGACTCACATGCTGTCGGGCTACGCGAGCATGGGCAATGCCTGCCTGGCCAACGCAACCGTCGAATCCTGCTTCCAGATGTTGAACAACGATAC
>JBNKCS010000284.1:0-507 GCA_050287865.1 Rhodocyclaceae bacterium | reverse complement strand
GATGACCGCTGCGAACTCGGTAAATGGATTAACGGCAATGGCAATCGTTTCTATGGCGGCCTGCCGGTATTCGCCAAACTGCGTGACCACCACGCCAAGTTCCATCTCTGTGCCGGCAACGTCGTACGCATCTACAAGCGCGATGGGCGGCAAGCGGCGACCAAAGTCCTGCACGCCGACTTCGACCTCGCATCGCTCAAGGTCGTCGAACACATCGAATCCCTGGCGCGCGAAGTCCAGGAATCGCAGGGCTGAGATGACCCCCGTGGCGGCGTGCCGCCACGGCTGACTTTTCGGCGGCGATCAGCCAGGAGCTGTCATTAATCACGTTGCCAGAAAGCGGATAATCGAGCAGGTTGCAGGTATGCTGTCAGCGTTCCTTGATACTGCCGCTTTTCGGGATTCCGTTAGTACTGTATGCCGCGCCACCAGATCAATACTAAAGCCAATTCCCAAGCGGAATCCCGAGGGTTTTGCAAAGCGATGTTATCCGGCAGGTTGGAATGT
>JBNKCS010000283.1:0-507 GCA_050287865.1 Rhodocyclaceae bacterium | reverse complement strand
GTCGCCGGGCCATGAAGTGAGCTGGCCGCGATCCAGTTCAATGATGCGGGTGGCAAGGTGTTGCAGAAACATCCGGTCGTGAGTGATGAACAGCAGGGTGCCGGGCCAATCGAGCAGGAACTCCTCCAGCCAGCCGATCGCCTCGATATCGAGGTGGTTGGTCGGCTCGTCGAGCAACAGCAGCTCCGGATCGCGCACCAGTTCCCGCGCCAGCAGCACACGTCGCTTCATCCCGCCTGAGAGTTCGGCGAAGTTGCTCTCCGCCGGCAGTTTGAGTCGCGAGATCACTGAGACCACCCGCTGGTTGAGCTGCCAGCCGTCCTCGGCCTCCAACTCGTGCTGAATCTTCTCCAGCTTCGACAGCAGCTTGTCGTCACCTTCGGCCAGTTGCTGGCTGACGTGATGATAATCGGCCAGCAGTTTACCCACCCCGCCCAGGCCGTCGGCCACCACGTCGAACACCGTGCCGCCGATCTCCCGCGGCACCTCCTGGGTCAGGCGCGCCAC
>JBNKCS010000282.1:0-510 GCA_050287865.1 Rhodocyclaceae bacterium | reverse complement strand
CTAACCTTGAAAGCCTTCCGCCATTTAGGGATAGCGGCGCCTGCTACCGCGCCCGGCGGACAGATGGGGCTTTTCGAAACGCCAACCTCGGATTCCGATGACTGACACTCCTGACAGTACACCGCGTAAGTGGCCCGACCTCGCTGGCCGCCTGGAGGGCAAGCGGCATATTCTGCCCGTCCGCGTCTATTTCGAAGACACCGACTTTTCCGGTCTTGTCTACCACACGAGTTATCTTCGCTGGTGCGAGCGCGGACGGTCCGACTTCGTGCGAATGCTCGGTGTGCACCATAACGAGCTGTTTTCAGGAGCGAGTGGTAGCGAGTCTGCCGCTTTCGTGGTGCGGCGCATGGAGGTGGATTACCGCCGTCCCGCCCGCATCGACGACGTGGTGGAGGTCGTCACCGAATGCGTGGAGACTGGCGCGGCGTATCTCATCATCGCCCAGCGCGTGGAGCGCAGCGATGAAATATTGTGCACGGTGCGCGTGCAGGTGGTGCTTATCAACAG
>JBNKCS010000281.1:0-511 GCA_050287865.1 Rhodocyclaceae bacterium | reverse complement strand
CAGGAGCACCAGCTCCACGCCACGCTCGGCGGCGCGCGGGCCGAGCAAGTCGCCGACCTCCTCGAGACAGCTGCGCAGGTCGAACTCGATCTCCTCGAGCTCGAGCTGCCCGGCTTCGACCTTGGAGAAATCGAGGATGTCGTTGACGACCCTCATCAGCGCCGCGCCCGACGTCCGGACCACCTCGACGTACTCGCGCTGGAGCGACTCGAGACTGGTGTCGAGCAACAGCTCAGTCATGCCGATCACGCCGTTGAGCGGGGTTCGGATCTCGTGGCTCATGTTGGCGAGGAAGTCGGCCTTGACACGGGCCGCCGCCTCCGCCTCGAGCTTGGCCGAGCGCAGGGCCTCGAGCGCCTGGCGGCGCTCGGTGACGTCGCGCGCGACCGCCACCGCATGCCACTCTCCGCGCAGGGAGACCGCTGACAGCGACAGCTCGATAGGCACCTCACCCCGATCACGGGTGCAGGCGTCGAGCTGGACCGTGGATCCGACCGCCGGACCCGTACCG
>JBNKCS010000280.1:0-514 GCA_050287865.1 Rhodocyclaceae bacterium | reverse complement strand
CCGCGCGCGCAGCTTGCAGATACTCCGGCGCACCCTGGAAGAACTGCCGGTCGGTGAGCACGGAAAGGCAGGCGGCGCCATGCTTTTCATAGCTGGCGGCGATTTCCGCCGGACGGAAATCCTCGCGCAGCACGCCTTTCGACGGGCTGGCCTTCTTGATCTCGGCGATGACGGCCGACATTGGCGCGGCAGGTGGCGTACCGCCACGGCTGACTTTTCTCCGGATTGCGCCCACGAAGTCGCGCGGTGCAGCCTGGGCTTCGGCTTCGGCGCGAACGACGGCGAGCGGTTTTGCGGCCAGCGCAGCGGAGACTTCCTCGCGCTTGACGGCGAGGATCTTGTTGAGGATGTCGTTGCTCACTTGAATTTCTGCGTGAACTGCACGAACTCGTCAACCTTCTTGCGCGCCGCGCCGCTGGCGATCACTTCGCGCGCCTTGGCGACGCCGTCGCCGATCGAGGCGGCGAGGTTGGCCGTGTAAAGCGCCGTACCGGCGTTGAGCGTCACGATCTCG
>JBNKCS010000279.1:0-518 GCA_050287865.1 Rhodocyclaceae bacterium | reverse complement strand
ACGGGCGTGGATGGAGCGAGTCGATGCGAGGACCATGACCGTGGTGTGGAGACGGTGCTCTAGGGCGGCTTTTATAGGCCGGGGAACGACCGGAGGCGGGCAGTCGAGGATTAATCGGCGGCGGCTCGGTGGAGCTTCAATGGCAAAGCCGTTTCGGGTGGGGGAGGAAATGGGGAGGGGAAACCGGGAGTCGGGGAGAGGAACGGAGCAGCGGCGCCGATTCGTTTTGCCGCGGGAGAGGAGGGGTCGTCGGGGCGGTGAGAGAGCGCGGGGGAGGTGGTGGCAGCGGCGCCCGGTCGGGCTTCCGGAGGAAGAAGACGATCGGGCTCACTGACAGGGTGGGCCCACCTGTCAGTGAGGGGGAGGCGATGGCTGAATCGGACAAGCGAAGCAGGCGACGGCCGAAACGGACAAGCGGAGCAGGTGATGGCCGAAACGGACAAGCGGAGCAGCGACGGCCGAAACGGACAAGTGGAGCAGCGACGGGCCGACTGGGTCGGACCGGGAGGGAGGAGGTG
>JBNKCS010000278.1:0-518 GCA_050287865.1 Rhodocyclaceae bacterium | reverse complement strand
CGAAGCGGCCGACCAGTTGAAGTCCCTGGCCGAAAAACTTCAGGCGGAACTGTCCTACTTCAAGACCTGAGGCGGCAACAGCGGCCAGCGGCCGATGATGTCGTAGCGCGCGCCTTCGCGCGACAAGCGGGATTGCGCGAGCACGAATTCGCGTACCGGCCAGGTGACCGGCTGCGACAGAGTCGGCACCTGTACGCATTGAGCGTCGCGCAGCAATGTCAGGTGGGCGACGAAAGGCCGCGCGTCGAGCGCGAAGCCGGTGGCGCGCAGGCCATCGCCCAGCGACTCGGCAAGAAAAGTCAGCCGTGGCGACACGCCACCCGCCCAGAAAATCCGGTTGTGCCGCCAGTAGCCAAGCTGGTCGAGCGTCAAGTCGAAAGACGGCGCGACGATCGTATCGGCAACGCGCATCGCCTCGGCAACGCGGGCGACCGCGATCTCGCCGAGAAAGGCGAGCGTGAGATGAAGGGTGTCGCGGCGCATCGGCCGCCCGTCGCAATCCGCCTGCGCCTGCCGCC
>JBNKCS010000277.1:0-519 GCA_050287865.1 Rhodocyclaceae bacterium | reverse complement strand
GAACGTCCCGGAGGGCGCCCCGCACTTCCGCGACCTCATGAACCAGCTCAGCGCCGTCGCGCCGACCTACGCCGTGCTGGGAAACGGGGACGTCTGGTACTGGCGCGACGAGCGCCCCTTCGCCGGGACGAGCGTGCACCTGCTGAACGGCAGCGCCGAGCGGGTGCCGATGATGATGTCGGCCTCGCCATCGCGGGCGGCCAGCCAGGCGTCCAGGCGTTCGCGATCGTTGACCGCCGAGTGCAGCAGGGCGATGCGGGCGTTGAAGCGCCGGGAGAAGCGTTCGAGGGTCTGTGGCCCCAGGTTGATTTCGGGGATCAGCACCAGGGCCTGCTTGCCGGCCTCCAGGCAGTGGCGGATCAGTTGCAGGTAGACCTCGGTCTTGCCGCTGCCGGTGACGCCATATAGAAGGTAGGCGCCGAACTCGCCCATCCCGGACTGCACGGCGGTAAACGCGGCGCGCTGTTCGGCATTGAGCGGCAGCTCGGGCTGAGCCAGCCAGCTGCCGTGGCGCGCCAT
>JBNKCS010000276.1:0-522 GCA_050287865.1 Rhodocyclaceae bacterium | reverse complement strand
CCAGGCTACGAACAGACCGAGAAATAGATGATTTGTGAACTCACCGAGAAAGGGAAGGGACCGAGAAAGAGAAGGGATCGGGTCGAGGGCGAGGAAGGCGGGCACCGGGTCGAGGCCGAGCACTGGGTCGGCATCGAGGATGAGGAAGGTGGCGTCGGGGCTGAGCAGTGGGTCGAGGGCAAGGAAGGCGGCCACCGAATCAAGGACCAGCACCAGGTCGACGTCGAGGGTGAGGAAGGTGGTGTCGAGGCCGAGCACTAACGGCGGTGTCAAGGGAGGCGGCGGCGTCGAGGCTGAGCACTGGCGGCGGTGTCAAGGGAGGCGGCGGCATCAAGGCCGAGCACTGATTTGAGGGTGAGGAAGGCGGTGTAGAGGGCGGCGCGGTGTTGGCGTCGACATCGGCGTAGAGGCTGGCAAGCAGCGGTGGCATCGGCGTAGAGGGCGGGATTAGGGTTTGTGGGGCGTGGAAAAATCGGGCAGCCTCATGACATCGCGGGGAAATTCACCGGGATTAGGGTTTGC
>JBNKCS010000275.1:0-522 GCA_050287865.1 Rhodocyclaceae bacterium | reverse complement strand
GGCGACTCTCCCAACAGCACCGGCGAAAGCTTATCGAAGGCGCTATCCGGTCCGGCCATGCGGATATCGTCGATATCGAGATGCGCAACGCGCCGGATTTCGTCGAAGCGGTCAAGGCGGCATGTCGGGCCGCCGGCACGCCGCTGATGCTCTCCTACCACGATTTTGAGCAGACCCCCACGGAAGGCTTCATCTGCGACACCCTGGCGCAGGCTTGGAGATTAGGCGCCGACATCGCAAAAATGGCCGTAATGCCCGATAGATACGAAGATGTGCTGACCCTGATGAAGGCCACCCTGCGGGCGCGCCGCCAGGCCGTCGACATCCCCATCGTGACCATGTCCATGGGCGCCCTGGGCGCCATTACCCGCATCGCCGGCGGCCTGTTCGGCTCGGACATCACCTTTGCCATGGGAGAGGATGCCTCGGCGCCCGGCCAGATTCCCATCGACCGCCTGCGCAAGGCCATGGAAGCGGTCTATAGCGATTGAGCTAATCCCCAATGCTGCACAAACGACGTCG
>JBNKCS010000274.1:0-522 GCA_050287865.1 Rhodocyclaceae bacterium | reverse complement strand
TACTACCCGGACGACCTGGAGGCGCTGCAGGCCGCCGGGGCAGAGCTGGTGCCCTTCAGCACCCTCAGCGATAAGACACTGCCCGACGACATCGACGGCCTGTTCATCGGAGGTGGTTTCCCGGAGACCCATCTGGCGGAACTGGAGGCCAATCGGCCCCTGCGCGAGGCCATTCGCAGCGCCATCGACGATGGCCTGCCCGCCTACGCCGAGTGCGGCGGCCTGATGTACCTCTGCCGCTCCATTCAGTGGAAGGAGCAGCGCGGCGAGATGGTCGGCATCATCCCCGGTGACGTGGTGATGCACCGTATGCCGGTGGGCCGCGGCCTGGCCGAGATCGACGAGACCGAACACGCCCCCTGGCCCGGCAGCGAAACGGGCAAGCGCTACCCGGTGCATGAATTCCACTACTCCGCCATCGAAAACCTGCCCGACGGCCTGACCTACGCCTACCGCATGGAGCGGGGTCAGGGAATCAAGGACGGCCACGACTGCATCGTCTACCGCAACCTGCTGGCCAAC
>JBNKCS010000273.1:0-524 GCA_050287865.1 Rhodocyclaceae bacterium | reverse complement strand
TGTGAACAATGGCGTTCCAGATCAGCGCAAACAAGAAAATCGCCGAGGCGGCAAGTAAGAAGCGTTTCATGTTCATTGGTGAGTCCAGTTCAAGAGGTCCAACGTAATTTGGACAGCACTATTGCTGCATAACCTGGACGACTGCTCGGTAACCTGGGCAAGTCACCCGCCCCAAAACCCTGATGGCAAATCGCGATAGGCGGCATTGAAGGTGGTGTCATACGGTAGCAAACGGAACGTGAAAGGCGGCAGCCTTACGAAAACCCCGCCAGCATACCCGCGAATCCGCCACTCGGGAAAAGTCAGCCGTGGCGGTACGCCGCGCGACGGCGGTGGCGATGAAATCTTGCTACCATCCGCAACGAATCGGCATATCACTCATCGAGCAGGAGGAATCCATGGACGTCACTTCGATCGTTACGCTGGTGGTGCTTGCCGCCATCGGCTTTTACGTCGCCTCGATCTACAACACCCTGGTGGCGCTGAGGAACCGCTTCAAGAACGCATTCGCGCAGATCGAGGTG
>JBNKCS010000272.1:0-525 GCA_050287865.1 Rhodocyclaceae bacterium | reverse complement strand
TACTCGCCAAGCATCGCCGCGGAGTATTCCTGAAGCAAAGCAAGTATCGCGCGGACAAGGCACTGGAGCTTGTACACGGCGATCTCTGCGGGCCGGTCAAGCCGGCGACCCCCGGCGGGCGGCGCTATTTCCTACTGCTCGTCGATGATGCCACCCGCTATATGTGGGTTGTGCTCCTGACAGCCAAGTCAGAGGCATCGAGTGCCATCAAGCGCATTCAGGCGGCGGCAGAAAAGGAATGCGGCCGCAAGCTCCGGGTGCTGAGGACCGACAATGGAGGAGAGTTCACGGCGGCCGAGTTTGCCGCCTATTGTACTGATGAGGGGATCACTCGACACTTTTTGGCACCATACACCCCGCAGCAAAACGGGGTGGTGGAATGCCGCAACCAAAGCATGGTGGCCATGGCTCGATGCATGCTGAAGTCGAAGGACTTGCCTGGCTATTTCTAGGGAGAGGTGGTGTCTACAATCATCTACATTCTCAATAGGTCACCGACACGGACCGTTGACGGGAAGACTCCCT
>JBNKCS010000271.1:0-526 GCA_050287865.1 Rhodocyclaceae bacterium | reverse complement strand
ATAGTTCTCATGTTGTTTTTAATATATAATGGATGGGTATCATGTTGTTTATGGGTTTTTTTGGGATTAATGTTGTTTATGGGCAGTGTTATCATATTTAGAACAACTATCTAATCGTTTTTTGAAAGTCTCAATGTGTTGGAACATTAATTTTACAGTTTTAATACAAAAATTGTATTCATGATGCAGACTGGAACTCCTGTTGCAGTGCAGCATACACTGCCGCCGCCACCACCACCACCACCACCACCAGAAAAGCCACAAAGCACCATGAAGTTTTCGACTCCAGCAACTGCAAGCTATGCTGATCCCCCGTACGTCTGCCCCTATGAGGGTTGTGATAAAGCATACATTCACAGTTACAAATTGAATCTTCATCTAAAGACTGCATCCTGAACACGGTCAAGAGGAGAATGGTAAGCACAAGTATGCTGTGAATGAACCCACCTACCAGTATAGCTATGCTGAGATTGGTGACACTCCACCGAACCCAAAAAGAAGCAAGACGAGCTCATCCCACAAGAAC
>JBNKCS010000270.1:0-528 GCA_050287865.1 Rhodocyclaceae bacterium | reverse complement strand
ATCTTCACACCGGTCGGCACGGCAATGATCATCGTCGTGAGGACGAAAAAAGCCTCAAGTTCCGGCGGCAGCCCAATCGTATACATGTGGTGCGCCCACGTGGCAAAGCCTTGCATACCAATTGTCACTGTCGAGATCACCATCGCCGTGTAGCCGAACAGCGGTTTGCGCGAGAACACGGGGATCACCTCGGAGATGATACCCATTGCGGGCAGCACGATGATATACACCGCCGGGTGCGAGTAGAACCAGAACAGGTGCTGCCACAGCACGGGATCGCCGCCCGCCGTCGCGTCAAAGAACTGTGTTCCCAGGTTGCGGTCGATGAGCAGCATCAGGCCGTTGGCCGTCAGCACGGGCGTCGCGATCACGATCATGAACGCCATGACCAGGATCGTCCAGGGGAACAGCGGCATCCGCATCAGCGTCATGCCGGGAGCACGCATCTTGAGGATCGTCACGATGAAGTTAAACGCACCGATCAGTGAGGACGTACCCGTGAGCGCCACCGCCAGCAGCCAGAAATCC
>JBNKCS010000269.1:0-528 GCA_050287865.1 Rhodocyclaceae bacterium | reverse complement strand
CCAGCTTTACGACACCCGCCAGAAATTGACCAAGGCGCGTTTCGATACGCTGATCGCCCAGCTCAAGCTCAAGCAGGCGGCCGGCAACCTGACCGAAGACGACCTCGCCGCGATCAACGCGCTGCTGGAGTAGTCGCTCCCCCACCCCCGGCCCCGCCCCGGGGCGCCAGTCCGTGGTATCCGGCGCTCTTCGGAAAAGTCAGCCGTGGCGGGACGCCGCTTCAACACGGGAAGCGACGCGAGCCAGCCCCTTTTCGCTACAGCCGCATCATCGGCAACGGACTGAAGGGATGACTCTTTAGCCGCTGCACGGTCAAGGCCACAAGGCGCTTGTGAAATCCGGTGTTGGGGAACGTCGACAGGACTTCCGCCACCAACGCGGCAGGCAAACCGAATCTCAACCATCCTCGCGAAACGTCGATCCAGTCTGCTTTTCTGAAGGGTTCCACCAGCCAGCCCTGATTGGCCTGGTACCTTCGGATCTTGTGGTGCTGCTCGATCATGGCCTCGACTTCTTCCGTCCAATCG
>JBNKCS010000268.1:0-528 GCA_050287865.1 Rhodocyclaceae bacterium | reverse complement strand
CTGCGTGTCGGCGTCCCGACAGCCCTCCCGACCGTGCCCCGCTATCCGCGCTGTCGCCTCGCCTCACGCGCGTTGTCCCAACCGCGCGCTCGCCCGGTCCGAAGCTGCCTCCCCATTGTCTGAGGCTCACCCCCACTGCTGTCCGAGCGCCGCGCTGACGCCGTCGTTGCCGGCTGCGCCGCGCCAGGTGAGCCGTGCCACCGGGCGTCGTTGTCGTCTCCGCACCGCCGCTAACTCTCCCTTCGTCTCCCCGTCACAGGACCGCTGCCGGCCACCGGAGCCCTCGCCTCGTCGGAGAACGCCGTCGTCGATCCGGTTTTTCTCCCCCTCCCCGTCGACGAGGAGCTCCGGTGAGCTATCGCCTCCACCCCCATGCCCGGCGGGTAGCCTCTCCACAGTGGGTGCTCGAGCGCCGTCTTTTGCTCCACCTCCGCCACTGTAGCGTCGCCGCCAGTCGCGCCACGACGCGCGCCCGGAGAGCAGTGACCGCTCCGATGTGCGCTCACGTGCCGCGCCGCTCCGACGCGG
>JBNKCS010000267.1:0-529 GCA_050287865.1 Rhodocyclaceae bacterium | reverse complement strand
CCATCACGCCTTCGATCAGATCAGCCTGACTGACGCTGTCGCAGTGCTGGGTAGAGAGCACCACGGCGTCGATGCCAACGATCTTGTTGTCTTCGTAGGCGAAGGTCACCTGGCTCTTGGCATCTGGACGTAACCAAGGCAGGGTGTTGTCTTTACGCACTTCTGACTGACGCTTCACCAATGCGTGAGCATAGGTGATAGGGGCTGGCATGAGTACGTCAGTTTCGTTGCTGGCGTAACCGAACATCAGGCCCTGGTCGCCGGCGCCTTGCTCTTTAGGATCGGCGCGATCGACACCCTGGTTGATGTCTGGAGACTGCTTACCAATGGCGTTGAGTACCGCACAAGAGTCGGCATCGAAGCCCATGTCTGAGTGGGTGTAGCCGATCTCGCGAACCGTCTTACGGGTTAGCTCTTCAATATCGACCCATGCAGAAGTGGTCACCTCACCACCTACCATCACCATGCCGGTTTTGACGTATGTTTCACACGCCACACGTGCCTTAGGATCTTGCTCTAAGATCGCGTC
>JBNKCS010000266.1:0-531 GCA_050287865.1 Rhodocyclaceae bacterium | reverse complement strand
TGGTACCCAAGTTAGTCATGGAGGATTCAAGCTCATCTGACGAAGCTTAGCGGATGGCCGCAATTAACGTCCGCCAGCAGTAGCATTGCTGACGCAGGCAAGCAGTTTGTCCAGTGGCAGCAGTGGCCGAAATTCGGCCAACACGCAGCCGTCGTTGCCGAGCGATGTCGACTCCTTTCACGAGCCAAGTCCGAATTCCTTCAGGCCGAACATTCACCTACTGGCGTACCGCCACGGCTGACTTTTTCTTCGCAGGTGGCGTACCACCACGGCTGACTTTTCCTTCGCAGGTGGCGTACCGCGACGGCTGACTTTTCCCTGCTGGGTGGCGTACCACCATTGCTGACTTTTTCTTCGCAAGTGGCATCCCCAAATACGTGAAAGACTATGTTTCCCTGAATCAGCTTATGTAGCCTACTTGACTACAAGTGAAGCTTTTATGGCTACAATAGCCGCACCATGCTCCTCGACCTCCTCTTCGGCAGCTATCGTCAGCACGTCCTGACGCAGTTGCTGCTGCATCCCGACGAC
>JBNKCS010000265.1:0-532 GCA_050287865.1 Rhodocyclaceae bacterium | reverse complement strand
AACCGCTGCGCCATCTACGACAAGCGGCCGACGCCCTGCCGCGAGTTCGCGGTGTATAGGGAAGACGGCACGCTCAACCCGCGCTGCCTGCAGTTGCGCGCAAAGTTCGGCATCGGCCAGCCCGAGCCGCCGCTGAAGGCGGCCTGAACCCGTACCGCGAAAAAGTCAGCCGTGGCGGCACGCCGATAGCCTGTTTCAATCAGGCCGATAGGTAATCGGTAATTGCGGATCGCCGCCCGGAGCGCTACGGTATACATGCCAAACGCTTCGACATCCGTTGGAGGAATTGCGCATGAGCACGCTTGCCAATCCCGACAGAGTGTTGACTTCCGATTGCGGTCGGCTGGCCAAACCGCCGGCGGTGCTGCGCGACCTCGCCGAATCCGGCGGCGTGCGCATCAACGGCAACCGCGGCGACGACCACACCTTCGCCGCCACCGAGACCGGCATCGGCCGGTGGGGCTGGTACATCACGCCGGCCGACCGCCCGTTCTGCTCCGACACCTCGTTCCAGTCGGCGCCGATGCTGCAG
>JBNKCS010000264.1:0-532 GCA_050287865.1 Rhodocyclaceae bacterium | reverse complement strand
GCGCAGCCTGCGACCCGGCTGGAAGTCCGGCTTCTATCGCATTGCGCGGGCGGCGGAGGTGCCGGTGGTGGTCGCCACCGTCGACTACGGTCAGCGGCGGCTCGGTCTGCTCGACAGCGTCGATCTCTCGGGTGACGAGACGGTCGACATGGAGAAGATTGCCGCCACCCTGGCGGACTGCCGGGGACTGCGGCCGGAACGCGCTTCACCGATTCGGCTGCGCTAGGTCCTGTTTCGGCCATCCACCGGAAAACCGAAGTCGGGAGAAAAGTCAGCCGTGGCGGTACGCCGCCGGTGACAATCGGACGTGGTTCGGCGTTAGAGGTCGACAAGGAAAACGGGATATCATGCACTTGGAATTCCGTGATCGGCAGGGCGCGGATAATCCTTTGCATCTCAGGGGAGGCAGAGGCGGCGGTGCGATCGTTGTTCAAGTCCGGGAAGAAGAGTTTCGCCGACAGCCTGATCGTCCGCGGGGCGCTGCTCATGCTGTTGGCGCTGGCATTGTTCGCGGCCGGCAGCTACCAGTTCA
>JBNKCS010000263.1:0-532 GCA_050287865.1 Rhodocyclaceae bacterium | reverse complement strand
GGGGGAGAAATCGAATGCACGATAAGTATCCTCGCCGTCGCACTGCCGCCCGTGGTCGTGTTCCTCTACACCATGCACCGGCTGGCCAGTACCCACTACCGCCTCGCCGGCAGCGTCGCCGTCCTTTCCGCCTTCAGCATCGGCGCGCTGTGGCTGCGCCTGCACGAAGCGAACGACTCCGTCGCCCACGTCATCGGCTGGCACTACCTGCCGATGCTGGGCGCCGGCCTCCTCGGCATGTGGCTGGGCAAGCGTCTGCTCAAGTGGTAGGTGGCTCCGCGGCGTACCGCCACGGCTGACTTTTTGTCCCGCCCCACCCCAACCCTCCCCTCGCGGGGAGGGAACCCGCGTCCTCGCTGCGCTCGCAAATTGCGGGTCGCGATAAATACGTATGCTGCGGATTGCGCCTCCGGCGCGTGCCGTCCGCGCTCGGGGCGGCCCGTCGCGCGGACTGCGTTCGCGGCTGCTCAGTCCAGCAGCGTCCTGGTTGTCAGGCCGCTGGCCGCATCCCATTCCATCGGGGTCATCCGGC
>JBNKCS010000262.1:0-534 GCA_050287865.1 Rhodocyclaceae bacterium | reverse complement strand
GGTGGTAGGTGTGAAGGGTCTGCGTCGCCGGGTCGTACTGGAACGGGGTGACGCGCAGCGTCACGCCGCGGACGTCGCGCATGACGTGCGGGGTCTCCTGCACGACGAGCTCCGCGGGACCGAAGGCGTCGGTCCGGTACGCGCGGCCGAAGTCGTAGGGAACGGTCGCCGGGTCGATGGTCTCGAGGTCGAAGCAGCCCTCCGGGAGGGCGCCGCGCTCGGGACCGCCACCGAGCACCAGCACCGGCGACGAGCCGGACCAGAGGTCGACAGCCGTGGCCGCGTGGGTCGGATCGCTGATCAGCGCCGCGAGATCGGCCTCGGCCTGGCGCACCGCCTGCACGTACTCGTCGTTGTCGAGCCGCGCCACCACCTGGCCCGGGGTGACGATGTCGGCCAGATCCACGTCGATCTGCTCGATGCGGCCGCTCACCTTGGGCGCGACCACGAATTCCGTGTAGGCCTGCAGGGTGCCGGAGAAGGTGCGGCGCAGTTCGATGTCGCCGATCTCGATGTCGGCCACTTCGACCGGTA
>JBNKCS010000261.1:0-534 GCA_050287865.1 Rhodocyclaceae bacterium | reverse complement strand
CTCACTTCGAACGGCAACGGATCCGACCACGGCTGGGGTGGGCACCACTTCGTGCTCGGCGGCGCCGTCAACGGCGGCGAGTTCTATGGCACCGCGCCCGCGATTGAAAGCGACGGAACAAGCGACGTCGGTCATGGCCGCCTCCTGCCCACCACCTCTGTCGACCAATACGCGGCGACGCTGGCCTCGTGGTTCGGCGTATCCAATACCGACATGGCGACCATCGTCCCCAACATCGGCAACTTCTCGACCACGAACCTCGGCTTCGTCTGAGCGCCGCAGCCGCCAAAAGTGCGGGGCTGCGCCCCATCCCTCGCGTTGCTCGGGACCGCCACTTCGTGGCGTCCTGCGCGCTTCGAAAAGTCAGCCATGGCGGTACGCCGCCTGTGGCGCATCAGCGCCCATCGCCGCCATTTTGACCGTAAGATAACGCTATGGTCATGACGCTGAGAAATACGGAAATCGGTTTGCCGGCCGGCGAGACGTGGCTGGACGGGATTCTCGCCCATCACCCGCAGGTGCCCGGGCTGATCG
>JBNKCS010000260.1:0-534 GCA_050287865.1 Rhodocyclaceae bacterium | reverse complement strand
AGAAGCAGTTGAGCACGCGCCGGCCCGTCGAAAGTTCGCGCAGCAGGCCGCGGTTATCGCGCTGATCGAGGTAGAAGCCGGTCTTGTGGCCGGCGACGATATCCACCGCCATCTTGACGCCGTGCTCCGCGATGACGATCTCGCCGGCAGGCGCATCTCCCCGCAGCCAGCCGGTACGCGGCTCCAGTCCTTCGAGACCGCGCACGTCGGAATCGGAGCGCTCGTAGATGCGCTTGCAGCCAGTGGCCAGCATCAAGGCATCGGCAATGGCTTCACGCCATTTGTCGGCGCCGGCGCTGGTCAGTTGCACCACGACGGTGTCGCCGTATTTGTCGGCGATCACGCCGGGCAAACCATCCGACTCGGCGTGGATCAAGCGCAGGCCGTCCTGAAAAGTCAGCCGTGGCGTGACCGGAGGGAATCCCCGCGGGAGTACGCCGCGTCGGGCCACCGCCGCCGCGACGCGGCGCTTGAAGAACGCGTTGTCGATGATCTCGTTCGGATCGAAGCTCCAGACGCGGGCTCGGATCTGCG
>JBNKCS010000259.1:0-534 GCA_050287865.1 Rhodocyclaceae bacterium | reverse complement strand
GCCCAGTGACTTGCTGTGGGATTTTCGGTCCGATCGATGCTGGAGAAGACGGCTTCCTCGGTCAGGAAATCACAGGGGGAGGACGCTATTTTTTGGGGCAAACCACCACTATCCAGCGTGGTACCGGACGTTGAATTCAGCTAACGCCACCGGCCGCTTAGGCCGAGATGCGGCACGGGGAGCGCTGTATCCGAATGTCTCTTTCAGGCACCTCGCTGTCGCTCCCCGAAAAGTCAGCCGTGGCGGTACGCCACCTTGCGGATTAGCGCGTCGGTAGCCGCTTCGGCGCGGCGCGTTTGAGATGGCGGAGGAGTTCCGGGTAGTCGAGGCCGTGGCGGCGTTGCAAATCCAGCGCGGTTCTTTCGAGCAGGGGCCAGTTGGGCGGGAAGCTGGAGTCGGCGAAGGCGAAGGCGATGTGGTTGTCGTCGCCGGCCACGCTGACGAGGATGACGCGGTCGTCGAAAGCCTCGCGCAGCAGGCCGAGGCAGGGCCGCCAGATTTTTTCGATGCCCGCCAGGTTCGCCACCACCAGGC
>JBNKCS010000258.1:0-535 GCA_050287865.1 Rhodocyclaceae bacterium | reverse complement strand
GAGGCGACGGCGGCGGCCGAGGCCATGACCATGGCGCGGCGCGTGTCCAAATCCAAGTCGAACGCCTTCTTCGTCGACGAGGACTGCTTCCCGCAGACCATCGACGTGGTCAAGACCCGCGCCGGCTTCTTCGGCTACGAACTGGTATTCGGCCCAGCCGACGACCTGCCAAAGCACGAGGTTTTCGGCGCCCTGCTCCAGTATCCGAACGACCGCGGCGAATGCCGCGACCTGACCGACATCATCGCCGCCGCAAAAGTCAGCCATGGCGGTACGCCACCTGCGGTGGCCGTCGCCACCGACCTGATGGCGTTGGTGCTGCTGAAGTCGCCCGGCGCCATGGGCGCGGACATCGCGCTGGGCTCCAGCCAGCGCTTCGGTGTGCCCATTGGCTTCGGCGGCCCGCATGCCGCCTTCTTCGCCTGCAAGGACGAGCACAAGCGTTCCGTGCCGGGCCGCATCATCGGCGTTTCGGTCGATGCGCGCGGCAAAAAGGCGCTGCGCATGGCGCTACAGACCCGCGAGCAGCACATCC
>JBNKCS010000257.1:0-535 GCA_050287865.1 Rhodocyclaceae bacterium | reverse complement strand
CGTCACCGAACATGGGATCGAAGGCGGGCTGATCTATGCGTTCTCGGCTGCGCTGCGCGATGCCATCGAGGCGCAGGGCTACGCCGATCTGGAAATCGACCTGTTGCCCGACAAGTCCATCGAACAGGTGCGGGCGGAAGTCGAGCGGCCGCGCGGCTCGCGCTCCTTGTCCAGCCATCTGCAAAGCCGGCTCGGGCTGAAGGGCGTCAAGGTCGGATTGCTGCACGAATGCGCGGCGAAAGACGATATCGGCGTACCGCCACGGCTGACTTTTCTGCTGAAGGCGCTGCCCCTTCGCCTCGTTGCGCCGCGTCCGCTGGACGAGGCGATCAGCAGCGCCGGTGGCGTGCGCTTCGAGTCGCTCGACGAGCGCCTGATGCTGACCGGCAAACCAGGCGTCTTCTGCGCCGGCGAGATGCTCGACTGGGAGGCGCCGACCGGCGGCTATCTGCTGACTGCCTGCTTCGCCAGCGGCCGCGCAGCCGGACAGGGAGTGCTGGACTGGCTGGCGCAGGCGCGGCGACTATAATCCGGA
>JBNKCS010000256.1:0-535 GCA_050287865.1 Rhodocyclaceae bacterium | reverse complement strand
TGTAGTCGTCGTGCTGCACGGCGAACTCGGCGAGCTTCTTCTCGATGCCGAGGCCGGCGGTGACGGCGAAAGCGCCCGCGTAGTCCACGGGTGGCGTACCGCCACGGCTGACTTTTCCGGGCGCGACGAAATCGGCGAGGCACTGGTTGGGCTTGTTGTCGGCGCGCGTGATCTGCTGGCGCAGGCCGTGCCAGGTCATGACGGTCTTGCCATCATCGTAGAACTCGATGTCGTCACCGACCGAATTGGCGGCAAAGAGGCCGAACACGGCGCGGGCGGTGAGCCACTTTTCGCTCACGACCTTCGCCAGCATCGCCTGCGCGTCGGCATACACCTGCTTCGCCTGCTCGCCGATGCGCGCGTCGTCGAAGATGCGCGGGTACCTGCCGGCCAGATCCCAGGTCTGGAAGAAGGGACTCCAGTCGATGTACTTCGCAATCGTCGCGAGGTCGAGGTCGCCCAGCGCGGTAACGCCCAGCTTGTTGGGCTTGACCGGCGCGTAGGTGAACGTCGGCGCGTTCTGGCGCGCCGCTTC
>JBNKCS010000255.1:0-535 GCA_050287865.1 Rhodocyclaceae bacterium | reverse complement strand
GGCTGGATCGCGCGGGCGAAGCTGCCGGCGACGCAACAGAAGCGGCTGGCGCAGATGCTGGACGAACTCAAACGAGGCGACGTGTATATGAAAATGGCCTGGCGGGGCAGCGCCAGGCCATAAGGTGGTGTACTCCCACGGGGATTCCCTCCGGTCACGCCACGGCTGACTTATCCAGCCAGTCGCAGCAACCTTTAGACCCTGGCTACTTGTTTATCGACGCGAGCACAAGCTCACTGCTCGTTATCATCTGCCCTGCCTAGTGATGCGTCAGGCTATAAACATAGGCGGTCAGGAGGTCTGCCTCGTCATCTGACAGGCGACATGAAAATCCGGGCATATTGGCAATGCGCCCATTCAATATGCCTTCGCGGATGGAATCTGGGTCGTGGGCATTTAGCCAGATATCGTCGGTCAAATTGGGCGCCCCCAATTCCAGGTTGCCCTTGCCATCCTGACCGTGGCATGCTCCACAAGGGCGGGTCTTGAAAAGTTCCTCGCCGCTCCTTCCGGATAGCTCACCAGCGGGTCCCGC
>JBNKCS010000254.1:0-536 GCA_050287865.1 Rhodocyclaceae bacterium | reverse complement strand
GCTTCTGGCCCATGGCGATCAATACCGCGGCGGGCGCGTAATCCTTATCCAGCGGCCAGCCGTCCACCAGCCATTCGAACGACCAAAAGCCCTCCACCCCGTACCAGGGTAGAAGGCAGTAGCCTACCCATCCGGCGATGATCCAGAAGATCAGGACCGGATGGGTGGTCCGTTCAAGGCTGACGGTGCGCAAGAGGACTTACTGCGGCAGGGTCGACACTTCGGTATCCCATTTCGACAGCAGGCGCTTGCGCTCGGCGGGATCGGTCTCGCCGTCGACCTTGGCGCAGGCGAGATAGGCCATCGAGCGCGCCTGCTCGGCGTCGATCACCATGTCCACCATGCGGTGCTGCAGGGCCTGGAAGGTCCCGATCGGCACGCCGAACTGCACGCGGTTCTTGACATACTCGACCGTCTTTTCCTGCATCGCGCTCATGATGCCGACCGCCTCCGCAGCGACCGCGAGCGTCGCGTCGTCGAGCGTGTCCTGAAGGATCGGCCGCCCGGCACCGGGCCGCCCCAGGAGCGCGCCGGCG
>JBNKCS010000253.1:0-536 GCA_050287865.1 Rhodocyclaceae bacterium | reverse complement strand
GTGATTTAGTATGGCTGCATTTGAGAACAGAGCGATTTTCGGAGTTGAGAAAGTCTAAACTTACGTCTCGTGCTGCTGGTCCTTTTAAAATTCTTGCTAAGATCAATGATAATGCATATAAACTTGAGTTGCCTCCCGAGTTCGGGGTTAGTCCCAGCTTTAACATTTCAGATTTGCGACCTTACGTGGGAGAAGAAGATGAGATGCCATCGAGGACGATGTCAATGTAAGAGGGGGAGGATGATGAGGACATCAATACTTCGGCTACAATCATTCCTTCCGTTGAGATACTTGGCCCTATCACACGATCACGAGCACAACAATTAAATCATCAGGTAAACTCGTTCTTATACTCCTCCGCCTATAATATTGAGAGCCGATTACTACCTAATGATTTAATTGTTCTTAGGAATCAAGGAGAGGACCACGAAGGACAAACGGAGCATCAAGAATGTGCTAGAGAGCCGAGGAGACGTGCACGAGAAGGTGGCGAACCAATCCAATTCAGAATTGCCGAGTTTGAGTCCAACTCGGAG
>JBNKCS010000252.1:0-537 GCA_050287865.1 Rhodocyclaceae bacterium | reverse complement strand
CGCGCCAGAGACGGGAGCCTACCAATGGATCTCCCCCTGTTCACTCAATACCCCGTCATTCAGGGTCAGAATACGGTCGGCCCGTTTTGCCACCTCCAGACTGTGGGTAACGATAATCAATGTACGCTTTAGCTGTTTTGAGAGTCCGAGCAGGATGCCAAGGATCTTATCGCCGGTCTCGGCATCCAGGTTGCCGGTCGGCTCGTCGGCCAGCACGATGCTGGGGTTGTGAATCAGGGCGCGGGCGATGGCGACGCGCTGCTGTTCGCCGCCGGAGAGTTGGTCGGGAAAAGCGCTCCAGCGGTCACCCAGGCCGATATCGGAGAGGATAAAACCCACCAGCCGGCTGATTTCCGGCTCTTTCATGCCGTTCAGTTCCAGCGGCAGCCCCACATTTTCGGCGATGGTCAGGGTCGGGATGAGATTGAAGAATTGATAGACAAAGCCGATGTGGCGGCGTCTGAGCAGGGTGCGGTCCAGTTCCGACAGGGCGTTGATGTCTTTGCCCAGCACCCGTATCCGGCCGCTCTGCGGTGT
>JBNKCS010000251.1:274-539 GCA_050287865.1 Rhodocyclaceae bacterium | reverse complement strand
CTCGCCACCTTCGCCATGTTCTTCCACGGCGGCGGGATCATGATCTACGCGCTATGGACGGTATTGCTGGGGCTGGGCATCTTTGTTTTCGGCCTGTTCTCGCGGCCGCTGATCGAGTGGATCGGTCTGGCGACGATCCTGCTCGGCGTCCTTGGCCTCGGCGCCGGGCTGCCGTTCGACACGGCGCGCTGGCTCACCGCCTCGGCTTTTGCCGTCGGGCTGCCCTTCGCCGGCTGGCTTGCGGCGCGCGTCGACGAGCGCCGCG
>JBNKCS010000251.1:0-264 GCA_050287865.1 Rhodocyclaceae bacterium | reverse complement strand
CCCCCCCCCCCCCCGCCGGGCGACGCGTCCTGACGGTCACCGTCTGGCTCGTCGCCGTGATCGTGCCCGCGCTGGCCCTCGCCCGCCTCATTCCCGCGGCCACGGCACCAACGCCGACGACCGCCACCTTGAAACTGCCGGCGGGCAGCATGGTGCCGCTACATGTCGACCTGAACAGCCGGCTGCTCGACATCTCGCCGACCGACGCGCTGTCGATGCGGGTAATGCAAAACACCGAACTTGCGCTCACCAACGGCCGGCCCG
>JBNKCS010000250.1:0-539 GCA_050287865.1 Rhodocyclaceae bacterium | reverse complement strand
ATCATGTGCCTGGACCAGTGCATCGCCCATCCGGCGGATTTCGCGCAAACCGAGGCGGCCCTGGCGCTGACCACGCGCTGGGCGCGACGCTGCAAGGCGGCCTGGCAGGCCGGCGGCGGGAGAAACAGCCTCTTCGGCATCGTCCAGGGCGGCATGTACCCCGACCTGCGCAGCCGTTCGGCCGCCGAAATCGTGGAGGTCGGCTTTCCCGGGTATGCCGTGGGCGGGTTGAGCGTCGGAGAGCCCAAGGATCTGATGTATGCAATGGCCGCCCATACCCTGCCCCAACTGCCCGAGAACGCCCCGCGCTACGTGATGGGGGTGGGCACGCCGGCCGACCTGGTGGAGATGGTGGCCATGGGGGCCGACATGTTCGATTGCGTGATGCCCACCCGCAACGCCAGAAACGGTCAAGCCTTCGTTCACGGCGGCAAGATCAACATCAAGCAGGCCCGGTACACCGAAGACCCAAGGCCCCTGGAGCCCGGCTGCGAGTGTCCCTGTTGCCGAAAATACGAACGCCGCTACCTGCGCCACCT
>JBNKCS010000249.1:0-542 GCA_050287865.1 Rhodocyclaceae bacterium | reverse complement strand
GCTGCGCGGCATTGATGAGGTCGGCCGAATGGTCGGCATGCTGCTGCGAAAGCGTCTTGCCGCCGAGGCCGTTGAGGATCATCACCGAGCGCGTGATGCCGGCTTCGCCCAGCTTGTCGAGCGCCGCCAGCGTCGAAGCCTGTGTCTCGCCCTTGCTGACGTGTGAGAGCACCTCGTCGTCACCCGACTCGGCGCCGACGTAGGCCATGCTCAGGCCGGCCTCGGCCAGGTGGCGTACCGCCACGGCTGACTTTTTCGCGAGGTTGCGCGGCAGGCAGTAGGCGGAGATCCGGCGCACGCCGGGCAGGTGCATGCGGATCGCTTCGAGCGCGTTCAGCAGGCGCCGCTCCGGCAGCATCAGCGCATCGCCGTCGGCGAGGAAGACACGCTTTATGCTATCGCCGTACAATTGCCCGCAGCGGCGGATGCTTTCCAGTGTTTCGGCTTCGTCGCGGGCGCGGAACTTCTTTTGCGGCGCGGTGTACATCTCGCAGAAGGTGCAGTGGTTCCACGAACAGCCATCGGTCAGCGGAATGATCAGC
>JBNKCS010000248.1:0-542 GCA_050287865.1 Rhodocyclaceae bacterium | reverse complement strand
GACGGCACCCGTATTCTGAAAGATGCCATCAACGAGGCTTTTCGTGACTGGGTCTCCAATATGGACAGCACCCATTACGTGTTGGGCACGGCTTGCGGTCCCCACCCCTTTCCGGAGATGGTGACCTACTTTCAGTCCATCATCGGACAGGAAGCCCGTCGTCAGATCCTGGAAGCCGAGGGGCGCCTGCCTACCCGGGTTTTTGCCTGCGTGGGCGGCGGTTCCAACGCCATGGGGCTCTTTTCCGGGTTTCTGAACGATCCGGTGGAACTGGTGGGGGTCGAAGCCGGCGGTAAGGGGCTGGATTCGGGTGCCCATGCGTCCCGGCTTTGCGATACCGATGCCAGTGTGGGGGTGGCCCAGGGGTACAAGACCTATTTTCTGCAAAACAGCGACGGTCAGATGAAGGAGACCCACAGTATTGCCGCCGGCCTGGATTATGTGGGCGTATCGCCCATTCTGTCCCACTTCAAAGAGACCGGCAAGGCCCGCTTTGAAGCCTCCACAGACCGGGAGGTGGTCGAGGCCGTGGCCCTGACCAT
>JBNKCS010000247.1:0-543 GCA_050287865.1 Rhodocyclaceae bacterium | reverse complement strand
ATGCATGAAAACGTCGGGCCTTGGCGGTTAAAGCTTCACCAGGCCGGAGAAGCCCAGAAATGCCAGCGACATCATACCTGCCGTGATCAGTGAGATGGGAGAGCCTTTGAAGGCCTCGGGAATCGGGGCGTGTTCGATGCGCTCGCGCAGGCCCGCAAAGAGGATCAGCACCAGTGCGAAGCCGATGGCCGCACCGAGCCCGTAGAGGGCGGAGGTGATGAAGGTATTATCCTGCTGGATGTTGAGCAGGGCCACGCCGAGTACGGCGCAGTTGGTGGTGATCAGCGGCAGGAAGATTCCCAGCCCCTGATAAAGAACCGGACTGGTTTTGTGGATCATCATCTCGATAAACTGAACCAGTACAGCGATGATCAGAATGAAGAAGATCGTCTGCAGGTAGAGCAGATCGAGCGGGATCAGAATATACTGCTGCACCAGCCACGAAGCGGTAGAAGCGAGCGTCATCACAAACATCACCGCGAAGGACATGCCGACGGCTGTCTCTACCTTGCTGGAGACGCCAAGGAAGGGGCAGATGCCGAG
>JBNKCS010000246.1:0-545 GCA_050287865.1 Rhodocyclaceae bacterium | reverse complement strand
CGCAGGTCGTCCATGGAGCTTCCTGCATATCTCCAAACCCGAGATCGACCTGCCCGAGGGTACCGACCCCTACGACGCCAGTGTCTACGCCAAGGGCAAAGAGAACTTCGAGCACATGATCAGCGAAGGAGTCCTCAAGCAGGACACCCTGCCCTGTTACTACCTCTACCGCCTGATCATGGGCGATCACCAGCAGATCGGCCTGGTTGCCGCCGCCTCAGTGCCGGACTACGACACCAACCGTATCCGCAAACACGAATTCACCCGCCCCGACAAGGAGGACGACCGGGTTCGTCAGGTCGATACCCTTAATGCCCAGACCGGTCCGGTATTCCTCACCTACCGCCACAACGCCGAGATCGATGCGCTGGTGAAGCGCGTCACTGCTGGCGAGCCGGAATTCGATATCACCGCCGACGATGGAGTGCAGCACGCCATCTGGCCGGTGTGTAATGAAACAGACATTAACACCATCACCGAGACCTTCGACACGATGCCCGCTATCTACATCGCCGACGGTCACCACCGCTCTGCCGCCGCCTCCC
>JBNKCS010000245.1:0-546 GCA_050287865.1 Rhodocyclaceae bacterium | reverse complement strand
CGATACTCATCGCCAGCACCATCAGGAAGGTGCGCAGCGGGGAGCCGGCAGCCGAACCGGCGGCAAAGCGGAGCACGTCGCCCGCTCGCACTAAGGTTCCCTCCCTTCCACCCCTCCTCCCGAGGAAGGGGGTGGCGGCAGTTCGGCGCGACCCGACGGCGAAGCGTCCCTCGTATCTTCCACCTTGCTGCCGTCTCCCATCATCACGCGCCGCCGCGCGCGCTGACCGAGCACTGGATCGTGGGTCACCACGATCAGCGTCACGCCACTGGAATTCAGGCCTTCGAGCAGGGTCATGACGTCCTCGCCGGTGGCGCGGTCGAGGTTGCCGGTCGGCTCGTCGGCAAGCAGCATCGCGGGCCGCATGATGGTGGCGCGAGCGATGGCGACGCGCTGCCGCTGCCCGCCGGAAAGCTGGTCGGGCCGGTGGTCGGCGCGGTCCGTCAATCCGTAGTCGGCGAGCGCCCGGGCCACGCGTTCATTGCGCTCGGCGGCGACGATGCCGGCCAGCATCATCGGCAGGGCGATGTTCTCGGCGGCGGTTAG
>JBNKCS010000244.1:284-547 GCA_050287865.1 Rhodocyclaceae bacterium | reverse complement strand
GGTCCCAAACCAGATGCGCTACCAAGCTGCGCTATTCACCGACGAGTGTTTTATCTCGAATTTCAAGAAAGGAAACCGAAGTTACCAGAATAATGGGGTGGCCAACGAGGCTTGAACTCGCGACAACCGGAATCACAATCCGGGACTCTACCAACTGAGCTATGGCCACCACTGTATTTGCCAATTCGCTTACAATCCCGTAAGCATCCGGATGGCGCGCCCGAAAGGATTCGAACCTTCGACCTTTGGCTCCGGAGGCCAAC
>JBNKCS010000244.1:0-274 GCA_050287865.1 Rhodocyclaceae bacterium | reverse complement strand
CGCATGCCCTATCGGCGGAGTGGAATAATACGTAGTTCACACTATGTCGTCTAGTATTTTTTCAACTTTTTTTGCCGTTTGATGGCTTTTTCGTCACATCCTTGTAGCTATTACCACAATAAGGATGTGACTAAGACCTTGAAGATCGCAACTTGTTGTTTATTGCAACAACTTATCGGGATATAATCACTCACTGTTTACATTGATTTAACAGCAAAGTTAACTTAACAAACAAACTAAGTTGCTTTAAATCGCCCTACTCTAAATATAAATA
>JBNKCS010000243.1:0-549 GCA_050287865.1 Rhodocyclaceae bacterium | reverse complement strand
GAAGTAACCGACGCCGAGGGCCAGACCACGACGATCGGCTTCACCCAGTGCATCATCGCCGCCGGCTCGGCGCCGGTGAAACTGCCGTTTCTGCCGGATGACGAACGCATTATCGACTCCACCGGGGCCCTGGCGCTGAAGCAGATTCCCAAGCGCATGCTGGTGATCGGCGGCGGCATCATCGGCCTGGAAATGGCGACGGTTTATCACGCCCTGGGCAGCCAGATCACGGTCGTCGAGATGCTCGACAGCCTGATCACCGGCGCCGACAAGGATATCGTCAAACCCCTGCACAAGAGATTGGAGAAGCAGTACGAAGCGATCCTGACCCAGACCCGCGTCACCCAAGTGGAAGCACTGGATGAGGGATTGCGCGTCACCTTCGAGGGGGCCAAGGCACCGGAACCGCAACTCTATGACTCGATCCTGGTCGCGGTCGGCCGTTCACCCAACGGCCACAAGATCGACGCCCAGAACGCTGGCGTCGCGGTAGACGACCACGGCTTTATCCATGTCGACAAGCAGCAGCGCACCAACGTGTCGCACATC
>JBNKCS010000242.1:0-550 GCA_050287865.1 Rhodocyclaceae bacterium | reverse complement strand
AGTTCGGCGAACCCGGCTCGCCGGAGACGCCGCTGTGGCGGACCAGCCGCGTCGTCGCCCTGTTCGAGCCGGGCGACGATCTGCAGCAGCGCATCGCCGACGCCAAGGAAAAAGTCAGCCTTGGCGACACGCCGACCGAGATCGTCGAAGTCGCCGAGCAGGACTGGGTGCGGCTGACGCAATCGCAGTTCGACCCCATCCGCATCAACGACCGGCTGTGGATCGTGCCCTCCTGGCACACGGCTCCCAACCCGGACGCCATCAATCTGGAACTCGATCCCGGCCTCGCCTTCGGCACCGGCTCGCACCCGACCACGCGGCTGTGCCTGGAATGGCTGTGCGAAAAAGTCAGCCGTGGCGACACGCTGCTCGACTACGGTTGCGGCTCCGGCATCCTGGCGCTCGCCGCCGCCAAGCTCGGCGCCGCGGAGGTCCTCGGCGTCGATATCGACGAACGGGCGCTGGAAGCCGCGGCCGACAACGCCGCTCGCAACAACGTGGTGCTGCGCCTCGCCCACTCGAAGCAAGCGCTTACCGAGCAGTTCGATAT
>JBNKCS010000241.1:0-551 GCA_050287865.1 Rhodocyclaceae bacterium | reverse complement strand
GTCCCTTCTCGGGGCGGCCGACGAGCACGGCGATGTCCGCCTCGCGCCGCGACAGGGAGAAGCTGCGCGGCGCCGGCACCAACTGGATGCGCAGATTGGGATAGCGCTCGGCAAGCGCGCCGAGGCGCGGCGCCAGGAAGGCGACGCCGAAGCCGTCGGGCGCACCGATGCGCACGGTGGGCAGATCCTTTGCGTCGATCTTGAGCAAGGCCACGTCAGTGCGTTTGTCCACGCCCTGGACCTTGGCCTTGAACTCGCGCTTGTCGGTCAGCCGAACGGTGACTTCGGTGGCGTCGTCGACCACGTGCGCATTGGTGAGCACATAGCCGTCGCTGCTGACGATGAAGCCAGAGCCGACGCCACGCGCAATCTGCGGCGCACCGTTGCCGTGGCCACCCTGGCCGCCGGGCATGCCGGGCAGCGGAACACCGAAGCGGCGGAGGAAATCTTCCAGCGGATCGCCGCCGCGGCCACCAAAGGGGCTGACCACTTCCTGGACGACGCTGATGTTCACGACCGCCGGACCCACCCGTTCGACCAGCCCGGCAAAG
>JBNKCS010000240.1:0-552 GCA_050287865.1 Rhodocyclaceae bacterium | reverse complement strand
GACAGCGTGGTGCGCCTGGCCGGCGCGTTCCAGCATCCGGTCATCGCCGAAGGCGTCGAGAGCCTGGAACACGGCGCGGCGCTGTTGCGGCTGGGCTGTCATCTCGGACAGGGTTATGGTATCGCCCGCCCCATGCCGCCGGAACAGCTGCCGGCGTGGCTGGAAGCGTGGCGGGAGGAGCGGGATTGGCACGGTCTGAAATCGCGCTTCATCAAAAGCGACGGCATCGACATCCAGGCGGCGATTTCCAGCCATCGTCAATGGGTCGCCAAGCTGGTTGACCGGCTGGCTGTCGATGCAACGGTACCGCCGGTGCAGCTCGACAGCCGGCATTGCGCATTCGGGCGCTGGTTTCACGGCGTGGGATACATCCGCTACGGTCAACTGCCGGTCTACGAGGAGATCAAGATGATCCACGAAATGATCCATCACCTCGGGCAGGAGATGTACGATCTGGCCAACCACGGCATGAAAGAGCAGGCGTTCTCCAAGGTCGCCGAGCTGGAGATGATGCGGGACAGGTTCATCAATCGCATCGAGTGTCTCTACGAG
>JBNKCS010000239.1:0-556 GCA_050287865.1 Rhodocyclaceae bacterium | reverse complement strand
ATTAATAAACAAATAACCGGGTGCACTGTGCCGAAACCGAGCTCGGCCCAGTTGCACAGTGCGAGGCGCGGCCTGCGGCGGGGCGGCTCGGCCCACGCGCGTTGCGCGGCCCGGCCGAGCGTCGGCCGGCGGCGCGGCGGCGCTGCCCCGCGCACGGCGAGGCTCGCCGGCGCACGGGGACCGGCGAGAGGCGGCGACGGCTCACCGGCGGTGACGGCGCGGCGACGGCGACGGCGACACGGCGACGGGCGACGGCGCGGCGGGGGTAGACGGTGCGGTCGGGGTAGCCGGCGTTCGGACAGCGCGCGGCGTCCGGACAGCGGCGCGGCGCGGTCGGAACGGCGGACAGCGGCGGTCGGCGCGCGGGGAGCGAGGCGGCCGGTCGGGGCGCGCGGGAAGCGAGGCGAGGCGGCGCGGCAGTCGGGGCGCGGGCGGTCGGAGCGCGGGGGGAAGAGCGCGGTCGGGGCGCGGGCGGTCGGGACGCGCTGCCGCGTGTCCCGACAGCGCTTTAACGCGCGGCGCCGACGCGGCGCGTGGCGGGACACGCGGCAGTGGC
>JBNKCS010000238.1:0-557 GCA_050287865.1 Rhodocyclaceae bacterium | reverse complement strand
AGCTCGACGGCGAGTTCATCGAGTTGCACGTTCTCCTCAAACTGCTTGCGTTCGCACCATCGGGCGGCGCAGCCAAGGCACTGATCGCCGCGGGTGGCGTCCGCGTCGATGGCGCGGTCGAGACGCGGAAAGCCTGCAAGATTCGCAGCGGTCAGGTGCTGCGGGTGGACGACGAAGAAGTCCATGTCGTCGCCTGACTCCCGGGAAAAGTCAGCCGTGGCGGTACGCCAAGTGGTGGCTGCTATCGGCCAGGAGCGGGCAAGCAGACGCGCTATTGTGTGCTGTCGGCGTTCAATGATTCAGATGCTCCTGGAAAGATGAGCCTCGCCCTTTAATCATGACTTGCGCAATCTGGCACATATACCTGGTCGAATGCGGCGACGGAACCCTCTATACGGGGATCGCAACCGATGTCGAGCGACGCTTCCGGGATCATCTTTCCGGCAAAGGGGCGCGATATACCAAGTCCCGAAAGGCGATCCGTCTAGTAGCGTCATGTCCCGTCGGTTCCCGATCCGAGGCCCTGCGGGCAGAAATCGCCGTCAAGCGGTTGCCCA
>JBNKCS010000237.1:0-560 GCA_050287865.1 Rhodocyclaceae bacterium | reverse complement strand
GGCTGATCCAGTTGAAGATCGAGCGCGAGGCTGTGCGCAAGGAAAAGGACGAGGCCTCGAAGAAGCGCTTCGGCCTGATCGAGGAGGAGATCGCCAGGTTGTCGAAGGAATACTCCGACCTCGAGGAAATCTGGAAGGCCGAGAAGGCGCAGGTGCATGGCACCCAGCACATCAGGGAAGAAATCGAAAAAGTGCGCGCCGAGATCGCCGATCTGCAACGCACGGGCCAGTACGACAAGTTGGCCGAGTTGCAGTACGGCAAGCTGCCGCAGCTCGATGCGCAATTGAAGGAAGCGGAAAAAGTCAGCCATGGCGATACGCCGAACAAGCTGCTGCGCACGCAGGTGGGCGCCGAGGAAATCGCCGAGGTGGTGTCGCGCGCCACCGGCATTCCCGTCGCCAAGATGATGCAGGGCGAACGCGACAAGCTGCTGAAGATGGAAGAGCGCCTGCACACCCGCGTGATAGGCCAGGACGAAGCCGTGCGGCTCGTTTCGGACGCGATCCGTCGTTCACGCGCCGGTCTGTCGGAAGAGAACCGTCCTTACGGTTCCTTCCTC
>JBNKCS010000236.1:0-563 GCA_050287865.1 Rhodocyclaceae bacterium | reverse complement strand
GAACATGTGCAGGCCGCCGTTGATGGAGAAGTCGGAGCCGGTCACGTAGCCGCTGTCGTCGCTGCAGAGGAAGGCGACCGCCTTGCCGATCTCCTCCGGCAGGCCGAGACGGCCGACCGGGATGGTCTTGATGATCTTGTCGAGAATCTCCTGCGGGATCTTGGTCACCATCGGCGTCGCCACATAGCCGGGGGAGAGGGTATTGACGGTGATGCCCTTGGCGGCGACCTCCTGCGCCAGCGCCTTGGTGAAGCCGTGGATGCCGGCCTTGGCGGCGGAGTAGTTGGCCTGACCGAACTGGCCGCGCTGGCCGTTGACCGAGGAGATGTTGATGACGCGGCCGAAACCGCGATCGACCATGCTGTTCCAGATCGGCTTGGTGACGTAGAAGACGCTGCTCAGATTGGTGTCGATAACCGCATCCCACTGCTCGCTGGTCATCTTCTTCATGGTGCTGTCGCGGGTGATGCCGGCGCAGTTGACCAGGATGTCGACCGGACCGACTGTCCCGACGATCTGGTTCATCAGGGCTTCACCGCCATCGGGGGTGGAGACGTCGCCGG
>JBNKCS010000235.1:0-564 GCA_050287865.1 Rhodocyclaceae bacterium | reverse complement strand
CCGGGAGCTAAAATCCAATTTTGACTCAACTCACGGAAGCGAGCTAATGCCTGCGGCTGCGTTGCGCCCACCACAAAAAATACCTGCTCAACACTGCCCCACAATTGGGCTTGCCGCACAATATGTTCAAACAATCGTTCGTCGGCATTGCCAAACTCCTGAATTTCTTTGGCTGAAGGATTAGAGGTGTAGCACAGCACAAATACCGCTTTGCCCGGATACGCCAAAAACGGCGCAAGGCTGTCCTGGCCCAGATACGCATTTACGGTGATGGCATCTGCGCCCAACGTTTCAAAAGCGGCGCGGGCATAAGCCTCGGCGGTGCTGCCGATGTCGCCGCGTTTGGCGTCGAGCAATACCGGGATGTCGTTTGGCACAGCCGCAATGGTGCGATGCAAGGCTTCCCAGCCCGCTGCCCCGTATTGCTCGTAAAAGGCAATGTTGGGTTTGTAGCAGCACACCAGATCGGCTGTTTGATTGATAATGTTTTGGCCCCATTCAAACAGTGTTTCCTCATCAATGGTTGGCGCAAAATGATCGGGGAATTTTTGCGGGTTGGGATCC
>JBNKCS010000234.1:0-566 GCA_050287865.1 Rhodocyclaceae bacterium | reverse complement strand
GTTGGCGCTTGACGGAATGCCGGGCATCCACGCCGTCGCCGGTGACACCGACGGCATCGACGGCCTGGAGGAAATCGCCGGCGCCTATCTCGCGCCGGACAGCATGGCCCGCGGGGCGGCCGCCGGACATTCCATGCGCGACGCGCTGAAGAACAACGATGGCCACGGCTTCTTCAGCGCCATCGGCGACAGCATCGTCACCGGCCCGACGCTGACCAACGTCAACGATTTCCGCGCGATCTGCGTCGGCGAGATCGACTGAGGCGGCGTCCCGCCACGGCTGACTTTTCCTAAAGCGGCAAAACAGATGTCTGAGCACGCACCACGGCGATGCGCTGGA
Source organism: Rhodocyclaceae bacterium (assembly GCA_050287865.1). Classification (GTDB taxonomy): domain Bacteria; phylum Pseudomonadota; class Gammaproteobacteria; order Burkholderiales; family Rhodocyclaceae; genus Fen-999. The sequence goes on along the minus strand of JBNKCS010000234.1, from coordinate 226 downwards.
CCATCGCCGGCCAGGGCTGTTCGACTTCGCCCTGCTCGAAGGCGATCACCGTGAAGCGCTTGTGCATCAGGTCGAGCAGTTCGCCGGGCCGCAACAGGTATTCGGGACGGCTCGGCTTGCCGAAACGCTCGTTGCCGACCATGAAGGTTTCGTAGATCAGCACGCCCCCTTCGTTGAGGCAGGAAAACAACTGTGGCAGCAGCGGCCGCCACAGGTAGTTGGTGAC
>JBNKCS010000233.1:0-566 GCA_050287865.1 Rhodocyclaceae bacterium | reverse complement strand
TCATCGACACCCTGGAACCCTGCGACCACAACGACTCGCCCTTGTTCCAGATCGCGACGCATTTTGCTCTCGTCGATATCCAGAATCCGCGCCTTGTTATGGGCACTGTCGGTCAGGATATGCACCTGAGTACCGGTGTAGGAACGGGCATCGCAGCCCATGTTCTTGAGCGCCATGGACAGCAACGCGATGGTGACCTGCTCACCAGTGGAGAGCAGCACATCGGTTTCACGCGGGTCCATCTCGGGATTGATCGCCTTGGCCAGTTCGAGCAGGCGGTTGGTCTCCCCGCTCATGGCGGAAACCACGACTACGACATCATCACCTTGATCACGGAACCCTTTTACCTTGCGCGCGACGTTGCCGATGCGCTCGACGCTGCCTACCGAGGTACCACCATATTTCTGAACGATAAGTGCCATAGATGCTCGTGATCCAAAGGGCGGAGATTAAACACTAATTCTCGGCAAAATTAAAGAGGAAACTGGCATTTAGGCCCCTAATTGCTGCCTGACCCAGCCAGTTACAGAATCGAGCGCCGCAGCGAGTTTGGCCGGCTCGGTACC
>JBNKCS010000232.1:0-567 GCA_050287865.1 Rhodocyclaceae bacterium | reverse complement strand
CGGTTCTGCCACTCGACGAATGCCCGGTTTGCAAATAGCAAGTGAACACATGCCGTGGAACGGATTTGGGGCCGCTCCATCGTCGATGGGAATCGTGTAAGTGAATAGTCGCGGCATACGGTATGAACGGAATTGAGAAAGGTGACAAGCGCAGGAAGCGCCGATAGCATACCTGCAGCGTGGCAGATCTTGGACTGGTCGTGGCCACTCCGACAAAAGTCAGCCGTGGCGGTACGCCGCTGCGGTGGCACAATGCCCTGCGATAGGCGGATTCACCGGCTTGCGTTCCAGACTGGGAGGAAATCACCATGCATAAGGGCAGTTGTCTTTGCGGACAAGTCCAGTACGAGATCGACGACTCCTTGGGGCCGATCGTTTTTTGTCATTGCTCGATCTGCCGAAAATCGACGGGCTCGGCCGCCCAGGCAGTCACCCGCATTCCGAGCGCCAGCTTCCGGATTACGCAGGGGCAAGATGTCCTGAAGGAATTCCGATATGAGCCTAGCCACCATCGGTATTTTTGCGGGAACTGCGGTTCGGGCATTTACGCGCGACGGGACTCCAGCC
>JBNKCS010000231.1:0-569 GCA_050287865.1 Rhodocyclaceae bacterium | reverse complement strand
ACTTCTTCGTCTGCTCCGCCAATATTCAAGGGCGTTTCGCCCGCCAGTTGGACACCACGATTGACGATGGCAACACGTCAACCGGCACGATACGCGTCCTGGGCACGAATGCGGGGGGGGTATTGGCAACGGCAGCAACGTTCTACGCCGTCACCCCGAACGACGATGCGACGCTCTTCACCGTCTGCATGGCGAACTAAACCACGTTCCACGATCCCCAAAGCCCGCTTCGGCGGGCTTTTTTGTTGCTGCTCGGCGTACCGCCACGGCTGACTTTTCCCGGCCCTAGCCGCGCAGCAGCTTCCCCTCACCGGCGCTGACGGCAGCCGCGGTACCGAGCAGGACCACGACATCGCCAGCCTTCAGCACGACGCTGCCGTCGGGCTCCATGCCGCGCATGCCGTGCCGGCGCAGGGAGGAAACGGTCACGCCGATTTCCGTCAGACCCAGTTCGCCGAGGCGGCGCCCGACGGCGTAGTCGCCTTCGGTCAGCGTGATGGAGTGCAGCCGCGGCTGATCCGCTTCGTCGAGACGGTCGCCGACGTCGGTGGCACCGTGGAAGAAGCCGC
>JBNKCS010000230.1:0-570 GCA_050287865.1 Rhodocyclaceae bacterium | reverse complement strand
CCACTGTCCGGGCTGGTGCAGCCGCTGCCGGTCTATGCCTACGCGCTGGCGATGGCGCTGTTCTCCACCGTGCTGGCGGTGTTTGCCCAGTCGGCGGCGATACGCCGCATCGGCAGCGGCCGCGCGGTGCTGATCGGCACCGTCGGTCCGCTGATGACGATCGCGTTGGGCTGGGTGGTGCTCGACGAGACGATTTCGGGGTGGCAGTTGTTCGGCGCGGCGCTGGTCGTCGCGGGCGTGACGATCGTCGGCCGTGCCCGTAGTTAATGCGCCTGTTTCGCCGTCAGCCGGGCGGTGGGTGGCGTGCCGCCACGGCTGACTTTTTGACGCGCTATCTGATGGCGACCTTTTTCGCCAACTCGTCGCCGGTCAGCGATTTGAGGAAGGCGACGAGGTCCTTGATGTCCCGGTCGCTCAACACCGGCCGGTCTACCTTGCTGACGCTGCGTTGGTCGGGCGACCAGAATATGACGCGACCTTGCTGTGGATCGTTGTCGATGGCGGCGCCCAGTTGCGAGGTGGCCATGATGCGCACCACTTCTTCGAGGCTGTCGACCGAGCCATTGTGAA
>JBNKCS010000229.1:0-571 GCA_050287865.1 Rhodocyclaceae bacterium | reverse complement strand
GAACCGCCGTCCACGTTCAGTCGCTCCAGTGGTATTTCGCCCACCGCCTTGCTGCGGTGCAGTTCGTTTCTGCTGTAGTCCCGATCCATCCACGCCGCGCGCACCGCCAGTACCTGGGCGGCAAACGCCTCGTTTATCTCCCAGTAGTCGATCGCCTCCGGCTGCAGCTTCTGCCGTTGCAACACCGCGCTCATGGCGTGGGCCGGACCCAGGCCCATCTGCGCCGGATCGACCCCGGACCAATGGCTGTCGACGATACGTCCCAGCACCGGCAGGTCGTATTTCTCCACCGCCCGGTCGCTGGCCAGCAGCAGCATCGCCGCGCCGTCGGTGATCTGCGCGCTGTTGCCGGCGGTCACCTGGCCGAACTGGCGATCGAAGACCGGCTTCAATCCGGCCAGTTGCTCCAGTGTGGTATCCCGGCGCAGACCGTCGTCGGCGCTGTAGTAGTGGCCGGCGTCGTCATAGAGGGTTTCGATCTCGTCCATCCACCCGGCATCCAGTGCACGGGCGAGGCGTTGGTGGCTCTCCAGGGCGTAGCTGTCCATCATCGTGCGACTGATGCCGAAGC
>JBNKCS010000228.1:0-575 GCA_050287865.1 Rhodocyclaceae bacterium | reverse complement strand
GGTATGGCGGCTTCCGAGTGATCTCTATGAAGGGTGCTCATGGAATGTGATGATGAGTGCGACCGAGCCGAGGTTGTCCAGCAGGACTATCTGGCTAGGATGCGTGCTTTTACAGCCGGTTGCCGACATTCCCTTGACTTCAGCCAGGTTTTGGAGGGGCGCCGGTTCTTTCTTTCCATGCAGGAGACAGACTTAGAACGGCGGGAGGAGAAGTTGGCTGAAGAACTGGCACATGACCTTTATTCCTTCGATGGGAGGGATCTATCGGTGGAGCTGGAGGAGCTTCATGAGCGCGTGGCCGGGGTTGAGAGCGAACGCGTCGCCGAGGCCATGCAACTGTCATGGTCAGTCATGGAAATCTCTGATGCCCTGGTCGACCTAGGCGGGTTTCCCATCCGGGACATCCCTGCACATCCGAAGTCAGCTCAAGATGTCCTGACGGTGGCCAATCGCATTTTGGAGCATCTGCAGGAGGAACATGCCTCCAGCGCCAGTCCCTGCATCTAAAACTTGACATGTTCAACGTCGCTACAGCCCCAAGCTATCCCGCCTGCCGCCCTCTTATTTTTTTTTGC
>JBNKCS010000227.1:0-575 GCA_050287865.1 Rhodocyclaceae bacterium | reverse complement strand
ATGGCCTGCATCGAGGTAATGGAACCTGTCCGCGTAGAGGTGATGCGTTCTTGCAGCGCCCCCATCTCAGCGGCCAATGTCGGTTGGTAGCCAACCGCGCTGGGCATACGACCCAACAACGCCGACATCTCAGATCCAGCCAACACGTAACGGAAGATGTTGTCGATGAATAACAGCACGTCACGCCCTTCGTCACGGAAATATTCGGCCATAGCCAGACCGGTCAAAGCCACGCGCAAGCGTACACCTGGCGGCTCGTTCATCTGGCCAAAAACCATGGCCACGGAATCTTGCACACCGTATTCCTGCATTTCGTAATACAGGTCGGTCCCTTCGCGGGTGCGCTCGCCCACACCGGCAAAAATGGAGACACCGGAATGCTCCTGAGCCACCGAACGAATGAGTTCAGCGATGGTCACTGTTTTCCCCACACCAGCACCGCCATAGATACCCGTTTTACCACCCCGAATGAAGGGGGTAATCAGGTCAATGACTTTCATGCCCGTTTCAAAGGTTTCGATTTTTGTTGATTGCTCAGTGAAGGTAGGTGAAGGCCGATGGATGGGATAATAGGT
>JBNKCS010000226.1:0-577 GCA_050287865.1 Rhodocyclaceae bacterium | reverse complement strand
CGTCCCAACAACGAGCGTGGCGATGCCGAACAGAGCATTCCCCTTGCCGCACCGGAACCGCAGCAACAACTGAACGACACCACGGTGATGACCACCGAAATGGCGAGCCGCGACAAACTGCCGCAGCCGCAGGAGTCGCCACAGGAAGAGGTGCCCGACACCCCGGTGTCCGCCGACCTGTTGATGCACAGTCGCGCTATCGCCCGCATCAGTGCCAACATCGAACAACGCAAACAGGACTATGCCCAACGCAAACGGGTCAAGACCCTGACCGCCGCCACCAAGGAGTACCGCTATGCCGCCTATATGGATGCCTGGCGTCAGAAGGTGGAGCGCATCGGCAACCTCAACTATCCGGACGAAGCCAAGCGCCGTGGACTCAACGGCCATCTCACCCTGAGCGTCGAGCTGAAGGCCGATGGCAACGTCAACAAAATCGAGGTGCTGGAATCCTCGGGGCAACGGGTGCTCGACGACGGCGCCATCCGCATCGTCAAAATGGCCGCACCGTTCAGCGAGTTTCCACTGGAGATGCGCAAGGAGACCGACATCCTGCGTATCGTGCGTGTGTGGCAGT
>JBNKCS010000225.1:0-577 GCA_050287865.1 Rhodocyclaceae bacterium | reverse complement strand
GTGAACACGAGTGTGAACAACACCAGCACGACGGCGGAACTGAAGGAAATGCGCAGCGTCTCCTTCATGGCTGCTTCCCTTTGTGGCCGAATACCGGCGGCTGCGTGCTCTTGTCGATCAGCGGCACGCAGATGTTCATCAGCAGGGTGGCGAACGCGATGCCGTCCGGGAAGGCGCCGAAGACGCGAATGATCCAGTCCAGCAGCCCCAGGCCAACGGCGAAGATGAGTTTGCCGCGCGGCGTCGTCGAACCCGACACCGGGTCGGTGGCGATGAAGAAGGCGCCGAGCATCGCGCCGCCGGAGAAGAGATGGAACCCCGGTCCGGCGAACCGGTCGGGACCGATGAGGTGGCTGATCAGCGCGACGCCGGCCAGTGCGACGATGAAGGCCAACGGACCATGCCAAGTGATGACGCGCTGTTGAATCATCCAGAGACCGCCGAGCAGATACCCGAAAGCGATCCATTCCCAGCCCTTGCCGCCGAATATGCCGAAGGTGGCGTTGTTGGCGAAAACATCTGTGACCGTGGCGTGCGCATCCTGCATGTGCAGCGCGGTGCGCAGGGTGTCGAGCGG
>JBNKCS010000224.1:0-579 GCA_050287865.1 Rhodocyclaceae bacterium | reverse complement strand
GTCGTCCTGCTTCTTGAAGCCTTCGTCGAACCAGCGCCCGGCATATTCGCCCTCGGCGCAGCCGAAGCTGGCATGCAGCTCCCAGTAATCGCGCGGCTTGAACTGACGAATGCGGTTTTCCCGCTCGATGACGATGGCCAGGGTCGGTGTCTGCACCCGGCCCACGGTGGTCAGGTGGAAGCCACCGGTCTTGGAATTGAAGGCGGTCATCGCCCGCGTGCCGTTGATGCCGATCAGCCAGTCGCTCTCGGCGCGGCACACGGCGGCCTGGCGCAGGCCGTCGACCTCGTCGGCCGAGCGCAGATGGGCGAAGCCCTCGCGAATCGCGCCGGCGGTCATCGACTGCAGCCACAGGCGTTGCACGGGCTTCTTCGTCTTCGAATGCTCGACGATGAAGTTGAAGATCAGCTCGCCCTCACGTCCCGCGTCACAGGCATTGATGAGGGCATCCACATCCTTGCGCTTGATCAGGCGGGTCAGCAGCTTGAGCCGGTCCTCGCTCTTGGCGATCGGCTGCAGCGCGAAGCTGGAGGGGATGACCGGCAGGTTGGCGAAGGACCACTTGCCGCGCTTGACCTC
>JBNKCS010000223.1:0-579 GCA_050287865.1 Rhodocyclaceae bacterium | reverse complement strand
TCACCCGCACCGCACCGCGCGCCAGAGTCGGTTCGACACCCATGGCCATCAGCGCATGGGACGGCTCGGGACTGGCGCTCGAACAGGCGGCACCGCTGGCGACGGCAAAGCCCGCGCGGTCCAGCTTGGCGACGAGCGTTTCGCCGTCAATGCCCGCCAGCGCAAAAAAGACGGTATTGGGCAGGCGCTCGGCTCCCAGGCCGAAGATCGCCGCGCCCTGCTCCGCCAGGCCGCGTTCCAGTTCGCCGCGCAACGATACCTGGCATGTCGCCACGGCTGACTTTTCCGCAACGGCCAACTCGCACGCAACGCCGAAGCCGACGATGGCCGGCACGTTCTCGGTGCCCGAGCGCAACCCGCGTTCGTGACCGCCGCCGGAAATCAACGGCGCCAGTTCGAGCCGCTTGTCGACAATCAACGCACCGGCGCCCTTCGGGCCGCCGATCTTGTGCGCGGAGACCGTAAGGGCATGCACGCCGCGCGCGTTCAGGCTGCGGAAATCTACCGGAATCTTGCCCAGTGCCTGCACGGCGTCGCTGTGAAACCAGGCGCGAACCGGTCGCGCCATTTCCGCCAGTG
>JBNKCS010000222.1:0-580 GCA_050287865.1 Rhodocyclaceae bacterium | reverse complement strand
ACCTCCTCGACAAGGCCTGGGGCCTGGAGCCGACCTCGCGGCTTTCCTGCCAGGCCATCGTCGGCGAAACGCCGTTGACGATCGAAATTCCGAAGTACACCATCAACATGGCGAAAGAAGGCGGAGGCAAGCACAAATGAAGTGGACCGACGTCAACGACATTGCCATCGAACTGGCAGAAACGCATCCGGGCATGGACCCGAACCGGATCAACTTCGTGGATCTGATGACGTGGGTGACCGCGCTGCCGGACTTCGACGACGATCCCAAGCATTGCGGCGAGAAGATACTCGAAGCGATCCAGCAGGCCTGGATCGACGAAGTCGAGTAGTCGCGCAAAAGTCAGCCGTGGCGGTACGCCACCTGCGCTGTGCTGATCGATACCCACTGCCATCTTGATGCCGCCGAGTTCGACGCCGACCGCGACGACGTCGCCGTACGGGCACGGCTGGCCGGCGTCACGAGCATTGTCGTGCCATCGGTCGAGCGCGCCAACTTCGGCGCGGTATCCAGCGTCTGCCGCGAGTTTCTGTTGTGCCGGCCGGCCTACGGTATCCACCCAATGTTTGTCGAGCGCGCC
>JBNKCS010000221.1:0-582 GCA_050287865.1 Rhodocyclaceae bacterium | reverse complement strand
GAATGGGTGCTGCGCAAGGCCTGCAGCGACATCCGGCGCTGGATCGACGAGGAGTCCGTGACCCTCAGCCTTTCGGTCAACATCTCCGTGCAGCAACTGGAGATGGAACAGTTCGTGGCCAAGACCCTGAAGATCATCAAGCGCATGAACCTGCCGCGCAACATCCTCGAACTGGAGATCACCGAGCACGCCATCATGCAGGACATGGACAAGGCGATACTCACCCTGTCCCAGCTCTCCAACAAGGGCGTGCGCATCGCCATCGACGACTTCGGCACCGGCTACTCGTCGCTTGGCTATCTGCAGACACTGCCGATCAATACCCTGAAGATGGACCGTTCCTTCGTGCAGGGCATCAAATCCCAGGGCGACAACTCGATCATCAATGCGATCATCGCCATGGCCAAGGGCCTGAATCTGGATCTCATCGCCGAGGGCGTGGAGAACCGGGCGCAGATCGACCATCTGCTCAACGCCGGCTGCTATCTCGCGCAGGGCTTCTACTACAGCGAGCCGATGCCGGAATGGAAGCTGATGGAGCTGATCAAACAGGAGCATCCGGGCGCCACCGCCCAGGGCAAG
>JBNKCS010000220.1:0-582 GCA_050287865.1 Rhodocyclaceae bacterium | reverse complement strand
ATGGAGCGCTCAGACCTGCTCAAGGCCAATGCGGCGATTTTTTCCGTCCAGGGCAAGGCGCTCAGCGATCACGCCAACCCGGATGTTAAAGTACTGGTAGTGGGCAATCCAGCCAACACCAACGCGCTGATCACTCTGAAGAATGCGCCGAATCTGAACCCTCGCAATATCAGCGCCATGATGCGCCTGGACCACAATCGCGCCGTTTCACAACTTGCCGCAAAAACCGGCACCCACACCACGAAAATCGAAAAAATGGTCGTCTGGGGCAACCATTCCGCCACCCAATACCCGGATATCAGCTTTGCGACCGTCGATGGCCGACCGGCCAAGGAGCAGGTGGACGAGAGCTGGTACGTCGATGATTTTATCCCCACCGTGCAACAGCGCGGCGCCGCCATCATCAAAGCCAGGGGCGCCTCCAGCGCCGCGTCCGCCGCCTCGGCCGCCGTGGACCATATGCGCGACTGGACCTTGGGAACCGGCGGCCGATGGGTGAGCATGGCGGTCCACAGCGCAGGCAACTCATACGGGATCGATGAAGATGTCATCTACTCATTCCCCATCGTCTGTGAAAACGGC
>JBNKCS010000219.1:0-582 GCA_050287865.1 Rhodocyclaceae bacterium | reverse complement strand
AGAAGGCCACCAATGCCCTGTTCTGGGCCGTCAAGGAGATGGAGCGCCGCTACGAACTGCTGTCGGAAAACAAGGCGCGCAACATCGGGCAATACAACCAGAAGGTCCTGAAGGAGCTCAATAAGCCGAAAAGCGCCAAGCCGGACCCGGAGACCCCGGCCGAGGAGGGCGCCGGGCAGGAGCCGCCGACGCCATTGCCTTACATCGTTATCATCATCGACGAACTGGCCGATTTGATGATGGTGGCGTCCCGGGATGTGGAAGTGGCCCTGACCCGCCTGGCCCAAATGGCACGGGCCGCCGGTATCCACCTGATTCTGGCGACCCAGAGGCCGTCGGTGGACGTACTGACCGGTATCATCAAGGCCAACTTTCCCACCCGCCTGACCTTTCAGGTCTCCTCCAAGACCGACTCGCGCACTATCATCGACACCAACGGGGCAGAGAACCTGCTGGGCATGGGCGACATGCTCTTTCTGCCCCCCGGTACAGGGCGGCTGCAGCGTATCCACGGAGCCTATATTTCCGAAACCGAAATGACGCGTATCATCGACTGGCTTAAGAGCCAGCAGACGCCCGACT
>JBNKCS010000218.1:0-584 GCA_050287865.1 Rhodocyclaceae bacterium | reverse complement strand
GGGCATCGCCTTCCGTAGTTCCCGCCCTCCCCCGAGAGGACGACTACGATCTTCGTCATCGTCCTTTCTGTCCACTGGTTTTCATCCGAAGTGGAATGCCTCGGAAGACCTGGCCACGCCGCGAATAGTCAGCCGTGGTGGTACGCCGAGTGGGGCGCCATCCTATATGACTAAGGCGTATCATTTCGCTTGTGCGCTAGACGTGCTCAGGCATTTTCTATTGTAAGAAATGTGAGCCTGGCCCCTTTGACTGGTAGGAAAAGTCAGCCGTGGCGGTACGCCGAGCAAGGCTCCAGCCCATGATGGAGGCGTATCATTTCGCTTGACTCGGGCCGGCTAATGGGTGGCCCCTTTGATTTCAGAATAGGGAGCAGTCGCCCAAGTTATGCAGCAAGACTGCTCCCTGAAACAAGGTTGGCAGCTATTAACATACTTGGCAAACTGATGATGACTACTACCCAAATCCCCCAATTCCTTCAAGATCTTGAGGACCGCTTTAACGACGCCATGATTTCCAACGATGTGGAGCGCATTAGCCAATGCATCACGGAAGACTGGCTTTTGATAACACCCGAGGTCGGACC
>JBNKCS010000217.1:0-589 GCA_050287865.1 Rhodocyclaceae bacterium | reverse complement strand
ATGCCCAGTCCAGGGTACCTTTGGTAGCAATGATCGCCAGCTTTTTCTGATCTGACATTGGGTCTTCCCCCATTCTCTAAATGTGTAGTAGTAGCTCTGTGAAGAACTCAGGACTTCTTGATCATGAATACGAACTTGCCGCCTTCTTCACCGGATTCCAGCAGGTCGTTACCGGTTTGTTTGGCGAAAGCTTCGAAGTCTTTAACTGAGCCAGGATCGGTCGCTACGATGCGCAGTACCTGACCGGATTCCATACCACCAAGGGTTTTCTTGGCGCGCAGGATCGGCAGCGGGCAGTTCAGGCCGGATGCATCGAGTTCTTGATCAAAATTTGCCATCTTCTCTCTCCCAATGGATTTTGCTGAATAATTGCCAGAGCGACCAAACCCGCTCCAGTTCATGGAAAATTAGAATTCCGCCGAGCACTTATATGCCAACTCATGTTTGAAAGCAACCCTCGGAACTCGGCTCACTTGCATGGATGCCGACACAGAAACAGCGCATTCGACGAGACTGTGTCAGCGATTTCAATAGCTTAGTATAACTATCGACAAAGGGCGCTGCATTTCCATCGCGGCCATTCCCACAT
>JBNKCS010000216.1:0-590 GCA_050287865.1 Rhodocyclaceae bacterium | reverse complement strand
GCTGCTTCGTACTTTCAAGTAATCGTATTTCAACTGGAGTCATCGCCATGAAAAGCATCAAAGTCCTCGGCACCGGCTGTGCCAACTGCAAGACCACGCTCAAGCTGATCGAGGAAGCCGCTGCCGCCAAGGGCGTTGCCGTACACATCGAGAAGGTCGAAGACCTCAAGGACATCATGAGCTACGGCGTCATGAGCACGCCGGGCGTGGTGCTCGACGGCAAGGTTGTGCACGCCGGTGGCATTCCCGGCCGCGACAAGATCGACGGCTGGCTGGCCTGATGCGAAACAGGACATGAGCGAAACGACTTTAGGTGGCGTCCCGCCACGGCTGACTTTTCCCCGCTGGCTGGCGCTGATTGCCGTAGCCGCCGTTGTCTGGGTCGCGGCTTATGCGTATCTCGCCGAGTTCGCCGACGCTGTTGTCGCCGCTGTCGGCCTCGAACGCGGCACCCATTTCGCCGAAGCCGTGCACTTCTTTCTCTACGATACGCCCAAGGTGCTGCTGCTGCTGGCCGGTATCGTCTTCGCGATGGGCATCATCCAGACCTTCTTCTCGCCGGAGCGGACTCGCGCACTGCTGTCCGGCAA
>JBNKCS010000215.1:0-590 GCA_050287865.1 Rhodocyclaceae bacterium | reverse complement strand
CGACGTGGTCGTGCGCCTGATCTCGACGGACGACCTGAACAACCAGGCTTTCGACCTGACCGGTAGCGACTCGCTCGACCACGACGAGGTCGCTGTCATCCTCTCGAAGGCGACGGGACAGTCGATTACCTATGGGGACATTCCGCCGGAGGCGATGAAGCAGGCGCTGCTGGGCGCCGGTCTGCCTGAGGACTACACGGACTTCCTGCTGTTCATCCTCGGCTTCGTCGCCCAGGGCTACAACGCGCACACGACCACCGCGGTGAAGGACCTGCTCGGCCGCGAACCGATCCATTTCGCGCAATACGCGAACGACTACAGGGAGGCCTGGCTGAGCTGACCCGGCGTGCCGCCACGGCTGACTTTTGCCGGACCGGTCAGGCTGGAGACGAGCGCAAGCCGAAGAAGCCGGCGCTCAACACCCGGCGCTCAACAGCCGGCGAAAATGTAGTTGGACGAACCGGGCGCGGTCAGCATGACATTGCGCAGCACGACCGAGTAGGCCGGATAGGCGGTGCAGGCCTTGTCGAAATCCTGCTGCCGGTATTCGATCATGAGCACGTGGCTTCCGTAGACGTCGATGTACGTGC
>JBNKCS010000214.1:0-590 GCA_050287865.1 Rhodocyclaceae bacterium | reverse complement strand
TCCTCTACGGCGCCACGCCGCTGGCGATCCTGCTCGCCCGGCACCGGCAACTGCTGCTGTCCGGCTGGCTGGCCTACGCCCCGGCACTGCTGTTGGGCTTGCTGTTGTTGTTCCTGCCCGAGCTGGTGGGGCTGAAGGAGGGACAGGTCAATGCCCAGTTCAGCGACATGCTGGCGCGAACCGCGACCGTTTTCGGGACCGGCTATCGCGTGGCGGTCGTCGCGTTCCTCGGGGTGGCTGCCGCAATGTGGCTTTGGCGGCGCCAGCCGCCGGCATCGGGACTGATGGTCGTGGCGCTGGCGCAGGCGCTGCTGCTGGCGATGGTGGTATTGCCCGCGGCCGGACGGTGGCAGCAGGGACCGGTACTTGAGGCGGCGGCGGAAGCGCGCAAACATACCGAAACGGTCGTGACCTGGGGCGTGAACTATCCGAGCTTCGCGATTTATCGCGGCACGGTGACGCCGGTTCGCCCGCCGCAGCCGGGCGAGATTGCGCTGACGCGCATCGACCGCCTGTCGGAATATCCCTCGGCCGAGATCCTGTTCCGGTCCGGAACCCTGGTCCTGGCCCGCATCCCGAAGCCGGACGAT
>JBNKCS010000213.1:0-590 GCA_050287865.1 Rhodocyclaceae bacterium | reverse complement strand
GGCGTCTGTCGACGCTGGCGGCGGCGTTTCGTCGACCAGAGCTTCCTCGGCCGCCTGCTTTCCGGCGACTGTCTTCCACAAATTCTTCGCGCCATCCGCCACCTTGGGCGCGTTGGAAATCACCTCGGTCCAGGGGACGTACTTCAGGACAGTCAGCCAGTTCAGCGCCATGATGGATGATCCGGAGTAGGGAACTCAGCGACAATACTAACGCGCTCGCGACGTGTGGAGCGAGCGACGGTACGGCAGGAAAAGTCAGCCGTGGCGGTACGCCGAGCAGGGGTGCTCACGAAACCGTGGTACGTCCACTATTTACATTTACATATCCCTTCTTCGAAGAAAGCATGCTCTGTCCTCGGTTATTCATCGGACTTCTTGTTGTCGGTCCGGATCAACCAGTTGCCAAGGAAAACCACGACGAAGGTGATTGACGCCCAGAGAATCGCCGCCGTGAAGAGTCCTCCTTGTTGCGAAATTCCAAACAGCTTGACACTGAAATCGAGAACAGCGACAACCCAATGACTGAGCAGCGGTGCGGTCCCGTCGCCCATGACCATGCCGATGGCCATAAAGCCTATAAGGACAAAGGA
>JBNKCS010000212.1:0-594 GCA_050287865.1 Rhodocyclaceae bacterium | reverse complement strand
GGCGCGCCAGGCCGGCGTGAAGAAAATCGGGCCCTGCACGCCCGACGACGCGCACCGCCACACCGGCTACCTGGTCGGCGGCTGTTCGCCCTTCGGCACCAAGAAGCAGTTGCCTGTCTTCATGGAGAAATCCATCCTCGACCTGCCGCTGATCTACATCAACGGCGGCCGGCGCGGCTATCTGGTCGGCGTGCATCCGCACGACATCCTGCGCGTGCTGGCGCCAAAGATCGTCGAGGTCGGCCGGGCCGACTGAGGCGGCGTACCGCCACGGCTGACTTTTCTAGGGAATCGCGCCGGCCGGCAGCTCGATCATGTAAGCGTCGATATCCGCGTTGGTATCGACGTCCCAGTTCGAATTGAACAATATCTTCGTGAAGTCGCGGTTGACGCTGGCCTGCGGCTCGGCAAAGTAGCCACTGTCGATCTGGTGGGTGTGGGCCAGTTGATAGACCGTCGGCCCCGGTGCCAGCTTCACGGCCATGACCTTGCGATGCAGCCATTGCTTAGCACCGCTCTCGCCGTAGGTCGAGATCACCACCCAGCCCGGCCTGTTGAACGCCTTGCCCGAGAAGTGCATGGCCGTGGCGCTAC
>JBNKCS010000211.1:0-595 GCA_050287865.1 Rhodocyclaceae bacterium | reverse complement strand
AAGGCGAACAAGGCGCGCGTGCTGCTCGTCGGCATGAAGCTGCCGCCGAACTACGGACCGGACTACGCGCGCCAGTTCGAGAAGAGTTTCCCAACCGTCGCCCGCGCCGAGGACGTGCCGCTGCTGCCTTTCCTGCTGGAACCGCTGGGCGCGACGCTCGACAATTTCCAGGCCGACGGCCTGCATCCGACCGCCGCCGCGCAGCCGAAGATCCTCGACCACGTCTGGCCGGCGCTGAAGCCGCTGCTCAGATAAAAGTCAGCCGTGGCGACACGCCGGCCGAATCGCCGAAACGGCCGATGACCGCTGCCCGCTCGAAGCCGTCGGCCCGGAAAGCCGCCAATACCTCGTCGGCGCATTCGGGTGCGCAAGCCACCAACAAGCCGCCGCTGGTTTGCGGATCGGTGATCATCTTCTGCTGCCATTCGGCCATGCCGGACGGCAGCGCGACCGATTCGCCGTAGCTCGCCCAGTTGCGCGCCGAGGCGCCGGTGGCGATGCCGGCTTTCACATGCGCCACCGCCTCGTCGATCAGCGGCAGCTTGTCGAATTCGACCGCGCAGTCGAGCTTCGCGCCGCGGCAGAGTTCCAGCAG
>JBNKCS010000210.1:0-596 GCA_050287865.1 Rhodocyclaceae bacterium | reverse complement strand
CGCTGCTCTGGGCGCAGACGCGCTACGGCACTTTCAGCGTCGATATCGATGCCGCGATTGCCGCCATGGTTGATCCACCCGACCGCAAGCAGGCTCTCGAATGGTTGACGCTGCTCGAAGCAGTGCGCCTCGATGCGCGCATCGCCGCCGAGCTGCCCGGCCTCGCCCGCGAAATGGCGGAACTGCGCGGCTCCTGGCCCGAGGCGCTGGCGCCCGCGCTGCCGCGCCTCACCGCGCCGGGCGCGACGGTGCAGGACAGCCTCGCCCTGCTGGGCGAATTCGTCGCCCAGGGTGGCGTACCGCCACGGCTGACTTTTTGCGGCACGCTCGATCCCACCGCCGCGCGGCGCGTGCGCGGCGAGCGCATCGGCCGGGAAACGAAAGTGCTGCGCAATGCGCTGGCCGCGCTCAAAGGCGCGGGCGGCAGAAAGCAGGGCGGCGAAGCCGTGCTCGAAGTTGCGCCCGGTGACGACGGCGCGCTGGAAGTGCGCGTCGATGGCGACCTCGTCGCGCTGCCGCCCGAAGCGCAGGCCGCCGCGCAATCGCTGGTGCAGGATCTCGGCGAACTGCCGCCCGAAGTGCTGAGCCCCGCCGGG
>JBNKCS010000209.1:0-597 GCA_050287865.1 Rhodocyclaceae bacterium | reverse complement strand
TGGAGACCTGGCTGAAGAAGGTGCGGTAGAAGTCGAGGAATCCTTTCAACACCAGATCGTATTCGTGCCAGAAGCGGATATCTTCCAGTGTCGCTGCGCCGCCGGGGATCTCCCAGCTTGGCAGGCCGTGCGGGTAGCCGGTGAGATCGAGTCGCGCCGAGTCGTCGCTGATTGGGCGCAGCACTTCCAGGTGCAACGCCTTGCAGATGAATTCGCGATAGACGCCGTGCATGTGCTGTTCAAACAGGGAGTGCTGGCCGCCGTCGGTGAGGTTGGGGTTTTTCGGATCGGCGAGTTTGGCGCTGCGCAGTTGCTCCTGCGGAAAGACGATGAAGTGGTTGTGCAACATGCGAATGCTGGGCACGCCGGGTGAGGTGAGCGGCCAGGTGGCGTCGAGGCTTGCCTCGCCCGCCAGCACCAGATGCGCTTTCGGATCAGGAAACTGTTCCAGCATATATTGAATGATGATCTGGTTCATGCGGTTCCAGACGTGGCGCACGCCGTCCGGTACCTGGGTGCGGCGCACCGGGCGGCCCAGTGGATTGAGCACGCTCTTCGAGGTGTTGTAGATGATCGAGGCGTCGAACAGGTTGGAGT
>JBNKCS010000208.1:0-600 GCA_050287865.1 Rhodocyclaceae bacterium | reverse complement strand
ATATAAGCGCGGCGCCGGGATCACGGGGCGGACGGTTCATGATATTGCGCTCGTCCGATTCGGCCTCGAAGGCGATGGAGGAAACAGGATCGACGATCATCTCCAGAAAGGCGATATGCGCCGGCAGCAGGATCAGCGGCAGCCCGAACAGCAGCGGCATGAACGCCAGCCCGGCGACGGGAATGTGAATGGCGGCGACGAAGGTCATGGCCTTGCGCAGATTGTCGTAGATGCGCCGTCCGAGCCTGACGGTGGCGACGATCGACTTGAAATCGTCGTCGAGCAACACGATGGAACTCGCCTCGCGCGCGACATCGGTGCCGCGCTTGCCCATGGCGATCCCGACGCGGGCGGCCATCAACGCCGGCGACCGCGTCGACAGCGCGCTCAAGGACATGGCCATCGTGATGAAGCAGCAGAACCGCGCCGAGGAGGCCGTCGAGGCCATCAAGTCGCTGCGCAGCCGGTGCTCCGACCAGGCGCAGGAGTCGCTCGACAACATCCTCCTCGATCTCTACAAGGTTCGGTCGTCGCCTTCTTTCTTTGCCCCGCCCGCATCAATCGAAACCCTGTTCAATTGATGCATCTAAAAAGTTAGGG
>JBNKCS010000207.1:0-600 GCA_050287865.1 Rhodocyclaceae bacterium | reverse complement strand
GCCAGCGCACCGCTCGATCAACTCGCCAAACTGATGGGCTACCCCGGCAAGCTCGGCATGGACGGCTCCGCCGTCTGGGGCGCGTATCTCGACGGCAAAATCGACGACATCCGCGACTACTGCGAGACCGACGTCGTCAACACCTACCTCGTCTTCCTGCGCTTCCAGCAGATGCGCGGTGCCATGACCGCCGACGGACGCAAGGCGGAGGAAGCTTTCGTTCGCGAGCAACTCGCCGCCATCGACGCGCCGCACTGGCGCGAATTCCTCACCGCCTGGAAGTAGCGCGCGAAAAGTCAGTCGTGGTGGTACGCCGGGAAAAAGTCAGCCGTGGCGGGACGCCACTTGCAGGCGTCGCGGCGCGATAGACTGCGCTCCTTTCCTTTCGGGTGATGACGATGTCGAGCCGGGCGGCGGGGGTGTTGTGGATCGTGTTGTCGGCGACCGGGTTCGGCGTGATGGCGATTTTCGCCAAGCTCGCGTACCGCGACGGGGTGCCGTTGTCGACCATGCTGTTCCTGCGTTTTGCCATAGCCGGCGTGCTGCTCGCGCTATTGGGGCAGATGCGCGGGATGCGCTGGCCGCGCGGGCGCGACTTGT
>JBNKCS010000206.1:0-603 GCA_050287865.1 Rhodocyclaceae bacterium | reverse complement strand
AAACGGCGGATCGGCGAAAGCGAGGTCGACACATTCGCGGTCGAGGGTACGCATGACTTCGATGCAGTCACCTTCGAACAGGGTTCCAAGGGAGGTTGTTAGAATGGGTATCATAGTCATCATCTTGCCAGTTTGATGAGCTGAGAGCAAGCCTGATCGTGGCAGCGAGAATTAGCTTCGCTATAGAGCCTAAGCTTACCAATTGTCAGGGCTTGAATGCGATCAAAAGTCAGCCGTGGCGACACGCCACCCGAAGCCTACTTCGCGGCGGTATCGGGCACGAACTCGAGAACGTTGCCGTTGATACAGTAGCGCTTGCTGGTGGGCAGTGGGCCGTCGTCGCGCCGCACCCAAGTCGATCGCAGTTGGCAGGAAGGGTGTTTGGAAAGCATAATCCGCGCGAGGACAAAGTTATGCTTATTAAATCGCCTGACGACAAGACGAAGCGCATGAAGCTTCTGCTGCAACTCCAGCAATCGGAGTTTCTGGACGAACGGCAGAAGCGGTGGTTGCGTGACGAATACTGGCGATTGAAGCCAGGTGTTGATGGCGAACGCGACGCCGCATATTTTCTGGATGCATCTTTCAGTGACAGTAAGAACC
>JBNKCS010000205.1:0-605 GCA_050287865.1 Rhodocyclaceae bacterium | reverse complement strand
GCGCGCGCTGGAGCCGATCAAGCTGAAGCAGGATCTGGAATACCGATTGAGTGCCGCCGGGCGTGCATTGGACCTTGCGACCTTGCCCAAGCGCCGCGTCGTGCAGCAGCGCATCCTGCAAGCGCTGCACACTACGCCACTCAGCGGTGTGCAGCTGCGCAACCTGTCGCCCAGTGCGCCTGCGGCACTGAAGGCCTTGCTGGAAGCCGGTTGGGTAGAGACGGCATTGCCGAGTCCGGGCACGACGCACACCTTCAATAATGCGCATGCACTCACTGACGAACAGCAACAAGCGGTCGATGCCGTCACGCAGCAGCAGGGCTACGGTTGCTTCCTGCTGCACGGCATCACCGGCAGCGGCAAGACCGAGGTCTATGTGCACCTGATGCATGAGATGTTGCAGCGTGGCGGCCAGGTGCTGCTGCTGGTGCCCGAGATCAACCTCACCCCGCAACTGGAAAACTATTTCCGCAGCCGCTTCCCCGATGTCGACCTGGTCAGCCTGCACAGCGGCCTGGCCGACGGCGAACGCGCGCAAAACTGGCTCAAGGCGCAATCCGGCGAAGCGCGCATCGTGCTGGGCACCCGCCTCTCTGTTTTTACGC
>JBNKCS010000204.1:0-605 GCA_050287865.1 Rhodocyclaceae bacterium | reverse complement strand
AACTCCTGCAACGGGCACGGTCGACTGGTATGACCGTGGCCGAACCGGCGCTTTCCCGTTTCTTTTCGCACCCTCAACCCCAATGACGCAAAAGGACAACAACATGCTGGAAGCCTACCGAGCCCATGTCGCCGAGCGCGCCGCCCTCGGCATCCCGCCCCTCCCCCTCACCAAGCAGCAAACCGTTGCGCTGGTCGAACTGCTGCAGAATCCACCGAAGGGAGAGGAGGATTTCCTCGTCGACCTGATCACGCATCGCGTGCCCGCCGGTGTCGACGACGCCGCCCAGGTCAAGGCCGAGTTTCTGGCAAAAGTCAGCCGTGGCGACACGCCGCGCAGCGTCATTTCCCGCGCCAAGGCGACCGAACTGCTCGGCACCATGCTCGGCGGCTACAACGTCAAGGCGCTGATCGATGCGCTCGACGACAAGGAAGTCGGCGCCATCGCCGCCGAGGGACTCAAGAAGACGCTGCTGATGTTCGACGCCTTCCACGATGTCGCCGACAAGGCCAAGGCAGGCAACGCGAACGCCAAGGCGGTCATGCAAAGCTGGGCCGACGCCGAGTGGTTCACCTCGCGCCCCGAAGTGCCGAAGAAAATTTCCG
>JBNKCS010000203.1:0-605 GCA_050287865.1 Rhodocyclaceae bacterium | reverse complement strand
GAGGCGGGAGGCTTTGTCTCAGTGCCGATGCACGCCCCGGTGACCGGGATTGTGCGCACCATCGATCATCTGGTACCGACCGCGGCGGGACCCAAGACACCGGCTATTGTGATTGAAACCTATGAGGCGGCCACCCAGGAAGTGCTGTACGGACTGGACCAGGATCTGGAGACCCTCTCCCGGGAGGCGTTGATCCAGGCGGTGCAGGCCAGCGGCATGGTAGGGCTGGGCGGAGCGGCCTTCCCCAGTCACGTAAAACTGTTACCACCGGAAGGGAAGGCGATCGAGACCCTGATCATCAACGGTTGCGAGTGCGAACCCTACCTCACCTGCGACCATCGTGTGATGCTGGAGCAGACCGATAAACTGATTGCCGGGATCCGTGCCATCATGCGCGCGACCGGCGCCAAGCGGGCGATTATCGGCGTCGAGGATAACAAGCTGGATGCGGTGAAGGCGATCCGCGACAAACTCCCGCAAGGTGAAGCGATCAGCTGTGAAGCGGTGGAGACCAAATATCCGCAGGGTGCGGAAAAGATGCTGATCAACAGCCTGCTGAATAAGGAAGTGCCCTCCGGTGGTTTACCGGTGGATATCGGCGTGGC
>JBNKCS010000202.1:0-609 GCA_050287865.1 Rhodocyclaceae bacterium | reverse complement strand
CAGTGCCTTTGGGAAGGATCCAACTGACACGTTCGTTGGTGTCTGGATTGGTAAATGAAACACGCTTTTCGTATTCAACAACAATCTCTTGTGGGAGGCTGCTTCGTGCCTGTTTGGCGTAGCGATCCACGACAATGGTTCTTCCATCCGATAGCAGCACCTCCTGTTTCCAAGCGAAATCTTTCGCCCCACCAGGTGTTTGCGCTTTCTGGCATCCAATCGTTAAGACAGCTACCCCCAGAAATACCAACATCAACCGTACCCTCATGCAGCAATCCTCCAGGCTTCGTTACTTGGCGTACCGCCACGGCTGACTTTTCCTGTCATACGAACCTCGCCGTCGATTGGCGCACACAAATCTCCGTACCCCTCCGAGATTCGGGCGCGGAAATTGGGATATCTGAATAACGGGTTGCGGTATCGGAAGAAACAGCTATGGCGGTCGGACCGGGCTGCTTGCCCTGCCCAGCCTGCGCCGGCTCTGTATTGCAGTCAGTCACGCACCCTCCTCGATTCCCTATCCGTTGAGCGACAGTCCTTCCAGTCACGACGTTGCCTGGTGGTAGCCAAACCGTCGTGGAAGCCGTTTCTCTCTTAGGGAATCGCGGG
>JBNKCS010000201.1:0-610 GCA_050287865.1 Rhodocyclaceae bacterium | reverse complement strand
ATGATGCGGTTGCGCGCCACGCGGAAGAGCCAGGCGCCGATCTGCTCGATGGGCTCGGGCAACCGGTAGGCTTCGACGAACTCGAAGAAGACATCCTGCAGGATGTCTTCCGCATCGCCCGGATCGGCGACGCGCCGGCGGATGAAATCGCCGAGGCGCCGCCGCTCACGCGAAATGGTTTCGGTGATCAGCTTGTTCTTTTCGGCCATCAGGGCATCGGCCGCCAGCATCGTGTCCATACCTGTGGAGACGAATCACGGCGGAAAATATTGTATGAAGCGACAGGTTACGGGAGATCGCATGCCGCGTGCGGGATGAAACGCCGCCCCGCCCGGCGTACCGCCACGGCTGACTTTTCCCGGGCACAGCGGAAAGACTCGGCCTGCCCCAAACTACATAAAGCGGCCGGTGGATCTACTTCGATGGGCTGTCGCCGGAAGACAGGCGCCGACTCGAAAAGTCAGCCGTGGCGGTACGCCGCACTCCAGCCGGCCGAAGGTTGTCCCCCAACTATTCGGGGAGACGGCTTATGACCCGACGAGCTTGGCCGTATGCTCCAAACACCGCTCGATGTCGGCACGATCGATGGTCTCGCCGGACTTGGCCTTGA
>JBNKCS010000200.1:0-611 GCA_050287865.1 Rhodocyclaceae bacterium | reverse complement strand
CCGCGTGGGCAACCTTTCACTAGACCCCACAAGGACGAAACATGCCTCTACACCCGGGAGAAGTCTTGGTGACCGAAGACAGATTGACCCGGTCGTCGTTTTGGGTTACCTCATTCCCCCTCCCTCACGACAGCCTTGGAGTAGGGGAGAGATGTTTCAACCAAGTGGTTTTACAGCTACATCAGCTTACTGGACCCATATCACCAGCATGCGATCAGTACATTCAAAACTTGCTCGCGGGGGCCAACCCATCGGTCCTTAACCGTCACGAGCAGGGGCTACAACCTTGAACGCGCCGGCTTTTCACATATCACTCACCGACCTTCCCAACCGACGGACTCCCCTTTCCACCTATGGGCCACGCCCGGTCTCCAGTTTAACCAAGATCCACCAACTAAACCAGAGTTTGAGTTTAAAGGAACATATGGCCACCACGTGGTCTTCCGACCACGTGGCCATCTACTACAACCTACAGCTATGCCTAGCCATAGCTAACGACCTATCTCTAACCATAGGATCAACAAGGGTGGATTGGAAGGTGAGCCTAATGCAACTACGGCTTCAATACAACTCCTATGACCTAATGCACAATCAAGAATCATAAGATCGGA
>JBNKCS010000199.1:0-614 GCA_050287865.1 Rhodocyclaceae bacterium | reverse complement strand
AGTCGCAGCTTGACCAGGAAGCGCTGCTCCATGAGGGTCGACTCCAACGGACGGATGTCGACGATGGTGACTCGTACCCGGTCCTCCTGCGGCATCAGCGAGGCGCAGGCGGCAAGCAGCAGGCTCATGACGAGCAGTGCGGGCAGGCGAAAGTGAGTGCTCACGGATGCTCTTTTCACCGGGCCTCCTCGTTGCGTTGTTCGATGGCGCGCTCATCTCGCCGCTGCTTTTTCCAGGCCGCCAGCAGCAGGGTCAGCCGTAGGCCCCAGTCGAGCAGGCGCGAGTATTCGGTCGGATCGTTGTCGGCATGGTGCTTGGCCAGCGAGGGCAGCAGGATGGTGCCGAGGGCGACCCCGAGCATGCCGGTGGGGAACTCCATCAGCCGGTCGGCGTAGTAGAGCCAGGAGACGCTGCCGGTTGCCAGGAAGGAGGCGAACAGGGTGTTGATGATGAGGCTGATCTGGGCCACCGACACACCCAGCGCGGCCGGCCCCATCAGCCGCAGGATACGGCGCACGCCTTCATCTTTCGGAGCCCAGTCCCAGCGGGGCACCATACCGATCCGTTTCAGCGCGGGCAGCTGGATCGACAGTTGAAGCACGCCGCCAACAAAG
>JBNKCS010000198.1:0-615 GCA_050287865.1 Rhodocyclaceae bacterium | reverse complement strand
CGCTCGGGCAGTTCTGCTTCGGGGTCGTAGTCGGTGTGCACGGGTATCATTGTAGCTTTCACCGCTACCCAACTCTCTATGTCCGGACAGGATTTCAGCTATAGCCGCGTGCGCCTCATGGCGCTGGCGCAACAAGTACTCGCCGAAGCGAAGCGGGGCGGTGCCACCGCCTGCGAGACAGATGTCTCCGAAGGCTTCGGCCAGTCGGTGACCGTCCGCCACCAGGAAGTCGAGACGATCGAATACAACCGCGACAAGGGCATCGGCGTTACCGTCTATCTCGGCCAGCGTCGCGGCCACGCGTCGACCTCCGATTTTTCGGACGACGCCGTGCGCAGCACCGTCGAAGCCGCGCTGTCGATCGCCCGTTTCACCGCCGAGGACGATTGCGCCGGCCTGCCGGATGCCGAGCTGCTGGCGCGCGACGTTCCCGAGCCCGGTCTCTATTTTCCGTGGGACCTGCCCGTCGAAAAGGCGATCGACATGGCTCGCCGTTGCGAGCAGGCGGCCTTCGACGTCAGCCCGATGATCAGCAATACCGAAGGTGCCAGCGTTTCGGTGCACCAGTCGCATTTCGTGTCCGCCAACAGCCTTGGTTTCATGGGCGGCTACCCG
>JBNKCS010000197.1:0-617 GCA_050287865.1 Rhodocyclaceae bacterium | reverse complement strand
GTTTCTCATGTTTTTTCTGAACATCGACGGCATTTATGTGTTTGTCAACCCGCCTGGTGTTATTTACCCCTTTGTCAGCTTAGAGTTTACCTGGTGGTTTGTTTTGCTGTTAGGCTCGGCCATTATGTCCGGGTTAGCCTACAGTAATCGTATCCAAAGCATGCCCTCCCGTTTGTGGATTCCCGCTTATGGCTACCTTCTATTTTTATTGCTTCTGGTTAAACCTGTTTAAACTTAAACTTGTTTAGCCGATTTTTATTCCCACTTGCCGCTTAATTGACATCCCCTCAGAATTAGATTAGAATCCCGTATTCAGATTCAAAACAGAGGGATGCCCGTATGACCATGACCAGCGCCGAAGTTCGGCAAGCCTTTTTAGACTACTTTGCAGAACAACAACACACTATTGTGCCCAGCGCCTCGCTGGTGCCCACCGATGACCCCACGCTCTTATTCACCAACGCCGGCATGAACCAGTTCAAGGACGTGTTTTTGGCCCTGGGAGATCGGCCCTATAATCGCGCTGCCGATACTCAAAAATGTATGCGCGTATCGGGCAAACACAACGATCTGGAAGATGTGGGCTACGACGGCACGCACCACACCTTTTTCGAAAT
>JBNKCS010000196.1:0-617 GCA_050287865.1 Rhodocyclaceae bacterium | reverse complement strand
ACACCGCCAGCGCCTGTTCGAGCAGCGCCTGCTTCCGAACGAGGCCGGCGTCGTCCAGCCCGGTGCCGCGGCCGATGCAGGCAGGCAACGGCAGGTCGGTCAGGCAGTGGGTGAGCAGCGAAGCCGACGCCGTGTTGCCGATGCCCATTTCGCCGAAGCCGATCACCGTACAACCGTCGGCGGCGAGCCGGGCGGCGATCTCCGCGCCCTTCGTCATCGCCAGGTCACGTTGTTCCGGCGTCATGGCCGCGCCGTCGAGATAGCTTGGCGTACCGCCACGGCTGACTTTTGCGTCGACCAGGTTCGGCCGAACGCCGAAGTCGTGTGCCACGCCGGCATCGACGATGGTCAGCGCGATCTCGTTGGCGCGGGCGAAGACGTTGATCGCCGCGCCGCCGGCCAGGAAGTTCTCGACCATCTGCCAGGTGACATCCTGCGGATAGGCGGAGATACCGGCTTTCGCGGCGCCGTGGTCCGCCGCGAAAACGACGATATGCGGCTTGGCCAGCGTCGGCGTCAGCGTGCCCTGCACGCGGCCGAGTTGCAGCGCGAGTTCTTCGAGCCGGCCGAGCGCGCCCAGCGGTTTGGTCTTCTGGTCGATCTTGCGGCGCAAGGCC
>JBNKCS010000195.1:245-621 GCA_050287865.1 Rhodocyclaceae bacterium | reverse complement strand
GGCCAAACACAATCCGCTGCAACGGCTGACCTACCTGTCCCTGGCGGCTTTTCTGCTGCCGTTTCAGATGCTCACCGGATTCCTTTACTGGGGATACAATTCCTGGGCGGCATGGGGAATCGGATCGTGGTCCCTGAATATTCTGGCGGTGCTGCACACCATGGGGGGGTTCGCCATATTGATGTTCCTGGTGATCCACGTCTATATGACCACCACCGGCCACACGATATTTGCCCACATCAAGGCCATGATCACCGGCTGGGAAGAGGTTTCCGAGGACACGCCGGTGGAGGAGTGGGAGCAGGCCAGTCGCAGAGAGACCTCTACGCCATAGCGCCATCATTCATAAGGAGGGGCGACGCCCCGCGCGATAGGA
>JBNKCS010000195.1:0-235 GCA_050287865.1 Rhodocyclaceae bacterium | reverse complement strand
TTAAAAGTGGTTTAAGTTCTTCTTTTCTTCACCCAGCGCATCCGCGACGGCACGCGAGATCGACTCCAGGCTGTAAGGCTTTTTGAGATAGGTCCGGGCACCGATGTCGAGCGCCTCGCGTATCCGGCCCGTTTCGGAAAAACCGCTGGCAATAATGACCTTTTGCTCCGGTTTGATTCGCAGGATGCGATGAAAGGTTTCCAGACCGTTGATCCCCGGTTCCATGGCCATATCA
>JBNKCS010000194.1:0-621 GCA_050287865.1 Rhodocyclaceae bacterium | reverse complement strand
TGGCGCGGAAACGCCGCACAAAATCTTCCATGTGCCTGATCTCGCGCTGCTGGCTCTCGAAGGCGGATTGTTGCAGTGCCAGTTTCTCCGCACGCATCCGCTCGAAAGCACTGTAGTTGCCTGTGTAGAGGCTGAGTTGCTGCTGTTCGACGTGGAGGATGTGGTCTGCTACTTCATCAAGGAAGTCACGGTCGTGGGAGATCAGCAGCAGGGTCCCCGGATAGCGTTGCAGCCACTGCTGCAACCAGATCACCGCATCGAGGTCGAGGTGGTTGGTCGGCTCATCGAGCAGCAGCAGGTCGGAGCGACACATCAATGCTCGCGCCAGGTTGAGCCGCATACGCCAGCCGCCGGAGAATTCGTTGACCGGCAGCCTGATTTTGTCGTCAGAGAAGCCGAGGCCATGCAGTAGACGGGCGGCACGGGAGGGGGCGGCGTAACCCTCGATCTGCTCCATGCGGCCATGCAGTTCACCAAGGCGTGTGCCGTCATTCTGTTGTTCAGCCTCGGCCAGCTGCCGTTCGATATCGCGCAACTCCTCGTCACCATCAAGGGTATAGTCGAGTGCGCTGCGCGCTATCCCTGGCGTCTCCTGGGCGACATGGGCAATCACCAGATTGG
>JBNKCS010000193.1:0-621 GCA_050287865.1 Rhodocyclaceae bacterium | reverse complement strand
GTTGGACGTGGTCTCGCCATGCCATCGTGATTGCAGCGAGAATGACTAAGGAGCCAGAACGTTCAAAGTACTGCCAGTCACGAGCTGAGATGCTCCAGACAACGCCTAATGCAACTGAAAGTGCTACCGCCACGTAGAGCTTTGTTTCAAAGCCACGTAGAGGAATAGGCCACCGCATCCTCTTTTTCAGTAATTCAAGATCGTTTGAATCGGTCATAAAACAGGAAAGGGGTCAGAGACGTTTGCCCGTTCCAGGGAATCAAATGACTCCAACCCCTTAGAACGAAATGCGACTCGCATGATGACGCATAGTGGTACCAAGGTGCAATCGGAAAGTGCAATGCAAAAGTCAGCCGTGGCGGTACGCCACCTAGGCGGACTGGAGGAAGTCTTCGACTAGTTTCAGTGCCTGCCCGGTCGCGTTTGAATCCAGTGGATCAAGCGTGACAAGGTCGTTCATGGAACGCAGCCAGGTGATCTGGCGTTTGGCGAACTGGCGGGTGGCGATGATGCCGCGGTCGCGGAGTTCGTTGGCGGGCAGCAGGCCGTCGAGAACTTCCCATGTCTGGCGGTAGCCGACGCAGCGCATCGAGGGCAGGTCGGCGTTCAGCTTGTACTTCG
>JBNKCS010000192.1:0-631 GCA_050287865.1 Rhodocyclaceae bacterium | reverse complement strand
AAGTACAACTCTGTTGATTGTCCTGGTAGTAAGTTGGCTAAGACCAAATTGGCCGCTTGCTGAGGCGCGTTCTTGACGAACCAGAAATACAAACCAGAAGCGCCAACGAGCATTCCTAAGACGAATAGACCAACAGCGACAGCTACGTTTTTTGGTTTTCCCATATCTGCCTAACTTGTTTTATTACGTAAAAGGGACCGGGGTCAATTTCCAGACAGCATACCTGCCCGGCCGGCGATTGTCCGCTTTCGAGGTTCAATAGCCAAGTCCGCTTCTGGCCGAACCCGGCTTTTCGGGAAAAGTCAGCCGTGGCGGTACGCCACCTCGCCTTGACGATGGCACTATGGCCAGTCAGAGCAGCGGCGTCAGCGGCAGCAGGCGCCAGAAGCCGACGCGCGCGCGCTTGCCAAGCGGGGCATGCTGGTCCGGATCGTCGCGGGCGTTCCAGCTATTGCCCTGTGCCATGTCTGCCTCTATTGCCGCCTCCACCTTTGCCGCCAGCGCGTGGTCGTCGATGATCACGCCGACTTCGGTGTTGAGATTTTCCGAACGCGGGTCGAGGTTGTAGGTGCCGACGTAGAGGGTCTTGCCATCGACCACCAGGGTCTTCGCATGCAGGGCGAAGATCGGC
>JBNKCS010000191.1:0-631 GCA_050287865.1 Rhodocyclaceae bacterium | reverse complement strand
GCGGATACGCCCAATCCAGGGTTCCCTTGGTAGCAATGATCGCCAGTTTTTTCTGATCTGACATTGGGTCTTCCCCCATTTATAACGTGGTAGTAGCTATCAGGAATCTCAGGATTTCTTGATCAGGAAAACGAACTTGCCGCCTTCTTCACCAGATTCCATCAGTTCGTTGCCAGTCTGTTTTGCAAACGCTTCGAAGTCCTTGACTGAACCCGGGTCGGTCGCAACGATGCGCAGTACCTGACCAGCTTCCAGGGTGCCAAGGGTTTTCTTGGCGCGCAGGATCGGCAGCGGGCAGTTCAGGCCAGATGCGTCGAGTTCTTGATCAAAATTTGCCATGTTTTCTCTCCCAATGGATTTTTACTATAAATGCCCGAAGCCACACCAGGTGACGACTCCAGACATGGAAAATTAGAATTCCGCTGTGCACTTATATGCCAACTCATGGTCGAAAGCAACCCTTGGGACTCGCCCCTGCCTCCGTTAAAGCCACTCATTGAATGAGGAAAATCTTCCATATAATCAATAATTTCAGTTGGTTAGTGCGGTAGCGAAATTGGGCCTCGGTTTATCCCAATGGCGCGACAACACCACCCCGAAAATGATGAGAATTCACGGAACAGGATAAAAC
>JBNKCS010000190.1:0-633 GCA_050287865.1 Rhodocyclaceae bacterium | reverse complement strand
GAACGCCCTGCGTCTGCCTGGCTTCTTCGAGAACCTGGGACACGCTAACCTGATTAACACCTGTGGTGGCGGTTCCTTCGGTCACATCGACAGCCCGGCTGCTGGTGGTATCTCTCTGAACCAGGCCTACGAGTGCTGGAAGTCCGGTGCCGACCCAATCGAGTTCGCGAAAGAGCACAAAGAGTTCGCTCGTGCTTTCGAGTCCTTCCCGCATGACGCCGACCGTATCTTCCCCGGCTGGCGAGAGAAGCTGGGCGTGCATAAGTAATCAGCACGCTGCCGTCCTGGCGTGCTGAAATACCGTCCATCCCTGGACATAAGCCCGCGGAGGGCAGAGCAGGGGCCCCGCTTGCGGGGATGCGACCCTGGGGCGGGCTGGGCTGTCATGCCCGTTTCCCTCCAAAGAAAACGCCCCCATTTGGGGGCGTTTTCTATTGTGCATCTCGCTCCACAGGTTTTTTAGTTTATTAGAGTTACGTGATACCATTAATGCTTGTTGTTTTGCGCGTGCTCAGCTAACACACACATATATATCCTAGCAAGGAAGTCAGAAATAAGATCATGATCACGGATGACTCTACCCACGACCCCCCCACCTACCATATGCGGCCCGCAGAGATCAGAGCTTAAGCA
>JBNKCS010000189.1:0-636 GCA_050287865.1 Rhodocyclaceae bacterium | reverse complement strand
GGCGGTGGCGACGTTGTGTACCATCACGCCAATGTCGGCGCCCAGTCCGCCAGCAGGAACCTCCAATCCGGTGAGGGTCTGGACCATCTGCTTCTCCGAGCCCATCGGGTAGCGGGTCGGTACACCGACCACTTCGATCTCGGGGAAGGCGGTGCCCGCCTCGCGCAGTGCCTGCTGCGCCTGGGGTTTGTTGTTCTCCACCGCGATCAGGGCGCGGTGGCAATTTAGCGCCTTGAGCATGAGGCGGATGCCGTCGATGATTGAGCCGGGACGCTCCTGCATCAGCCGGTCATCGCAGGTCAGGTAGGGTTCGCATTCGCCGCCGTTGATGATCAGGGTGTGAATCGATTTCTTGCTGCCGAGATTGAGCTTCACTGCGGCCGGNAAGGCAGCGCCACCCATGCCGACGATGCCCGCTTCACCAACCTTCTGTGCGATCTCTTCGCCACTCAGTTTGAACGGATCGATCGGCACGATGGTATCGGCCCATTCATCCTTGCCGTCGCTTTCGATGATGATGCTGGTGACCGGCAGGCCAGAAGGGTGCGGTGCCGTGCAGTCATCGATGGCGACGATCACACCGGAGGTCGAGGCATGAACCGGTGCGGAGACCGGTGCTGTCGCCTTTGCCAGCAG
>JBNKCS010000188.1:0-637 GCA_050287865.1 Rhodocyclaceae bacterium | reverse complement strand
ACACTCCTGGAAGGTCTCGCCCGCATCCGGGTCGAACTTCAGCAGCGGATAGGCGCGCGATTCGATGGCCAGACGTGACTGGCGCTCGGAGGCGTCGTCACCCACGCCGTGTTCCGGCTGGCAGGTGGTGTAGATGTTGAACAGCGCCGGGTTGCGGCTGTTGAGGCCGTCGATGAAACCTTCCAGGATGTGGGTGACGTTGGCGATAGCACTCTGCAGGATGTAGCTGGTGCGGTGCGCCATGCCGATCAGGCTGACCTCCTTACGGATTTCGGTCTTGCCTTTAATCACCTTACCGTAGGGCGCCATGTCCGCCACCTGGCCGATGTAGCCGGAGGTGCAGGACTGGCCACCGGTGTTGGAGTAGGCCTGGGTGTCGAGTACCAGCACCTTGACCGGAATACCTGAGGCCAGCGCACGGGAGAGGTTCTGGAAGCCGATGTCGTACATCGCGCCGTCACCGCCGACGGAAACGACCGGCGGGCACATCAGCCACTCTTCGTCGCTGAACTGTTTCCAGTTGAAGTATTTGAAGAATTCGCCGTGTTCCGCCGGGTTGTATTGACCGGCCAGCTCCAGCTCCGCTTCGCGAATGGCACGGAAGCCTTCAGCCATCTTCACCATGTGGCCTTCGAAC
>JBNKCS010000187.1:0-641 GCA_050287865.1 Rhodocyclaceae bacterium | reverse complement strand
ACGTGGCGGCAACCAAGGACTATTTTTCAGGCAAGCAAAATGGCTGACTACAAATCCACCCTCAACATGCCCGATACGCCTTTCCCAATGCGTGGCGACCTTGCCAAGCGGGAACCGGTTTGGGTCAAGCAGTGGCAAGAGAAGAAGATCTACCAGCAGATCCGCGCGGCGTCGCAAGGACGGCCGCGCTTCGTGCTGCACGACGGTCCGCCCTATGCCAACGGCGACATCCACCTCGGCCATGCGGTGAACAAGATCCTCAAGGACATCATCGTCCGCTCCAAGACGCTGGCCGGCTTCGATGCGCCTTATGTGCCAGGCTGGGACTGCCACGGTCTGCCCATCGAACACCAGATCGAGAAGAAGCACGGCAAGCATCTCGAAGGCAACAAGGTGCGGCAGTTGTGCCGCGCCTTCGCCGCCGAGCAGGTCGAGATCCAGAAGAAGGGCTTTATCCGCCTTGGTGTGCTGGGCGATTGGGACAATCCCTACACGACCATGAACTTCAAGACCGAGGCCGACGAAATTCGCGCCCTGGAAAAGATGCGCGAAGCAGGCCATCTCTATCGCGGCCTGAAGCCGGTGAACTGGTGCCTTGATTGCGGTTCGGCGCTGGCCGAGGCAGAAGTGGAATACGAGGA
>JBNKCS010000186.1:0-656 GCA_050287865.1 Rhodocyclaceae bacterium | reverse complement strand
ACCGTCAGCAACAACGCCGCGGCCATCGAAGGCGCCCTGGCGGGCTTCGGGATTACGCGCCTGATGTCCTATCAGGTGGCCGGCCACCTCGCGGCCGGGAGACTGGTTCGCCTGTTCCCCGAATACGAGCCGCCGGCACTGCCCGTGCATGTCATCCATCTCGAAGGAAGGCAGGCGTCGGCGAAGGTCCGCGCGCTGGTCGACATCATGGTTGAACGGCTGCGGGGAAATGCCGCCCTGGCTGCCTGGGATGCATAGGAACCTCCGCCGCGGCCGCTGAAAAGTCAGCCGTGGCGTGACCGAAGGGAATCCCCGTGGGAGCACGTCACGCTAAAGGCTGTGCGCGACGGTAAGTCGGCACCGACGGGACGACGGATCAGACTTCAGCGAGTGCCGCGTAACGGTCGCTGATGAATTTCTCAACGGCGCGGGTCAGGGCGCTGCCGCTGGTCGTGGCCGCGAGCTCGCGCAGCGTGGTCATGAACTCGTCGGCATTGATGCCGGCGGCTTGGGCGACATCCAGCCACATGGAGCTGCTGGGGGACGTCGCCACCTCCTTCGGCATGGTCAGACCGGCCTTTTCCCAGCGCTCGCTCCAGACCGGGGGCACGGTGCCGGATCGACCGTCGGCCACCAAGCGATCGATTTTCGTATCC
>JBNKCS010000185.1:0-657 GCA_050287865.1 Rhodocyclaceae bacterium | reverse complement strand
CGGTCTTTGGATCCTTAAAGGTATTGGAGGCGAGTACACCAATCACGTTATCGGCGTGGCACTTTTGGCATAAAACCGGGTCCCTGCCCAGTCGGTTGCTGACGGCCCGGCTATCCGGATTGTAGTTCTTCAGGAAGTCTGTGCCGTTGGTGTCATCGTGGATTTCCATAATGGAGATGGAAGTCGCCTTCAGGTTGGCGATCCAGTCACTGGCACCCAGGCCTTTCCAGAAGGCACGTTCCTGCTTATACAGGTTGTACTTGTCGCCGTTGGCCGTTTTGTTGGCGTGGCAGTTGGCACAGTTGGGAATATCGATGGGGCTGGTGCCCACAAAACTGACCGGTTTCCCACTGTGGCTGTCAAGCACGGGCTTGCCGCTGTCAGCATCCACCAATGAGACCCAGGCTTCCTGGAACGGCTGGATGTCACTTTCCACCAGGGTCAAGGGGGACTTGGCGGCGGCGGTATCGGTGAAAGGTGTCAGGGGGAGGCCCAGGGCGTCCCAGATACCCGGGTTGGTCAGCAGTATGGGGACATTATCCAACACTGGGGACTTGGTATAGACCAACGTACCTTCTTCTCCCGTGTAATGGAGGAAACCATCTTTCATCGGGCTTGCTACGGCCGCACCAGCAGGGCCGTTGTCGCGGGGTATGG
>JBNKCS010000184.1:0-660 GCA_050287865.1 Rhodocyclaceae bacterium | reverse complement strand
CAGTGATGGTGGAGACGGTACGCAAACTTACTTCCCTGAGCATTCCGGTCTGCGCCCATCTCGGCCTGTTGCCCCAGTCGGTGCACAAGGTCGGCGGTTACAAAATCCAGGGTCGCGATGCCCGCGATGCCGAGGCGATACTGGCCGATGCCCGTGCGCTGGACGAGGCGGGGGCCGATATGCTGGTGCTGGAGTGCGTGCCCCAGGCGTTAGCGAAGCAGATCAGCAAGGCGGTCTCCATGCCGGTGATCGGCATCGGCGCCGGCGCGGATACCGACGGCCAGGTACTGGTGCTCTACGACATGCTCGGTATTACCCCCGGAAAACCGCCTTCATTCGTGCACAACTTCCTTGCCGATAGCGGTTCCGTGGAGAAGGCGCTGGCCGCCTATGTGGCACAGGTCAAGCAGGCCACCTTCCCCGGGCCGGAACACAGCTTCAACTAAGCGAATGGATACCCAACGTACTATCGACGGCGTGCGTGAGCAGGTCCGCACCTGGCGCCGTGGCGGCGAGCGGATCGCCTTCGTCCCCACCATGGGCAATCTCCACGCCGGTCACATGAGTCTGGTCGCCCGTGCCCGCGAACTGGCGGATCGGGTGGTGGTGAGTATCTTCGTCAACCCGTTGCAGTTCAGTGCCGGGGAGGACCTGAGTGCC
>JBNKCS010000183.1:0-665 GCA_050287865.1 Rhodocyclaceae bacterium | reverse complement strand
CTTCGATACGCCGCAATGCCGGGAAGTCTGTCCGGTGGATTGCATCCCGGGAGATCCCAATTACGTCGAATCCCAAGACCAGCTGATGGCCAAGTTCCTGAAGCTGACGGGCGGGAACAAGTAACACCTCTTCCCCGCTCCTCCCCCTTCACGGGGAGGAGCCCGCTTCCCCTCTTTGCTCGATAGTCCGGGTCGGTTTGATCACCGATCTCGCGGATGCGCCTCGTCTCGGGGCGGCCCTACAGCGAAGCCAAGTCCGCAAATTTCCATCACGGTTGGCGTACCGCCACGGCTGACTTTTCCGGCAGCGATCCAGAAAGACTAGGCGGCGGCGCGTATCGGCGCGGCGTTCGGCGGACGGAGCGTCAGGTCGAGGGCGGTTTCCATTTCCGCAAGCTCCTTCAGGCGGTCGTCGAGCAGCGTCCGCTCCTGCGTCAATTCCTCGATGCGGTCTTCGAGGCCCTCGGCGGCTTCGTAGATGCGCCGCACGTTGTCGAGGCGATGCCGCATCTGCCGCTGCACTTCGCGAACCTGGTTTTCGAG
This sequence comes from Rhodocyclaceae bacterium, assembly GCA_050287865.1. Classification (GTDB taxonomy): domain Bacteria; phylum Pseudomonadota; class Gammaproteobacteria; order Burkholderiales; family Rhodocyclaceae; genus Fen-999. The sequence goes on along the minus strand of JBNKCS010000183.1, from coordinate 122 downwards.
CGGCGACATCAGCGCGCGCAGCCAGTGGTCCGCGTCGCGGTTGGCGTGGTCGAAAATGCGGCGGATCTGCGAAACGATGGTTTCGAAGAACTGCTGGGTCAGCGTCCGCTTGTCGCTGGTCA
>JBNKCS010000182.1:0-666 GCA_050287865.1 Rhodocyclaceae bacterium | reverse complement strand
CCGGAACGTAGCGCCGATAAAAATGGCGGTGCGACGGTGTGCGGATAGCCGTTGATAAACAGGGCGGTGTGTTCCCCCTGCCACTGTTGCAGGGGAATTTCATCCAGTTCACGCAACGCTCCGTCGAGCCAGGGATGCTGCGCGTTCAGGGAGTGCAGCAGCTCCAGCGAATCTGCTTCGGGTGTGCCGAGCAGCGTGGCGAAGAGTTGCAGTTGTTCAGCAGTTATCGTCATTCGTTACTCCTACCAGGGGTAAGCATAAACACCGGCGGAGAGGAAATAGTGCCGCAGCAAATATCCGCCGAATAAGACCAGCACCGCGGCAAGCATTACCGGGGCGTGGCTTCTGGAACCGCAGAGTACGCAGCGCAGTTCGAGAAAGAAGGGCACGATGAGGCCAAAACCGATAAAGCCGATCAGCCAGCCCATGTCGTTCCACAGCAGTTTCGCCGACTCCATTGCCGACTCGGAACCGGCCGACATATAGAAGAAGAAGGAGAAGAGGATCACCAGCTCGGCGGAGATGAGGATCAGATCGACACGCTCGTAAAATTTACGGATGCGCTGATCGTCCGCCTGTTTGATCACCAGATACATGAGCAGCAGCAGGAAGGCCATGGCGGTGGAGAAGGCGGAGACGGTAAACAACAGCGGCACGCCGGGATTG
>JBNKCS010000181.1:0-669 GCA_050287865.1 Rhodocyclaceae bacterium | reverse complement strand
GGCCGGCTCCTGTTCGCGCTCGCCGACATTCCCGGCCTCGACCGGCTGCGCTTCACCACCAGTCACCCGCGCGACATGGACGACGCGCTGATCGAGGCGCATCGCGATCTTGAATGCCTGATGCCCTATCTCCATCTTCCGGTACAGGCGGGCTCGGATCGCTTGTTGAAGGCGATGAACCGCAAGCACACGGCAGATGACTACCGCCGGCTCGTCGGCCGCATCCGTGCCGCACGCCCGGACATCGCGCTCTCCGGCGATTTCATCGTCGGCTTTCCCGGCGAGACGGAGACGGATTTCGAGGACACGATGCGGCTGATCCGCGATATCGGATATGCACAGGCCTATTCGTTCAAATATTCGCCGCGCCCGGGCACGCCCGGCGCCGATCTGGCCGATCAGGTGCCCGATGCGCTAAAGTCGGAACGCTTGCAGCGTCTTCAGGCGCTGCTCGCCGAACAGCAGGCCGCGTTCATGCGGGGGCTGGAGGGAAAGACGATTTCGGTGCTTCTGGAAAAGCCGGGACGCGAGTTCGGCCAGATCGTCGGTCGTTCTCCCTGGCTGCAGCCTGTAGTTTGTAGTGAAACTGTCGGAAAAATCGGCGACATTGTGAATGTGCGAATCAGCAGGGCATCCGCGAACAGCCTTCTGGCGGATGGCGCATAACAG
>JBNKCS010000180.1:0-670 GCA_050287865.1 Rhodocyclaceae bacterium | reverse complement strand
GGTCCGAACAATTCCTCGGGCACCGAGAAGCGCGTCAGCAGCCGCTCGAAGTAGCGCGCGTCGCGGAAGGCCAGGTGCAGACGTCGCGCCAGTTCGCTCTTGGCGGTGCCCGGCGGGCCGACCAGCAGCGTGTGCTCGCCGGCCAGCGCCGCCAGCAGCACCAGACGGATCTGGTTGCGGCGTTCGATCAGGCCGTGCTCGAGGGCAACGGTCAGATGCTCGAGCTTTCCTCGCAGCGACAAGGGTTTCTCGGCGGTCTTCATGTGATCATGATAGTGGAAGGCAGGCGTCGCTGGCCATATCCAAAATCAAGAACGGCGAGCCACCATTCCCTGGAAGGAAACCGCCGCACACACCCAGGAAAAAGTCAGCCGTGGCGGTACGCCACCGGATCGCCTCTTGAGAAACCGTGGGCTGTCCCCGAATGTTCGAAGCTGATGTTGTTGCCATATTGCGCCTGAACTTGCAGGTAGTACTCGGCCGCTTGCAGCAGTTGATCCACCCCGGGCACGCCTGAGGCCAGGGTACTGTTCGCTACCCAGTCGGCGCCGGAGGTCGGGTAGGTGCCGGCGTAGGAAATGACGACTTCGCTACCGTTGGTATAAGCCGAAGCCTCAAAACCGCTGTCCGATGTTGGGAAACGTGAAATTCGCTCCCATCCAGATGGAAT
>JBNKCS010000179.1:0-670 GCA_050287865.1 Rhodocyclaceae bacterium | reverse complement strand
ATTGGCACGGACGCGCAGCCAGAAACTACTGCTGCGACTCCCAACAACAACACTGTCAGTACCCTGCGTACCGAATAAAACCGATTCATGTTTTTCTTACCTCCCTTTGAACAAAGCAAGCTTGAGTGACATCACAGGTTGCCGGTTTGGAAAAACCATCGAGTTCGGAAAGGCCGTCACTGTCGGTCTCCCATCCGACCGCGCGATACTAGCATCGGCAACGCCAGCACATGCGGGCTGCATCACTCGTCTATTGATGCAGACTTGCTAAGCCGGCATGTCTCGCTGGCGAAAAGTCAGCCGTGGCGGCACGCCACCTGGTCGAAGAAATGCAGCAGCCGTTCGGGCAGCCAGTCGAGCCGGCCGGGCAGGCTGCCGGTGACGAAGCCGACGTGGCCGCCGTCGCGCGGGAATTCGGCGGTCACGTTCGCCGACAACTCGTGCGCCTGCGGCAAGCCGTGGGCGGGCATGAAGGGATCGTTCTTCGCGTTGAGCAGCAGCGTCGGCACGCGGATGGCGTGTAGCAACGGCTTGGCTGAAGCGCGCCGCCAGTAGTCCTCGGCGCCGGCATAGCCGTGCAGCGGGCCGGTCAGCAGGTCGTCGAAATCGAACAGCGTGCGCACTTCCTTCAGTCGCGCGCCGTCGAAGAGGCCGGGAAAGCGCGCGAGCT
>JBNKCS010000178.1:0-672 GCA_050287865.1 Rhodocyclaceae bacterium | reverse complement strand
GCAAGGACGCAGTCAACGACATGCACGCGCTCTCGCTGCTACCGGACGAGGTAACGCTGGAATTCGCGCGCAAGTTGCTGGATGGCGTCAAGGCGCTGGAAGCCGGCTTCGGCAAGCTGGCGACGAATCCCGCCGATGCCGCGCACGACGCCGACGTGGCGCGCAAGGCCGAGCGCAAGATTGAGAAGTTCTACCGCAAGGCGCTGGCGCAGCTATTCCAGGGCGACGACTACCTCAACATGCTCAAGCGACGCGAAATCTACCGCCACCTGATCACCGCCGCCGAGCGCATGGCGCATTGCGCCAACACGCTACACGACATCGTCGTAAAGATGGTATAGCTGAGAAAAGTCAGCCGTGGCGGTACGCCGCATGTAAAGGAGAGGAGTCGCGATGTCGCTCACTAAATGGTTATGCGTGATTGCGTTCGTGGTTGCCGGTTTGTCTGCAAACGCAGCACCGGAAGGCATAAAGCCGGGCGATCCGGCAATCGGCAGTTACTACTATTTTGCCGCACTGGACAAGAAATGCGCGACTCCCGACTCCGCTCGGCAAGAGGCGATCGAGAGATACAAGGAGCACTACATCGCGAATGCCAGACGTATCCTCGGCGCATTCCCCGCCCCCCCAACTGCGGAAGCAAAAAAGCTGCTGGATGATCTCGAAGCGAGC
>JBNKCS010000177.1:0-677 GCA_050287865.1 Rhodocyclaceae bacterium | reverse complement strand
AGTTGATGCGCGCACGCCATGGCGCGTTGTCGCCGAAGTTGCGCTCGATGTTGTCGGCGAAGTTGCGGAAATCGGCGATCGCCGCGCCGTGTACGACGGCACCCCACCAGGCGGTCGGATCGTCGAGGTATTCGCGCAGCCGCGCCAGCTTGGCGAGGATGTCTTCGCGCCGGGCGTTGTATTGCGCCAGCAATTCGTCGCGCAGCGCGTCGAGCACTGCGGAAAAGTCAGCCGTGGCGGTACGCCGGGCGGGATAACCGTCGGCGGTCAGGCGCTCCATGGAGAACAGCATCACGTCGCCGAAGAACTGGCGCTCGAATTCGTCGTTCAGGTCGACCTGCGCTGCCCGTTCGACGACACCGGGTCGGAACTCTGACTGCGTGCTGCCTGCCACCGTGCGCCGATGCAGCATCGGCAGGTTGGCGGAAACGAAGCGCGGGCCGAGTTGCGCCTTCAGCAGGCGGCCCAGCGTCGGGCCCGACATGCGCAGGCGCAGCGGTGCGAAGGGGATGAAGTGCGCCAGGGCGTCGGGGCGCGCGACGTAATTGCCGGCATAGACGGTGCGCGCCGGCTGCACCGTGCGCCAGAGTTCGTCGTGCACGTAGCGAGAAATGCGGGTCGGGTGTTCGCCGTAGAAAAATCCGTTGAGGCGGCTGGCGAAATGCGCGAAGCAGTCG
>JBNKCS010000176.1:0-678 GCA_050287865.1 Rhodocyclaceae bacterium | reverse complement strand
CGGGACACGTGCCGCTCGAGCGGGAGGCCGAGTTTTTCATGGATTACGCCGATCCGTTGCTCAAATCCCTGAAAACGCTTGAATATATTGATTCCATTCGGGTTCGAATGGAGCGCGACTCGCTGACGGGAGCATACAATCGCGACTTTGCCCGCCAGGGTCTCCTTGAGTTGTTGCGCGATAATGCGGGACCGGTCAGTGTGCTTTATTGCGACCTGGACCACTTCAAGGAAATCAACGACAGCCTGGGCCATGCCGTCGGCGACACGATGCTGCTCGCCGTCGCCGACCGCCTGCGCGCCACGGTACGCGCCGCCGACACCGTGGCGCGGATGGGCGGCGACGAGTTCATCGTGCTCATCGAGGACGTCGAAAGCGCCACCACTGCGTCGATGGTCGCGCACAAGATCATCGAGTCGCTGGCCGTGCCCGTCGCGTACCGAGACGAACAGTTGACGATCGGCGCGAGCATCGGCATCGCCATATTTCCGCGCGACGGGCTCTCCACAACCGAAATCGTCGCCGCTGCCGACCAGGCGATGTACCGCGCGAAACTCGGCGGACGCAATCGCTATTGCTTCGCCACTTACCCGGGCGACGCCGATACCATGCCGCTCCAGCTATAGCGGATCCGGCGAAAAGTCAGCCGTCGCGGTATGAAATGCCCCGCATGGGGTA
>JBNKCS010000175.1:0-678 GCA_050287865.1 Rhodocyclaceae bacterium | reverse complement strand
ATTGCAAGGACAATTTTTCGCATGGCAGTGAGGGGATCAGTTGGACGCATAACTTGTTTTAGGGCGCAGTTTTGCTGCATAACATCGGCGGCTGCTCCCTAACTTGGCGCACCGAAATAGCTGGCAAGCCGCATCACAGCGTGTTCTATCGGGAATCGTATGGGAGCTCATACAGTACTAAATGATTCGTGAAAAGCGGCAGTCTTAAGAAACGCCGACAGCATACCTTCAGCGCAGCTAATTGTCCGCTTCGGATCAATGTGACCGAGGACTGCTCCTGGCCGATCCCTCCCACTCCCGCGAAAAGTCAGCCGTGGCGGTACGCCGCCTGCGCGTGTTTGGCGGGACACAAACGCGGCAACGACGCGGCGGGCGTTGGCTGCCGCGGGTGATGTAGCGAGCGGCGGTTCAGCGGCCGAAGGTGAAGGTGTAGAAGAGGTCGATGGCGTTGTCGGAGCCGCCGCGGGCGATCAGCGAGAGGTGGCGGGTCAGGGTTCGCGTGAGTTTGACCAGGCTTTCGGTGGTGCCCAGCGCCTGTTCGTAGGTCAGCGTCGTGTTGGCCGACAGGCGCTTGCCGACGCTGAAGATCTGCGCGCCGGCAGTCATGCTGCCGCTGCCGCCGCCGACCACCTGGCTGCCGAGTTCGCGGCCGTCGCTGCCGAGCTGGCCGGTACGCAC
>JBNKCS010000174.1:0-687 GCA_050287865.1 Rhodocyclaceae bacterium | reverse complement strand
CCTCATAGCCGAGCCTGGCGGGCAGCTTGGGCGGCTCGAGATAAGCCCCCGAACGAAACATGGCCTCCGCCCGGTTGAGGCCGAGCGCGCGCACGCGGATGCGGATCTCTCCCGCCTTTGGCGATTCGACAGGCAAGTCCTCGATCTGGAGGACCTCGGGTCCGCCGGTGCGATGAAAACGGACGGTTCTGGACATGGCGGTTCCTTTCCGGATGGGTGTTACGGATGATCGGAACGAAGATGACCCCGACGCCGACAGGCTCCGCTTCGGCGACGGAAGTAGGAATTCGACGACAAAGGCCGACACAGGTTCCCGTTCCCATCAGGCACGCGGACTGACCGACGCAGGTGGCGTCCCGCCACGGCTGACTTTTTGTGCGGTGACGACAAGCGGGATTGGGGCGGGTGGTCGGCCAATGCCGCCGGTTGTGCCGAGCTGATTGAGCGGCCGCGTTCGGCCAGGAGCGGACTCTGATCACCATGCCGCAGCAGCGGACAATCGGCCGCGCTGCGGGTATGCTGTCGGCGTTAATTGAGACTGCCGCTTTTCGCGATTCATTTAGTACTGTATGAACTCCCATTCAACTCTCGATAGAACAAGCTGCGATGCCGCCTTCGGGCTATTTCGCCGCGCCAAGTTAGGGAGCGGTCCCGCAAGTTGGGGAGCAAAACTGCTCCTGGAAGCAC
>JBNKCS010000173.1:304-696 GCA_050287865.1 Rhodocyclaceae bacterium | reverse complement strand
GATATTCTCATTCAAGGCATCACCCAGATCAATCTCAGCGAATGTGTTGGCTGGCAGGGGCACATCATGGCCACTTGTCTCAACAGGGATGTCGTCATATGCATCAAAATTGATGCCTGTGTTCTCCTGGCCTTCAAAGTCGACTTCCTCAGCCTCAGCTTTGGCGAATGGATCCGGTTCACGGTCCCTACGGTCCCAACCCCCTGGACGGGAGTTCCAAGCACCACCGCCACGGCCGCCGCCACCACCACCACCACCACCACCATGGCCCTGGCGAGGACCACCTACACTGCCACCACCAGCACCACCATTCACAATGCCAGCCCAGCGAGGGGCACCGCCGCCAACAGCAGCCAGACCAGAAGGGTGCACAGCAGCTGAGGGCAGAGGGT
>JBNKCS010000173.1:0-294 GCA_050287865.1 Rhodocyclaceae bacterium | reverse complement strand
GTCACCCTGTGCAGGCCCACCTGAGCCTGGTTGGGCCTCAAAGCCAGCACCCCCTGAACGGCCACGGAGGTGAGGAGGCACGTAGGAGCTGCGCGTGGGGCGCTGGTTCGAAGCAGATCTGTTAACAGCAGCAGTCACGGGCGCCGATTCCTCGGCGTTCGCAACTGAGTCAGCCCATGAAGATCGCATAATTAGCACGGGTCACTCGAGGAAGAGGAGCCACTGGTCACTGCAAACACAACCATCACGCGAATCAGCTAAAGGTGAAAGATGAAGCCAACGACTGAAAACCAA
>JBNKCS010000172.1:0-720 GCA_050287865.1 Rhodocyclaceae bacterium | reverse complement strand
CGGCCTGCTGCGTAGCGACGGCAGCGACGGCGATATCGAAGCCGCCATCGTCGCCGGCCTGCGCCGCAAGCCGGAGCGTCACGAGTTCCGCGAGCAGCCGCGCAAGCTCATTCGCGTCATGGCGGCGACAGGCGGGTGATGCGCGCCGGGTGGCGTACCGCCACGGCTGACTTTTGGTTCAGTAGTGCGGCGGAATCTCGTCGCGCAGGCTGCGCGACTCGGCGGGCGCGGAAGCCTCCAGCTGCTCGCGCAGTTCCCGCATTTCGCGTAGCAGCCGGTCGATCTGCTGTTGCTGCCGGTACACGGTGGCATTCAGCGCATCGAGCAGGTCGTCGGCGAAAGCGGCCTTGACCTCGAGTTCGGTAATGCGCGCGGGCAATTGCGTATCCATGCCGTGATCCAGTCGATGGTGGCGAAGCCGCGATGATAACGGCGTTCCGCCATGCAATGCCCCGCATGGGGTACGGCTGACTTTTCGCGCCCGCCCGGTTCGCGCTATGCTGACGACCGGTCGATCATTCCGGAGGGGGACATGCGAAAACTGTTGATGCTCATGCTCTGCGCGTGGCTGGCGCTGCCGGCCTGGGCGCTGAACGAGGGCCACGGGGTGGAGGGGCCGGGCTGGTTCAAGCAGTCCTTCCTCGATATCCGCGACGACGTCGCCGAAGCCACCCGGGCGCATCGCAAGTTGATGCTCTACTTCTACCAGGAAGGCTGCCC
>JBNKCS010000171.1:0-726 GCA_050287865.1 Rhodocyclaceae bacterium | reverse complement strand
GGCCGAACCGAGTAGCAACAGCGCCCACAGCAGCATGGCGATTTCAGCGGGTAGTACGCGCTCCAGCATCCACACCGCGACCGCCAGCAGCAGTACGCCGAAGACCGCCTTTACCGCATCCATCCAGCCGCCTGCACGGGGCAGGAACTTGCCGCCAGCGGTACCGATAGCCACCAGCGGCGCGCCCATCCCCATGGAGAGGGCGAACAGTGCCAGGCCGCCTAGCCACGGGTCACCGGTCTGACCGATATAGATCAGCGCACCCATTAGCGGCGGGGCGACGCAGGGGCCGACGATCAGCGCCGAGAGCAGGCCCATGATGGCGACGCCGATCAGGCTGCCGCCCTGTTGGCGATTACTCACTTCGGTCAGCTTGCTCTGGATTGCCGACGGCAGTTGCAACTCGTAGAAGCCGAACATGGAGAAGGCGAGGGCCACGAAGATCGCGGAGAAGGTGCCGAGGATCCAGGGATTCTGGAACGCCGCCTGCAGGTTGGAGCCGAATACCCCGGCGATGATCCCGGCCACGGTGTAGGTGAAGGCCATCGCCAGCACGTAGGTAACCGAGAGCACAAATGCCTTGCGGGTGGTCATCTCCCCGCCCTGGCCGACGATGATGCTGGAGAGGATCGGGATCATCGGGAAGACGCAGGGGGTAAAGGCGAGCAGCAGTCCGGCGATAAAGAACAGCAGAATGGTGCCGGTGGTGTTGTCACCGGCCAGTGC
>JBNKCS010000170.1:0-739 GCA_050287865.1 Rhodocyclaceae bacterium | reverse complement strand
TGTATATCGCTGAACTTACTGCCACCACGTTATATTCGCTACGAAGTAGATATGGCGTTTTACTTGCCGCAAAGCGAACGTTTTGAAATGCAGATGAAAGTAAAAGAAGCGGTGGCACGCGCCAGGCAATTTCTGGATAGCAACCCTTGAGTAAACCGCTATCTGACGCGCCTGAACACGTAAAACTAGCGGTAGATCTGATCTATTTGCTGGAACAACATCAGCTTGATGCTGATACGGTAGTGAAGGCGCTGGACATTGTCAGAAAAGACTTTGCACGAAAGCAGAGTTTGGGTGGCAACCCCACCAGCCACATCCCGGCACATACATCATAAACTGTGGCTGCTTCCTTCCGGACCTGACCAGGTTCGCTTACTAGTATTGCGAGAGGACCAATGGGGCTACCATTGAACTGCTAATCTCTCAGCAGGCGCGCATTATGCGCAAAAGCCCCGCCGGTTGCAAGCCATGCTGCGGTAAAAATCAGGGCTGCTGCAACAGCTTTTTGTACTCACGCAGCAACGTCTTAATCTTTTGCTGGTTAGCAGGGCCAAGCCGCAGCATTTGCTTTTGTGCTGCAGGTAGCTGTTCTAATTCGGCATCAGCAAACTCATACACCACGGACGGGCGCACTAGCGCAATCGGGTAGCTGACTTGTGGTGTGTCGAGCAACACATCTATCGCGGCGACTAATTTGCTTTTAAACAGCGCATCCGGGTAACCCAGCTCAGCATAAGCC
>JBNKCS010000169.1:0-740 GCA_050287865.1 Rhodocyclaceae bacterium | reverse complement strand
GCTCGAGGTGTTCTACCAGCCGATCGTCGACTTCCGGCGCTGCTCGGTGGCGGGGTTCGAGGCCCTGGTGCGCTGGCGCCACCCGCGGCGCGGCCTGGTGGCGCCGGGCGAGTTCATTCCGCTTGCCGAGGAGATCGGCATGGTGATCGAGATCGACCGCTGGGTTCTGGAGCAGGCATGCCGCCAGCTGCGCAGCTGGCAGGTGCGCTTCCGTCGCCATCCGCAGCTGACGATCAACGTGAACCTCTCCGCTGTCCAGTTCCGGCAGCCGGATCTGACGACCTCCATCGACCATGTCCTCCGCAAGACGGGTCTTTTCGGCTCGAGCCTCAACCTCGAGATCACGGAGAGCCTGTTCATCGAGCACGCCGGTCACACCAGCGCCATGCTCCATCAGCTCAAGAGCCTCGACGTCGGCATCTGCATCGACGACTTCGGCACCGGCTACTCGTCGCTGAGCTACTTGCGGACCTTTGACTTCGACACCGTGAAGATCGACCGCTCCTTCGTCGCGCAGCTCGCCGACAATCCAGAGAGCCGCGAGATCGTGCGCACCGTCATCGGGCTGGCGGGCAATCTCGGCAAGGTGACGGTGGTCGAGGGGGTCGAGGACGCCGCCGAGCTCGAGCTGGTGAGGGCCATGCAGCCCGATCGGTTTCAGGGTTATTACCTGTCGGCGCCGTTGCCGGCGGACGTCGCCGAGTCGTGGCTCGAGGACGTGCTCGAGCGCGGCGCACTGC
>JBNKCS010000168.1:0-747 GCA_050287865.1 Rhodocyclaceae bacterium | reverse complement strand
GCATGGTTATGGGAACATGCTGATTCGATGGTTGTTCTGATTATCACCGTGGCAACGATTGCTCTTATCGTATTAGTCGAATCAATAGGGCCAGGAATCTATTACTACATACCAACGGGTCGGAGTTATTTCGACCACAAAATCGGTGTTCCTCATAATCCCTAATCAATAAATTCCCCTGATGGTTTTTGTCGGGTTCGCAACATTGTTGTGCTTCGCCCCCTGTTTTGGTGCGCGCCACCAATTCTAAGTCATTGATATTTAATACCATTGTTTCTGGCATGTTGGTTGCTGTGGTACGGATACAGACAACTGTATTCAGGATACGGCTATGTATCAGGGCAACCGCAAGGTCACGATCAACGACACCACGCTGCGCGACGGCGAGCAGACCGCCGGGGTCGCCTTCAACCTGGAAGAGAAGATCGCCATCGCCAAGGCGCTGGATGCGGCGGGGGTCGGTGAGCTGGAGGTGGGTATCCCGGTGATGGGCAGCGAAGAGCAGGCGGACATCCGTGCCCTGACCAGCCTTGGCCTGAATGCCGACCTGATTGCCTGGGGCCGGATGCGCGAAGAGGACCTGCGTGCCTGTATCGGTCTCGGGGTCGAGCGGGTCAATCTCTCCATGCCGGTTTCCGACCAGCAGCTACGCAGCAAACTGGGCCGCGAGCGTGACTGGGCACTGAATAACATCCGTCGTTACGTCAACATGGCCCGCGACCTCGGCTTTGCCGTCAGCGTCGGTGG
>JBNKCS010000167.1:0-748 GCA_050287865.1 Rhodocyclaceae bacterium | reverse complement strand
AGCACCGTATCCCCCGGCCGTGAGGCGGCAATGCTGTTGCGAATGGCCTCCCGCCGGTTGACCACCACGGCATATCCTTTGGCGCGAAAGCCGCGCCGCAGCTCGTCTGGTGTATATTGCAGGTCGCATACCCGACAAACGCCGGATAGGATTTCCTCGATAATCTGCTCCGGCTTCTCGGTGCGCGGGTTATCCGAAGTCACCACGGCCAGATCGCTGAGACGGGCGGCAATGGTTCCCATCTCGGGCCGCTTGGCCCTGTCACGGTCTCCACCGCACCCGAAAATACAGATGATGCGATCCACGGTCAGCGCCCGAAGGGCCAGCAGGGTATTTTCCAGGGCATCCGGCGTGTGGGCATAGTCGACGTATACAAACCGTTTGTGGATATTTGCGATTCGTTCCAGACGACCGGGTACGTTTTCCAGCGATCGAATGCCGGCAGCAATGGTCTCTGCTGGAATTTCCAAAGCCACGCCCACGCCCACGGCGTTGAGAATGTTCTCCAGGTTGTGGCGCCCCACCAAAGCCGATCGAAGCTCCATTTTGCCCAAAGGGGTTGCGATACGGGCCTGTATGCCGTTCATGCCGAAACGGGCCTTAAGGGTTCGAATATCGCTGCCCGCATGATGGCCGCAGGTAAGATGGGCAAGGCGCGTTTCCCGGGCCAGTTGGCGTCCTTTGGGGTCGGCAGCATTGATTACCGCCCTCAGGCGGGTTTTGGATGCAAAGGCCGGCAACAGGTCTA
>JBNKCS010000166.1:0-776 GCA_050287865.1 Rhodocyclaceae bacterium | reverse complement strand
GGATCGCCGACGCGCAAGAAGGCACGCTGGAACTGAGCTCCGACATCAACCTCGCGATCTGGCATGCTTTCCAGGCGGCGGGCATCCAGATTCCGTTCCCGCAACGGGAAGTGCGTATCCTGAATCCGCAATAAAAGTCAGCCGTGGCGGTACGCCACCGGAAAGGGGAAATGATGCGATTCGGGATGATGGCGGCGGTGGGAATACTCGCAGCAACGGCCGGAATGGCGCATGGGGAGCGGGAAAACCGTGGTCTGTCCCCTATTATTTCCCAATAATCATTTCCATATCTATTTGAAGCCGCCGACAGCGGTTGGCCTCCCGGCTTCCTTGCTTGCGGATACAGTAGCGGAGGTGCCGCAGACGCCGGAGACGGACATACTCACGGCGGCGCAGACGCTATTGGCACAAATTCAACCCGGTGCTCAAGAGGAAACGCTCATGTTCATTATGGATGTGCCCACAGTTCCAGCCCAGGAACCGCCGATGATGGTGGCGGAGGCGACCACAACGCAGAATACGGCGCAGCGTTACGACCGGGTCATCGGTGTCTGCCATCTGAGTGAGAATCCGTATGACCCCACGTCGGCGGTCAATTCCATGAGTCCACCGTTGGCAGTTAAGAATTACTACAGAGTGTACGAGCATTACAAAATTGAAGGCCAGCCCAGCGTCAGTGTGTTGCAAATGCCAGCGCATGGGACATTACTGGACAATGGAGGGGGGAATTATGTCTACTACCCCGAGAAAGACTACCTAGGCAATGACCGAGCCAC
>JBNKCS010000165.1:0-785 GCA_050287865.1 Rhodocyclaceae bacterium | reverse complement strand
TGCCCGTTCAGCTCGAAGAACACCTCGCGCTGGCCGTCCTCGCGGATATCGCCCACGGCTGTTAGCTTGACGATGAGCAGCTTGCCGCGCTCGATACCGGTTTCCTCGTCGCGCCGCGCCGACTGCGAGCAATAGCCGCAGTCTTCGGAGCAACCGCCGGTCTTGATCGACAATAGCGTCGAGCGCTGCACGGCATTGGCGTCGAAATGCTGACGATGCACCTGTTGGGCGCGGAACAGCAGGTCGTTGAAGGGAAGCTCGAACAACGCCTCGACGGCGTCGGCGCTCCATGTTGCTGATGTCATTACGGGAATCTTTGGCAGAATGCTGGGAGAGGGGTGGGGGATGATCGGCGAAGGAGCCGCGATTGTCAATTTGGCAAGCTGCATTGACCGCGTTGGCGCCGCAGGATTGCCTGCTGTGCGGTTCGTTTTCAGGCGAAGTCCTGCTTTGCACCGGCTGTGCCTCGGAACTGCCGCGGCTGCCGGGCAAGCTCTGCCCGGTGTGCGCCGAGGCTTCGCCCGAAGGGGCCGTCTGCGGCGCCTGCCTGAAGATGCCGCCGCAATTCGACGCCACCGTCGCCGCTCATCGCTACAGCTTCCCGACGGACAAACTGGTCCAGGCGCTGAAATACCAGCGGCGTCTCGCCACGGCTGACTTTTTCGCCGCGGCGATGCTGGCCGGTTCGCGCCCCGAAGGAAACGTGATCGTGCCGCTGCCGCTTCACCCCCGACGGCTCGCCGAGCGCGGTTTCAACCAATCGGCCGAAATCGCGCGACCGCTGG
>JBNKCS010000164.1:0-788 GCA_050287865.1 Rhodocyclaceae bacterium | reverse complement strand
GAGTAGTGCTGCGACTCGTGCGATGATCGGCATGGGCAGCATTAACAGGGTGGCCATGGCAGACAGGACCATGATGAGAGTGAGGCGTTGCAGCAGCGGGTTAGCCGCCACCTCAAAGCGTAGCGGCGTGGCGTATCCTTTCGATGACATCGACAAACTCCCTTTGCTCGATCTCGGCGGTGCCTAACAGGTACTCCTGCAGGGTCTGGTCCTGCAACTCCAGCAGGCGAGCGAACAGCTCCTGCTGCGCAGCATCCAGTTGTGCGTAGCCCCGTTCAAGAAAGCCCTGCAACAGCAGGTCCAGCTCCAGCATGCCTCGGCGACAACGCCAGCGCAAACGCGCCATCTCACTCATGCCTATACCTGCCGCTTCAGCAACAACTGGCGCACCAGACCGATGGCGCGGGTCGGATTGAGTCCCTTGGGACAGGCATCGACGCAGTTCATGATGGTGTGGCAGCGAAACAATTTATAGGGACCGTCCAGTTCCTGTAAACGCGCCGCGGTATCCTGATCGCGACTATCCAGAAGAAAGCGCGCTGCCTGCAGCAGCGCCGCCGGGCCACGAAACTTGTCCGGGTTCCACCAGAACGAGGGGCAGGCGGTGGTGCAACAGCCGCAAAGAATGCACTCGTAGAGGCCGTCCAGTTGATCGCGCTCCTCGGGACTCTGCAACAACTCGGTCTCCGGCTCCGGATCATGGACGATGAGGTAGGGACGCACCGCCTTGTAGTGGTGGAAGAAGCCGCTCATATCCACCACCAGGTCGCGGATCACCGGTCGCCCCG
>JBNKCS010000163.1:0-813 GCA_050287865.1 Rhodocyclaceae bacterium | reverse complement strand
TTTCGGGCGGGATACCCGGCTGGCTGCGCAAGAACGGCTTTCCCGATGGCAGTGTCCACGTGGCGCAAACCGACGAAGATCGTCGGCACCCGTACGACTTCAAGAAGCGCATGCTGAAGGAGATCATGGCCCGCGGCTGGAACGTCAAATTCGCCTACGGCGATTCGTCCACGGATTTTGCGGCCTATGCCGATGCCGGAATTCCGAAGGAGCGCGTGTTCGCGTTGCTGCGCGAAGGAGATCGCTGGTGCGAATGGGGCGTCTGGAACGCCTGTCTGTATGGATGGACCCAGCACCTGGCGTTCATCGAAAACTCGGTACCGCCAGCGGCGAAAAAGAACTGAGCGGTTTTCCGGAATCCGCTCCGGCGGAACCTGCCGCCCGAAAAGTCAGCCGTGGCGACACGCCGCGCAATCGGCAAATCGCCGCCGGCCGTCGATGAACGGCTGCGGCGGCGAGAAACGAAGACTGGCGATCCGACTCAGGCGGTGGCGGAGACCGCCGACGAATTGCGCTCTTCGCCGAACAGCCCGTAGGCCTGCGCCAGCTTCATGATCTGGAGCATGAGCTGCGCTTCGGTGGCGCCGGAACTGGTAGCGGTTGCCGTACCGTCGCTCGATGACGAACCGCCGGTCGACGACGACGCGTTGGACTGGTCGTAAGCCATCGCTTCCTTGAGGCTGACCTTGCCGTCGCCATCCGTATCCGCGGTGTCGAAGTTCTCGATGAGGCTGGAGATGAAGCTGGAGCGCTCGCTGTCGCTGCTGCCGATCTCGTCGAGCTGGGACTGCAGCTCTTCCTTGGTGAAACCGG
>JBNKCS010000162.1:0-841 GCA_050287865.1 Rhodocyclaceae bacterium | reverse complement strand
GTGACTACAAGGAAGCGGTGAAGTGGTACCGGCTCGCGGCCGAGCAGGGCGATGCCGATGCCCAAAGCAGACTGGGCAAGATGTTCGAAGAGGGCCGGGGTGTGACGCGGGATTACAGCGAGGCGGTGAAGTGGTACCGGCTCGCCGCCGAGCAGAATCATGCCGGTGCCCAGAATGATCTGGGCGTGTTGTATCGAACCGGCAAAGGGGTGACTGAAAGCCGGGTGGTCGCCTACGCGCTGTTCCTCCTTTCGGCGGCCACTGATTTTTCTCCGGAGAACACGGCGCCGGGAAACAGGGATGCGCTTGCCGGGTCGATGACGACCGATGAAATCGACGCGGCGACGGGCCTGATGCGGGAGATGTCGAAGCTGGGCAACTTCACCAAGGCGCTGGATCGCTACGTCAGGAATCCGGTGATGAAGAACGGACCCTAGCTGCGTGCAAAGACACCGGGTACTGGGCGCAGCGGCGGACCGGTCCGGACGGCTTCGGGTGGCGTGTCGCCACGGCTGACTTTTTCCGAATACGTCGCGGATTGGCGACATGTCGTGGATGACGGCCAGCTACAACTAACATCCTGTACATGTTTCGCCAGTCCGCCTTTTTCGTCTTGTCGTTGTTTGCCGCGGTTGTTGGCCTTTCGGGTTGTGGTGGAGGCGGCGGCGGAGGAAGCGCCGACAATTCCGTTGGCACTCCCGCTGGAGCGACAGAGGAGGGGGTGGCTTCGGACGGTTGCGGTCTCCCGGCCGGGATTCCCGATCCCGTCCTGGGCGCAGTGCTTGGCAACGGCATCGACGCGACGATTCCTGCAGCACCCGCCGACTGGCCTGGCGCCGAG
>JBNKCS010000161.1:0-847 GCA_050287865.1 Rhodocyclaceae bacterium | reverse complement strand
TTGTCTGTGAGCGGCGTTGCCGGGCCGACCGGTGGCACACCGGAAAAGCCGGTCGGTATGGTCTGGTTTGCCTGGGGAACCAACGATAGCATGCAGGCGGCTTGTCATCATTTTCCGGGCGATCGCGATGCAGTGCGCACGAAATCGGTGCAAATTGCCCTGCATGGTGTGCTTACCCTATTGAATAACATCACAAAAACAGCTTAAAACAAAAAGAGAACGAACGTTCTGTACAACTCCGATTTGTTGTGCCACAATCCATCCCATCGAATTTTTGAAAGGGGAAGCGCAAATGGATGACAACAAGAGCAAGGCACTCGCGGCGGCACTCAGCCAGATCGAAAAGCAGTTCGGCAAAGGCTCCATCATGCGCCTCGGCGAAAGCGAGGTTGGCAAGGATATCCAGGTCGTTTCGACCGGCTCGCTGGGTCTGGACATCGCATTGGGCGTAGGCGGCTTGCCGCGCGGCCGCGTTGTCGAAATCTACGGTCCGGAGTCCTCCGGCAAGACCACACTTACCTTGCAGGTGATTGCCGAGATGCAGAAAGCCGGCGGTACTGCAGCCTTTATCGACGCAGAACACGCACTTGATCCGCAATATGCGCAAAAGCTGGGTGTGAAAGTAGAGGACCTGCTGATCTCGCAACCGGACAATGGCGAACAGGCGCTGGAGATCGTCGACATGCTGGTGCGTTCCGGCTCTGTGGACTTGGTGGTGATCGATTCCGTCGCTGCGCTGACGCCCAAGGCCGAGATTGAGGGTGATATGGGCGACGCACAGATGGGCCTGCATGCGCGCCTGATGTCGCAAGCCCTGCGCAAGCTTACGGCCAACATCAATCGCTCC
>JBNKCS010000160.1:0-1084 GCA_050287865.1 Rhodocyclaceae bacterium | reverse complement strand
TGCTGGCCTACGATTCTCTGCTCAAGGGGTTGGGTAAGTTGCAGGTCAATCGCGACGCGCTGGCTGCCGATGTGAACGAAGCGTGGGAAGTGCTGGCCGAGCCGGTGCAGACTGTGATGCGCCGCTATGGCATCGAGAATCCCTATGAACAGTTGAAGGAACTGACGCGCGGCAAGGGCATCGAGAAGGATGCGCTGCACGCCTTCATCAAGACGCTGGCGATTCCGGAAGGCGAGAAGCAGCGCCTGCTGCAGATGACGCCGGCTAATTACATCGGTGTCGCGGCAAAGCTCGCAAAGGAAGTCTGATGGCCTTCGCGGAGAATCTGAAGGCGCTGCCCGGCGTCTCGCATTTGCAGTCGATCGAATTGCTGGATGGCGACGGTGCGGTCGTCGCTACCATCGAGAACAAGTCCGGCCAGACCGGCTCGCTGGCGATCTACAACCATCTGGGCCAGCTCTACGGCGCGATTACTGCCGAGGCGGCGAAGAAGGGCCTGGAACTTTATGCCGAACACACAGTCGATGCTGAGTCCCATCCGGGCAAGCATCCAAACATCGACCGGTTGCTGGCGCTGGTCAAGGACAACGGGATGCTGCGGGTGAAGCATGTCTTCGCCACCGGTCTCGACTAGCAGCTGTCTTTCCTTCAACAATAATATGGAGAGTTCGAGATGATCAAGTTCACCAAGTTGTCGGCCATCGCCCTGTCATTGGTAGTACTGTCAGGCGTCGCCATTGCCCAGATGAAGCCGGAGGATGCCATTACCTTCCGCCAGTCCGGCTACAAGTTCATGGCCTGGAACATGGGCCGGATCAAGGCCAATCTCGAAGGCCAATACAACAAGGACGAGGTCATCCAGGCCGCCAATGTGATCCAGGCTATCGCCAATTCGGGCATGGGCAAGCTCTTTGTTCCCGGGTCCGACAAGGGCAAAGGCTGGAAGACGACCGAGGTGAAGCCGGAGTTGTTTACCGACCATGAAGGCGTTGGCAAGGTGGCCACGGCGTTCAACGCGGCCGCCAACGAAATGGCCAAGGTTGCGGCCACGGGCGATGCCGTTGCCGTCAAGGCTGCATACGGC
>JBNKCS010000159.1:0-1153 GCA_050287865.1 Rhodocyclaceae bacterium | reverse complement strand
CAGCCGGGTGCCGGAGCCGCCGGCGAGGATGATGCCCTTGCGTGTGTTCATGGCGTATTCGTGATCAACTGGTCGAGAACATGGTCGAGTCCGTGCTGCCACGGCTGCAGCGTGAGGCCGAAGGTACGGCAAAAGAGCGAAGTGTCCAGACGCGAATTTCCGGGACGCTGTGCCGGTAGCGGATATTCGCTGGTCGGGATGGCGCGCACTGCCTCCGGCTGCAGTTTCAAAGTCAGCCGTCGCGCTACGCCGCCGCGCAGTATCGCCTGCGCGAAACCATGCCAAGACGTCTCGCCTGACGCGGTGACGTGGTAGACGCCAGAAGGGATCTCCTTAGGGTCGCGCCAGCGCAGTTGGCCGACGACCTGAGCCGTCACGTCGGCAAGCAGGGCCGCGGAAGTCGGCGCGCCGAACTGGTCGGCCACAATATTCAATTTGTCGCGCTGCGCACCCAGACGCAGGACTGTCTTCAGAAAGTTGGCGCCGTGCACGCCGTATACCCAACTGGTACGGAAAATGAAATGCTCCGCGCCGCTTTCCATCAGCGCAACGTCGCCATCGCGCTTCGTCAGGCCATAAACGCCGAGCGGACGGGTTTCGTCGGTTTCCAGGTAGGGTGTCGTCTTGGTGCCGTCGTAGACGTAGTCGGTGGAATAGTGGATAACGCGGGCTCCGCGCTTTTTAGCTTCCGCGCCGATAATGCCGGGCGCGACGGAATTGATTGCGCGCGCCAGTTGCGGACTCGTTTCGGCGGTATCGACTGCAGTGTATGCAGCGGCGTTGACGATGACGTCCGGTGAGACGGCGTCGATGACACCCCGAATCGAATCGGGTACCGCCAGATCGCAAGCCGGATAGTCGAAGGCCGCGACCTCGCCCAGCGGGGCCAGCGCCCGGCGCAACTGGAAACCGACTTGGCCGTTGCGGCCCAGCAATAGAAACTTCATTCGCGTCCCCCGTAGTTCTTGTTCAACCAGTCGCGGTAGGTGCCGCTCTGCACGTGTGCCACCCAGTCCTGATGGTCAAGGTACCAGCGCACCGTCTTGCGGATGCCGGTCTCGAACGTCTCCGCCGGCCGCCAGCCGAGTTCGTGCTCGATCTTGCGAGCGTCGATGGCGTAGCGACGGTCGTGTCCGGGACGATCGGCAACATA
>JBNKCS010000158.1:0-1153 GCA_050287865.1 Rhodocyclaceae bacterium | reverse complement strand
CAGCCGGGTGCCGGAGCCGCCGGCGAGGATGATGCCCTTGCGTGTGTTCATGGCGTATTCGTGATCAACTGGTCGAGGACGTGGTCCAGCCCGTGCTGCCACGGCTGCAGCGTGAGGCCGAAGGTGCGGCAAAAGAGCGAAGTGTCCAGACGCGAATTGCCGGGGCGCTGCGCCGGTAGCGGATATTCGCTGGTCGGGATGGGGCGCACCGCCTCCGGCTGCAGCTTCAAAGTCAGCCGTCGCGCTACGCCGCCGCGCAGTATCGCCTGCGCGAAACCATGCCATGACGTCTCGCCTGATGCGGTGACGTGGTAAACCCCGGAAGGCACCTCCTGCGGATCGCGCCAGCGCAGTTGGCCGACGACCTGCGCGGTCACGTCGGCGAGCAGGGCGGCGGAAGTCGGTGCGCCGAACTGGTCGGCCACCACGTTCAGCTTGTCGCGCTGCGCGCCCAGACGCAGGACCGTCTTCAGGAAGTTGGCTCCATGCACGCCATATACCCAACTGGTACGGAACACGAAGTGCTCCGCGCCGCTTTCCATCAGTGCCACGTCGCCATCGCGCTTCGTCAGGCCATAGACGCCAAGCGGACGGGTTTCGTCGGTTTCCAGGTAGGGCGTCGTCTTGGTGCCGTCGTAAACGTAGTCCGTCGAATAGTGGATAACGCGGGCTCCGCGCTTCTTTGCTTCCGTGCCGATGATGCCTGGGGCGACGGAGTTGATCGCGCGCGCCAGTTGCGGGCTGGTTTCGGCGGTGTCGACGGCGGTGTACGCCGCGGCGTTGACGATCACGTCCGGTGAGACGGCATCGATAACGCCGCGGATCGAATCCGGTACCGCCAGATCGCAGGCCGGGTAGTCGAAGGCTGCGACTTCGCCCAGAGGGGCCAGTGCCCGACGCAACTGAAAACCCACCTGTCCATTGCGGCCCAGCAAAAGAAACTTCATTCGCGTCCCCCGTAGTTCTTGTTCACCCAGTCGCGGTAGGCGCCGCTTTGCACGCGCACAACCCAGTCCTGATGGTCAAGGTACCAGCGCACCGTCTTGCGGATGCCGGTCTCGAACGTCTCCGCCGGTCGCCAGCCGAGTTCGTGCTCGATCTTGCGAGCGTCGATGGCGTAGCGACGGTCGTGTCCGGGACGATCGGCAACATA
>JBNKCS010000157.1:0-1376 GCA_050287865.1 Rhodocyclaceae bacterium | reverse complement strand
AAATTTATGCGGAGACCGACGGCCAGATATCGTCGGCCAGAATTGCGGCGTCAGCTTGCCGCTCAGCATAAAAACGAACACCAGATAATGCGCCCAGCACAAAGCGGAAGTGATAGCGCCCGGCTTTCGCAACGGATCGTACAACGTATTGTAGCCCGAATAAGCGTCAGCCTGCAGAATGCCGGTAAAGCCGCGAAGATGGCTCTCGGGATGCTCCTGTTTGCGATCCCGCGAAGCGTAATAAAGCGCAGCCGGTGGCGAGGTTCCGCCGAAGGGGCGATCATCGCGAACACAGGCGCGTTAGCAAAAGTGGTTCCCGGTTTTGCGCTCGAACGCGCCGGCATTAAAACTAGCGCGCCTTCCGAGCGGCGAACCGGTATCCACTTCGCCTGAAGGCGCGCGGGTCCAGATGCGTCCAGTGACCGTTTTACCCTTAGCCAGGATCGGCACGGTAGTGTCATCGCCGTGCAGGCGTTCAGCTCCCAGAACATGCGCTTCGATAAGGGCGTGTAGCGGTTCCAGCACCATGGAGCTGGCGCCAACCAGGTCCGCCAGCGTCGAGACGCTCAAGTCGATGCCCTCGCGGGCGTAACGTTCGCTTTGCCGGTTAAGCGGTTGGTGCTGACCGAATTTCTCGAACAAAATCATCGCCAGAAGGCTGGGGCCGGCAAAGCCGCGGGGTATCACATGGAATGGCGCCGGAGGCTGTGTAATGGTTTCGCAATCCCGGCATGAGAATTTCTCACGAACCGTTTGGACGACTTTCCACTGCCGCGGCACGACTTCCAACGTTTCGGTAACGTCCTCGCCGATCTTGCGCAGCCTCTTCGAGCTGCAACGAGGGCAGTTGCACGGCATCGGTATCACCACACGCTCACGCGGCAGATGTTCGGGGAATGGTTTGCGTGACGGCCGCTTGCGTGGGGAAGGCTCGGCATTCCCCGCCCGGGCAGCGGCTTTCTCGGCCGCCAGTTCGTCCTCCGTTGCGGTTGCCTCCAGCTCTTCCAGCTGCAACTCCATCTGCTCCAGAAGCCGCGCTTTGCGTTCTGAGCGGCTGCCGTAAAGTGTGCGCCGTAGCTTTTCGATTTCCAGCTTGAGATGGGCGATCAGAGCCTCGGCGCTGGTGTTCACGGCCTGAGTGCGTGCCGCTACAGCCTCCGCTTCCAGGCGAGCAGCGCGTTCGGCGAGGATCATCGCATGCGCGCTGGCAAGGTCGGCTGGGAGCGGAGCAAAAGCTGAAGTCATGCGCCAAAATGAATCATGGTTCGCGCATCTTTTCAAAGCCAAACCGTCAGCCAACCGAGGTCGGACGCCAGGTTTTTTGTGGATGCCGCCAGTCGATCCCGGAAAGTAAATAGCCGAACTGAGCCGGCGAG
>JBNKCS010000156.1:0-2100 GCA_050287865.1 Rhodocyclaceae bacterium | reverse complement strand
CTGACCAAGGGCGTCTATGCCTACGACTACGGCGATGCCTCCGGCTACACGCCGATCATGAAGATGTACACCCTCGGCCACGACTTCATGCCGCCGGGCATCCACGCCGGCGGCTTGCGCTATCACGGCGAATCGCCGCTGGTCTCGCAGCTCTTCCACGAGAAGCTGATCGAGGCGGTGGCCGTGCCGCAACTGGCGACC
The DNA here is from genome assembly GCA_050287865.1 of Rhodocyclaceae bacterium. Taxonomy (GTDB): domain Bacteria; phylum Pseudomonadota; class Gammaproteobacteria; order Burkholderiales; family Rhodocyclaceae; genus Fen-999. The sequence continues at coordinate 1,899 of JBNKCS010000156.1, read as the reverse complement.
TTCGAGGCCGGCGTGATGTTCGCTCGCGCCGAAGGCATCATTCCCGCGCCCGAATCCTGTCACGGCATCCGCGCCTGCATCGACGAAGCCAAGCGCTGCAAGGAAACCGGCGAGGCGAAGACGCTGCTCTTCAACCTGTCCGGGCACGGCCATTTCGACATGGCGTCCTACGACCGTTATTTCGCGGGCGGGCTGGAAGACTTCGACTATCCAAGCGAGGCGGTAGCGGCGTCGCTGCAGCATTTGCCGAAGGTCGGCTGAGCTTTCTGTGGCGCGTGTCTTCTTTCTGGTTCTGCTTCTCGCCAACCTGCTGGTCTTCGTTTGGGCCGCGGGGTACTTGGGAACGCCCAACGAGGGGCGGGAACCGGAACGGCTGCGGCAGCAGTTGCAGGCGGATCGCCTCAAGGTAACCGTCAGCGTAGCCACCCCGCGGAAAGAGGACGCTCCGGAGATGGTGTGTCGCCGCGTCGGCCCGCTCGGCGTGAGCGAGGCGGCGGCGCTGGACGAGGCCATTACCGCCAAGGGCGGCAGCGCCGATCAGGCCGCGATCGACGAATCGACCTATTGGGTCTATATCCCGGCTGTCGCGGGCAAGGCGGCCAGCAAGGAAATCGCCGTGCTCAAGAAGGCGGGCATCAAGGACTACTCGTTGATCAAGGACAAGGGCCCGAACCTCAACGCGGTTTCCTTTGGCTACTATTCCCGCGAGGAGACCGCCAAGGGGCAAATGGAGAAGCTGGCCAAAGCCGGGATCAAGTCGGCAAAGATTCTTGAGCGGTCCTCGCCAACCGGGAAGGTCACGCTGAATGCCCGCGGCACCGTCGAGATGCTCGAAGCCGTGCTTGCCGGCCTCGGGGCGCAGCCGGTTCCTTGCGCCCGGGAATGAGCGGGATCGTCATCGGCCTGACAGGCGGGATCGGCAGCGGCAAGACTGCGGTTGCCGAGTGTTTTGCAGGGCTGGGGGCGGCCGTAATCGATACCGATGCGATTGCCCACGAATTGACGGGACCCGGCGGAGCAGCCATGCCGGCGCTGGAATCGGCTTTCGGCCCGTCGGTGATAACGGCCGACGGACGCCTCGACCGGGAAGCGATGCGTCGGCAGGCGTTCTCGGACCCGGAGACGCGCAGGCGTCTGGAGGCCATTCTCCATCCGATGATCCAGGCTCGCGCCGATTCGCGGTGTGACGAAGCCCTCAAGGGGGGCGCGCCGTATGCCGTGCTCGTCGTGCCGCTGCTGGTGGAGTCGGGCGCCTATCGACGCCGTGTCGATAGGGTGGTGGTTGTCGATTGCGACGACGAGGTCAGGATCGGGCGTGTCATGGCCCGCAACGGACTGTCCCGGGACGAGGTCGAGCGAATCATCGCTGCCCAGGCCAGTCGCGAGGCCCGTCTCGCCGCCGCGGACGACGTGATCGACAACAACGGCAGCCGCGACGATCTCGCCGCGCAGGTCGTTGTGCTCGACCACAAGTTCCGTGCGGATTTTGCGCGAAAGTCGCCGAAGGGTTAAGATTTGCCCTCAATTTCCGCGGTCTCCTTGAATTCTCTGTGTCGGGCGAAATGTGATCACATTCGAATATCCTCTGAGCGAGCGCGTCCGTACCCTGTTGCGCCTCGAGGATCTGTTCGACAAAGTGGCGTACTTCGCCTCTCGCGAAGGGGCGGCCGAACATCATGTTGCGCTGATTACCCTGTTCGAGATTCTCGATGTCACCGGGCGCGCCGACCTGAAATTCGACCTGGTTCAGGAGCTTGAGCGGCAGCGGCAGATTCTGCTGTCGTTTCGCAACAACCCCGAAATATCCGAGGAAGCCCTGTCCGGCGCGCTGCAGGAAATCGAGCAGTCATCGGCGGCATTGCTGGCGGTACAAGGGAAGATCGGGCAGAACCTGCGCGA
>JBNKCS010000155.1:0-2113 GCA_050287865.1 Rhodocyclaceae bacterium | reverse complement strand
GCGAACAGGAACAGGCGCCGGCCGGGGTTCAGGTCGTGCAGCACGAGGGTGCCGGTCGCCTTGCGGCTGACGTAGATCGGATCGCCGACCTTGAGGTGCTGCAGGCGCGAGGTCAGCGGGCCGTCCTGGACCTTGATGCTGAAGAACTCCAGGTACTCCTGGTGGTTGGCGCTGGCGATGCTGTAGGCGCGCGTCAGCGGCTTGCCGTCGACCTCGAGCCCGACCATGACGAACTGGCCGCTGGTGAAGCGCAGGCTCTGCGCGCGCGTGGCGCGGAACGAAAACAGGCTGTCGTTCCAATGGTGGACCGAAATGACCGTCTCGATGTTGAAGTTGCTCATGCGCGCCGCGAGTGACTACGACAGGCGCGCGTTGAGTTCGTCGATGACTAGTGCCCAGTCGCCGTCGCCGATGATTTCCTCCTTGAGGAAACCCCGCTGGGAACTCGTCCAGAACGGTGCACGGTAGAGAGGAACGCCGTTGCCCATGGGCCGGTGGGCGGCGATGAAGTCCTCGATGGCATCGGGGTCGGCCCCCAGCCCGAGTTGGGCAAACAGATTACTCATGGTGTGAACGTTGCTATCCATGGAAGCCTCCTTGTCCGTGCGCACGGATTGAACTACCGGTTCCAGTATGAGCCGTGTTCGGCCGAAACAGTTCCACGCCCGGAAAAAGTCAGCCATGGTGGTACGCCGCCCGGAATGGTCCGACTTGCGATAATCGGGGTTCCATCAAGGAACCCTTGCCATGAGAATCCCGGAGTTGTCCGAAGCGCGTTTTAGTTGTTGGCGGCTGTGACCCTGTTCGCTTCCATTTTTTCGCGGGCGCTGACTTCCCGCAATTACCGGCTGTACTTCATCGGCCAGCTGGTCTCGTTGGCGGGCACGTGGATGCAGCAGATCGCCATGGTCTGGCTGGCCTGGCGATTGTCGAATTCCGCGCAGGTGCTGGGCCTGGTCGGGTTCGCCAGCCAGATTCCGATCCTGCTGTTCGGCGCGTTCACGGGCGTGCTGACCGATCGTTTCGACCGGCGCCGCATCCTGATGGTCACGCAGTCGGTGGCGCTGGCGCAGGCGCTGCTGCTGGCGGCGCTGACCTGGTTCGGCTGGATTTCGCCGGCCTGGCTGGTCGGGTTGGCTTTCGTGCTCGGCTGCGTGAACGCGCTCGACGTGCCGGCGCGGCAGGCGTTCTCGGTGCAACTGGTGGATGACCGCGCTGACCTGCCCAACGCCATCGCGCTCAATTCGCTGCTGATGAATTCGGCGCGCTTCGTCGGGCCGGCATTGGCCGGCTTCGCCGTGGCGATCATCGGCGAAGCCTGGTGCTTCGCGCTCAACGCCGGCTCGTATCTGGCGGTGCTGCTCGCGCTGCGCGCGATCGACGCGCCGGCCAGCCCGCCGTCCGCCCATGCCTCCGCGTTTGCCGCCTTCCGCGCCGGTTTCGATTACGCCATGGCGAACAGGGACATCCGCTCGCGGCTGCTGGTCGTTGCCGCCGTCAGTTTTCTGGTGACGCCCTATGCGGTGCTGATGCCGCTGTTCGCCAGCGAAATCTTCCAGGGCGACGCCAGCACCTATGGCACGCTGATCGCCAGCGCCGGCGCCGGGGCGTTGCTCGCCGGGCTGCACCTGGCCAGCCGCAAGGGCACCGAGGGGCTTTCGCGACGGGCGAGCTTCGCGGTGGCGGCGGCGGGTCTGGCGCTCGCCGCATTCGCCGTCAATCCGCTGCTGACGCTGGCGTATCCCATCGTGATGGCGCTCGGCTTCGCGGTGATCACCGTGATCGCCGGCAGCAACACTTTGATCCAGGTCTGGGTGGAGGACGGATACCGCGGCCGGGTGATGGCGATCTTCTCCATGGCCTTCCTCGGCATCGCGCCGCTCGGCGCGTTCGTGGTCGGCAACCTCGCGCACTACGCGGGCGTGCGGGCGACGCTCTTCACCTGCGGCCTGCTGACGGTGGTCGTCGGCATCGCCGCGTTGCGGCGGCGCGTGTAGCGCACGACAAAAGTCAGCCGTGGCGGTACGCCACCTAGGTGTGATGTTTCAATAGGTTGTTCACCCGGAAGATTCTGGGAAACTGGAGTTCTCGAAGCTTCAGCGACCCAAGGGGA
>JBNKCS010000154.1:0-2205 GCA_050287865.1 Rhodocyclaceae bacterium | reverse complement strand
TCGGATCCGGGGCCGCGGCAATATTGCGTGCGCCAGGGCTGGCTCACCCGCGGCGGCGCGGTTGCCATCTGCGCGCCGAATCATGTCAGCCTGATGCTGACCGGCCGCAACGCGAATTACGATTCCCTCAACTACTGAGCAGGCTCTGCCAGTTACGCCATTCGTCGCGGCAGCGGTCGGGAACCGGAATATTCTGGGGAAAGGCCAGGAAAGGCAGCGGCGCCAGCGATTGCGCAACGCGTGACGCGCTGGCCAGGCAGTCGAACCAGGCCCAGCCGTCCTTGGTCGGGACGCCGGTGATGGCCGAGCGGATGGTTTCCGGAAAATCGAAGCGCGCCAGGTAGGTGGCCGTCACTTCGGCGATGGACGCCGGGAACACTTCCCTTTGCAGCTTCGCCTTGGAGGTTGCGTTACGCCCTGTCGACAGCTTGATGTAGTCGGACATCAGGTTCGGGTAGGTCTCGGCGATGGCCAGCCAGCCCATTCCCGACACCAGGCCGGTGGTGAAGCCCTCGTCGGCGAGCCGCGCCGGAATTTCGAACGATTCCATCAGGCCCCGCATCGCCGCGCCGGTCGCGACGGCATTGTGCCAGTAGGCCTTGTAGTCGAACGCCGCGCAGGCGCCTTTCTGGTACTTCGCCATCATCTCGGCCACGAATACCACGCGGCGAACCTGATCCAGCCCCAGGCGCTGAATGGCCTCGGACACCGAAGCCGTCTTGCCGGCACGGATGAAGGCGGCGGCATTGGCGTAATTGATCAAGGTCGCCGAAATGACCGGGTCGGCCTGAATGCCACGCGTGGCTGCCGTGACGTCACCGGTAAGCGCGGCGGTCTGTACTACGCGGAACAGTGCGCCCGGCGCGGGAAGATTGCCGTGAAGTTCGATGGTCTCGAGAAACTGGCGCGCACTGACGGGAACGGTCTCGGGAATTCCGCCTTCGACGACGGTCGATAGCAGTTCGAGCGCTGCGTCGCCCGATGCACCCATTTCCTTGCTGAAGGCATCGACGCCGACTCCGCCCGGGAAACGCTTGAATTCCAGGACCGGTGCTGTCTGCCCGCGGTTCGCCCAGTGCGGCAATGCCTCGAAGAAGCGTCCCCAGTTGTCGACGACGACCCAGCGCAAGCCGTTCTGGTCGCCGAGCGTTGTCCGGACGTGCAAAAAAACTGGCCCGGCCAGTCCTTCGATAGGCTTGCCCGGATTGTGGCGAGGATCGCAACCAGCGACGACCAGCGGCGACGAGCCGTCGCTGGCGGGAACGAATACGGCGAGAACGCCTTTGCCTGGCTCCACCACACCGTCGGCGGAGACGGAGACTTCAAATACGGAAGGACTCATTTGCTGCTGTCGAGTATGGCGATGAGGAGCAGGATTTCCTCTGCGACCGCCAGCGGAAAGCCAAGGCGGGTTCCTTCGCGGTTGTCGAACAGCAAGGTTCGCAGCAACGGTACGCAATCCGGTTTCCGCCACAGGCGGACAATCTGCGACCGGATGTGCGGATAGGCCTCAAGCGACAGGCGTCCGTGGCTGCCGCCGGAATTCCACTCATCCGGTTGGACGTTGAAATGCTGTTTCAACTCCGATGCGGATCGCTCGAATTCGTCACGGTTGCCGTTCAGGCGATGGATTTCGAGCAGCTTCAACCACTGCGGCAACGACTCGCGCGGGTTTTCACGGATATGTTCGACCAGGGTTTGGGCCGCCGCTTCCGTGAGGCCCATCGACGTCATGATGTTTGCCAGCTCGATGGCCGCGGTTGCAGGGTCGCTCGGTTCCTGTTCGGGCGTGTCCGTCATGCTGACAGGCAGAACGAAATCGATATGGCCGCTCTGCGAGCGGGACGAACGAACTTCGTCCGATGCAAGCGGGGATTTGGCCGGCGTCGCCGCAGCCTTGGTGGTGGTCGGCGGCGGCGCCGTCTCGGGCTCGTCGTCCCACCCGAATTCGACTAGCGGCGCGGCTGCACGCGGCGGGGTGGGAGCCGGCGCCGCAATGTGATCTTCCGTTGGCGTTTGATGGCGGCTCACGGCGGCAGCCTTGGGCATCGCGGTCGCCGGTTTTGCGACGGGCGGAGAAAAGTCTTTGGCGGGTTCGATCGAATGGCCTGACGAATCGTCGGCCAGGCGTTCGTCGAGTTCGTCCGACAACGCCTGAGTGCGGCTCGGCAGCAGGCGCGCGCCCAGCAAAAGGCCGACACCGAC
>JBNKCS010000153.1:0-2221 GCA_050287865.1 Rhodocyclaceae bacterium | reverse complement strand
GCTACCACCAACTCCAGCCACGGTGTCGGTTCGCTGGATGGTTTGTATCCGGTATTTGAAGCCATGGCAGAGCAGGGTTTACTGTTATTAATTCATGGCGAAGTAACCGACCACGATATTGACATCTTTGACCGGGAAAAGGTATTTCTGGAACGGGTACTGGCACCCACCATGGAGGCCTTCCCCAACCTGAAGGTGGTTCTGGAACACATCACCACGGCGGACTCCGCCAGGTTTGTGCAGGCGCACAAGGGCGACAACCTGGGGGCGACCCTGACGCCCCAGCACCTGATGTACAACCGCAACCATATGCTGGTCGGCGGCATCCGCCCGCACCTGTTCTGCCTGCCGATTCTCAAGCGTAACGTCCACCAGCAGGCGCTGCAGGACGCCGTGGTCAGTGGCAGCAGCAAGTTCTTCCTCGGCACCGACTCGGCGCCGCACGGCCGGCGCACCAAGGAAGCGGCCTGCGGCTGCGCCGGCTGCTACACGGCGCATGCCGGCATCGAGTTGTACGCCGAGGCCTTCGAGGCGGCGGGCGCGCTCGACAGGCTGGAAGGCTTCGCCAGTCATTTCGGCGCCGATTTCTACGGTTTGCCGCGCAACGCCGAGCGCATTACGCTGGTGAAGGAGAACTGGACCGTGCCGGCGACGCTGGCATTCGGGGATGGCGATGCGCTGGTGCCGTTGCGGGCGGGTGAAGCGGTGACATGGAGGCTGACATGATGCGATGGATACTTGTTCCTCTGCTGGCGATGCTGATCGGAGGCTGCTCCAAGGATCCTGCGGCATACCTGATCTCGGGCAGCCAGGTTTCGATCACCATCGAGCGGATCAAGCCCAACTTCTGGACCAAGGGCTGGGATCTCGATCTGGTCGCGCGCCAGCATCCCAATTGCCAGCGGCGCTATCACCTCAAGCACACCAACAGCAGCAAGGTCCGGGTCGACGTCTATAGCCCGCAACGGGGCATCTTCATCCTCCGGCAGGGCAAGCGCTGGTATGTCACCGACCTGCGCACTTGCGCCTTCGATACCTTCGCCGACCCGCCGCCGGCGCCTGGGGAGCTGATGGGCAGCTTCATGGAGAAGGACGGCATGTTCAAGTTCGTCCAGAGCGGAGGCCGTGCCTCCGCCCCCGACAGGGATGCCGAGGCCGACTAGGCCGGCTGATACAATTCCATCCGGAAGTCCGCCAGGCAACCGCTGGGTGTGTAAAAAGCACCTGGAGGAAAGTCCGGGCCCCATAGAGCAGGATGCCGGCTAACAGCCGGGCGCAGCAAGCCGCGCAAGCGGCCCAAGGCGACAGACAGTGCAACAGAAAGATACCGCCTAAGCCCGACTTTGACGCCGCAAGGCGGCAAAGTCATTTCCTGAAGAGCGGGAACGAAAGTTCCTGCGCTGAAGGAGAAGGGCCGGCAAGGGTGAAATGGCGGGGTAAGAGCCCACCGCGGACGTGGTAACACGGACGGCACGGCAAACCTCATCCGGGGCAAGGCCAAATAGGGGGGCTATGACGTTGCTCGCGTCGCTCCCGGGTAGGCTGCTAGAGGCCGTCGGTAACGGCGGTCCCAGAGGAATGGTTGCCCACGACAGAACCCGGCTTATCGGCGGACTTCCATCTCGCCTTCCGTCATCTCAAAAAAGTCAGCCGTGGTGGTACGCCAATCGTCGATGCTCGCTTGGTGGGAGCGGAGTGGCGAAATAGCCGGGCGGGCGAGGGCCTAAGCTGTTACACTGCGCGCCGCGCTTCTCTTTGTCAGTCATTGTTGCGCGTCGCGACCGGAATTCCTTTCCCGCGTTTACCCCATTAAGTGTTCTGCCTCGACTGGTTCGTGCCTCGTTGCACGCAGGGCCGAATCCAGGAGCAACTCATGCATTTCACCGACCTTGGCCTTTCGGCCGAGATTCTGCGTTCCATTTCCGAGCAGGGTTACGACACGCCTACGCCCATCCAGGCCCAGGCGATCCCCGTGGTGCTCGCCGGCCGCGACCTCATGGCCGCCGCCCAGACAGGCACCGGCAAGACCGCCGGCTTCACCCTGCCCATCCTGCAATTGCTGTCGACCCGCGATACCGGGCTGTCGATCAAGCGCTTCAAGCCGCGCTGCCTCGTGCTGGTGCCGACGCGCGAACTGGCCGTGCAAGTGCATGAGAGCGTGCGCACCTACGGCAGGCATCTGCGCCTCAAGGCGACGGCCATCTACGGCGGCGTCGGCATG
>JBNKCS010000152.1:0-2270 GCA_050287865.1 Rhodocyclaceae bacterium | reverse complement strand
GTTGCCTCGAGTTCCGAGTCCAGCTTCAGATGGCCGGCCGTCCAGGACACAACACCGTAGGTAATGCCACCACCACCCAGACCGTCGCGATGATCGAACGACATGGACATAACACCGCTAGTGCTGGATTTGTCGTTATCCGTATTGGAACTGTCTTGCTGATCGTTGAGTTTCTTGTGTTGCCAGGACGCGGCCAGCGTCAGGTTGCTTTGCTGCGAGCGAATCACAGGGTAGGAGAGCCCGGCGCTGCTCACCTGTGCCGTGCCGTGGGCGTCCAGACTGGCGAAGTCCTTGCCGAGTTGGTAGCTGGTGTGGGCATAGGACGCATTGGCGCGCAACCCGGATGCGCCGAGCGGTACGCTGTAACCGATGCTACCCAGCCAGAGGTCTTCTTCACTGTAAAGCGAGCGGATCGTGATCTGGTCGCCCAAGAGGAAAGGGCTGTCGATCTGGAGATTGGCGTGCAGACGCGTCTCGCCGGTGTAGCGGTTGCCGTGATTGTCTAGTCCCACGTCGCCGCGGATCAAGGGCGTGCGGCTGACCTCGACGACAAGGTCGCCGGTGCCCAGCTCCTGCCCGGGGCGAAGGATAGGCATCGTCTTGATGCCGGGTTGGTCGTTGAGGATTAGCGTGGCGCGCTCCAGCGGATCAGATTCGATCACCGATCCCGGTTCCAGCGAGGCGAGGAAACGCTGGGCGCCGTTGCTCAGATTTGCATCGCCTTGGGCCAGCACCTTGCCGAACCTCCCCTCCACGACGTCGAGACGGATAACGCCATCGGTAATGTTCTGGCCGGGAAGGAAAGCGCGGGCAAAGGGAAAGCCGTTCGCGTGGTAGTGCTGCGTGACCTTGTCTGCGATGTCGTACAATCCTGCGAGATCGAAGGATTGGCCCGAGACATCGCCGACAACCTGCTGGAGTTCCGCTTCAGTGAAGCAGGTATTACCCGAGAATTGCACGCCCTTCAGCATGACGGTCGCCCCGCCGGGTGCGACTTCCTTTGCAGATCGTGAGGGAATGGAAAGGACAGTGCCCGGTTGCGGCACCGTCAGCGTCGGTAAGCGGTTCTCTTGCAGGACGCGCCCGGCGTCGGGGGGTTGTTGTCCGAATGCGGGCAGGGCGCTGGCCAATGCAAGGGCCAGCGTGGTCTTGAGAAAATTCATCGATGGACTCCGTATCAAATTCGATCAATTGATTATTGGCGCTTGTCCCGTTCGTACAGAATTCCGCCGTCTTCCACGAAAATGCGCACCATGTCGGCAAGCGCTTGTGTGCCGCCTTCCGGTAGCTGAGCTACTAACGGAGCCGTGCTGCCGCTCGTTCCGGTCGGTACGTCCACAAACTCCAGCCCACCAGAGATGCTGAGAGGTAGTGCGCCGGTTGGCGGCAGCATTTGGGCCGCTTGCACTGCTGATTGTTGTGCAAACGACGTGGCCGTGATCGTCAGCGTGCCGTCAGCCGCCATAAAGTTGTAGTTGCCCGCCGCCAGCGAGCCGGTACTGCCGGTGATGACATAGGCGCCCGCAGCACTGCTGGCGGTGGCTGTGCTGCTGCCGACGGCCGAGCCTGTGATACCAGCGGTGATCGCGTTCTCTCCGTTCACGAAGCCACTGATAGTTTGCGTGAACGTCGGGTTTGGCGCGCCGTAGGGCCTTGTTTGGTCGTCTGCCGTGACTGTCAGCATTGCCTTGTTGATAGTGCTGGTGGTGTTGTCGGCGTAGCTCACCGTGTAGTTGTTGCCCGAATTGCCGTCGGAGACGGTGACGCCGGAAACGGTAACCGTTTTGTTGCCGCCGGCATTCTTGTCGTTGAAGGCAAAGGTACCGCCGGAAATCGCGTCGGAGCCGAACAGCGTCCCAGCCGTAACTGTGGCCGAACCGGCCGCACTGGTGGTGCCATCGTAGGTCTTGGTCACGTCGGCGGAGGAAATCGTCAGAGCCGCCTTGTTGATGGTTAGCGTGCCGTCTGTATAGGAAAGGGCATACCCCAAACCGTTACCGAGGCCGCTGAGGCTGAGCGTGTAGGTGCCGGCATTGGTCGCGCCCTGGGCAGTGCCACCATAGGCTGGCGTGCCGGTAATGCTCGCGATGGTGTCTCCGTTGACAAAACCACTGCCGGTATAGCCGTTGCCACCGCTGTAAGCGGCGCTATCATAGGTCTTGGTGTCATCGCTTGCAGTGATGGTTACGGTCGGTTGCTCGCGGTAGATTACATACAGTCCGGTGCCTAAAGCCGTCCAGCTGCCTGCCGAAAAGTCTGTGGTCTCATCT
>JBNKCS010000151.1:0-2350 GCA_050287865.1 Rhodocyclaceae bacterium | reverse complement strand
AAGACGCTGCGGCTGCCGATTTCCGGGCAACTGCATGCCGAGCTGGAGAAGCAGTCCGCCAAGGGTGCGCTTTCGACCAGCTTCGACGAATCGGGCATTGCGCTCAAGTTCGACGTCGCCAAATTCTCGCCGCTCGACCTCGGCTTCGATCTCGACATCGACAACCTCAATGTGGACAAGTACCTACCGCCGGCGAAGCCGGGCGACAAGGAACAGGCCGCCGCCGGCAAGACCGAGGGCGACGCGCGCATCGACCTGTCGGCGCTCAAGGGCCTCAACGTGCATGGCAACGCGCGCATCGGCCAGTTGCAGGTCAACAAGCTCAAGGCCACCAACATCAAGCTGAGGATCGATGCGCGCAACGGCAAACTGGAGGTTGCGCCGCATTCGATGAACCTCTACGACGGCACGCTGTCCGGCGCGCTGTCGGTCAACGCCAACGGCAACGCCGTCACTTTGCGAGAGAACCTGACCGGCGTTCGCATCAATCCGCTGCTCAAGGATCTGGCCGACCAGGACCTGATCGAGGGGCAGGGCGACATCCGGCTGGATCTTGCCACCCGCGGCGACACGGTAGCGGCGATGAAGGGCGCGCTCGGCGGCGCCGCGTCGGTGGCGCTGCGCGACGGCGCCATCAAGGGCATCAACCTCGCCCAGAAATTCCGGGAAATGAAAGCCCTGCTGTCGGCGCGACAGGACACCGTGCAACAGGCCAAGGCCTCCGAGCAGACCGATTTCTCGGAACTGACCGCGTCGTTCAGGATCGCCGACGGCGTCGCCCGCAACGACGACCTTTCGATGAAGTCGCCCTTCCTGCGGCTGGGCGGCGCGGGCGACATCGACGTCGGCCGCAGCAGCATCGACTATCTGGCCAAGGCCAGCGTCGTCAGTACTTCCGGCGGCCAGGGCGCCAAGGATCTCGAACACCTCAAAGGCGTGACCGTGCCCGTGCGCGTCACCGGCCCGTTCGACAAACTGTCCTACAAGATCGAATTCGCCGCCATCGCCGAGGGCAAGCTGAAAGCGAAGGTCGACGAGAAGAAAGAGGAACTCAAGCAGGACCTGAAGGAAAAGGCGAAAAAGGAACTGCTGAAGGGCCTGCTGGGCAAGTAGGCGGGCGTTCAGCCCAGGCGCAGCGCCTCGCGCAGCGGCCGGGCCGGATGATGGAAGGCGACCGGCCCGTCGGGCTGGGCATTGACGAACTGGTGCACGAAGGGATCCTTGGAGGCGAGGATTTCCTGCGAGGTGCCTGCCGCCACCAGCGCGCCGTCGTGGATGAAATAGGCGTAGTCGGCCACCATCAAGGACTCCATGACGTCGTAGCTGACGATGATCGATGTCACGTCGAGCGCGTCGTTGAGCGAGCGGATCAGGTGGGCGATGACGTTGAGCGAGATCGGGTCGAGGCCGGCGAAGGGCTCGTCGTACATGATCAGCTGCGGATCGAGGGCGATGGCACGCGCCAGCGCCACGCGGCGCGCCATGCCGCCCGACAGTTCGTTGGGCATCAGCGCATTCGCACCCCGCAGGCCCACCGCGTGCAGCTTCATCAACACCATGCGGTGGATGAGGTCGTCGGGCAGATTGGTCAGCTCGCGCAACGGAAAGGCGATGTTCTCGTACACGCTGATGTCGGAGAACAGGCCGCCGCTCTGGAACATCATGCCCATCTCGCGACGCAGCGCATACAGGCCGTCGCTGTCCAGGTCGCCGACGATCTCGCCGTTCACGCGCACCGTGCCGTGCTGCGGCTTGATCTGGCCGCCGATCAGCTTGAGCAGCGTGCTCTTGCCTGAACCGGAGACGCCAAGGATGGCGACGACCTTGCCGCGCGCAACGGAAAGGTCGAGGCCGTGCAGCACCCGGTTGTCGCCGTAAGCGAAGTAGAGATCCTGGACTTCGATGATGTTTTCGTCAGCCATGGCGCGGATTCTCGCAGACTTGGGGCTACATGCCAAAATGACGCCATGCGGCTGGGTATCGACCTCGGGGGCACCAAGACGGAAATCGTCGCGCTGGACGACGATGGCGGCGAGCTGCTGCGCCATCGCGTGGCAACGCCGCGCGGCGATTATCCGGGCACGGTGGCCGCGATCGCCGGGCTGGTGCGCGCAGCGGAAGACGAACTGGGCCGGCGCGGCAGCGTCGGCATCGGCATTCCCGGCGCCGAGTCGCGCGTCACGGGTTTGATCAAGAACGCCAACTCGACCTGGCTGATCGGCCAGCCCTTGCGGCGCGACCTCGAAGCCGCGCTGCAACGCGACGTGCGCATCGCCAACGACGCCAACTGCTTCGCACTGTCCGAGGCCGTAGACGGTGCGGCGGCCGGCGCCGAGGTGGTGTTCGGCGT
>JBNKCS010000150.1:0-2392 GCA_050287865.1 Rhodocyclaceae bacterium | reverse complement strand
ACGCGGGCGTGGCCGAGGTGGCAATAGTCGTAAACGGTCATGCCGCAGACGTACATGCGGACACGACCCGGCTCGATGGGCACGAAGTCCTGCAACGTGCGGGTCAGGGAATTATGGAGTTTGAGCATGGGAAACGTGGATAAGGCCGGATCGCTTGGTTTTTGCCGCCTATTCCTGCGGCAGGCGTCGTTGTCTCGGCAGGCTGCTTCTTGCTAAAATCGGCCGTCACATCGGACACTATTTGCTTAACTATAACATGACCTTATCTCGCGCCTTTTCGCTCCATTTGCTCGTCGTCGCGCTCATGTTCGGCATCTTCGCCAATGCGCACGCCGATTCCCTCCAGGAGATCGAGCGCCTGATGAAGCAGGGTCGAAACGCGCAAGCCCTTGAACAGGCGGACAAGTATCTCGCCGGCAAACCGAACGACGCCCAGGCGCGTTTCCTCAAGGGCCTGATCCTGACCGAAATGAACAGGAGCGACGAGGCGATCGCCGTCTTCCAGAAGCTGACCGAGGACTACCCGGAATTGCCGGAGCCGTACAACAATCTCGCCGTCATCTACGCACAGCAAAAGCAGTACGAAAAAGCCAAGCAGGCGCTGGAGAAGGCGATCCGCACGCATCCGGCCTATGCCACGGCGCACGAGAACCTCGGCGACCTCTACGCCCGCATGGCCAGTCAGGCCTACGACAAGGCGCTGCAGATCGATTCGTCGAACGCCCGCGCGCAGACCAAACTTTCGATGATCCACAATCTGGTAGGCGTACGCGCGGCGCAGCAGACGAAGCCGACCACCATCGAGCCCGCGCCCGTAGCGGTCAAGCCGCCGGACGTTCAACCCACCCCGGTAGCCGTCGCAGCCACGACAGTCGCAAAGCCGGCTCCGGCAGCCACCGCCACCGTGGAGCCCGCTGCACCGAAACCCGCATCGAAGCCCGCGCCCGAGACCGGCGCGCCTAACGCCGTCGCCGACGTTAGCATGGCCGTTCGTGGCTGGGCTGCCGCCTGGTCGAACAAGAACGTCAAGGCATATCTGGCCCATTACGCCAGGGATTTCGACGTTCCCGGCGGCGGCAGTCGCGCCGACTGGGAAGCGGAACGTACCGACCGCATCGACAAACCGGGGGCGATCAACGTCGGCATCGGCAACCTGCAGGTAACCCAGGATGGCGCCGGCAAGGCCACGGCCCGCTTTCGCCAGAACTACCGATCGGCAACGTTCAAATCCTCGGCCACCAAAACGCTTGTGCTGGTGTACCAGGATGGCCGCTGGCTCATCCAGCAGGAACGCATCGGCCGGTGAACGCGATTCGCAAACTCCTGCGTCGAACAGCCGCCACCGGCGTGGCGGCAACGCTGGCGCTATGGACCGTGACACAGCCGACCGCCCAGCCGCGCTATTCGGATTCGGGTCCCGAGCCGATGCTGGCCCGCGTCTTCGACCTCGTCGAGCATAGCCACTGGGAACAAGCACTGGAGCAGACCGACGCGCTGATCCGCGGCTATCCGAATTTCCGTCTCGCCTATCTGATCCGCGGCGATCTGCTGCTGGCGCACGCGCAACCGCTGACCGCGTTCGGCGAAGGTGGTGTGCGCAAGGCGGGCAGCAAGGTTGACGACTTGCGCGAGGAGGCGCTGGTCCGCCTGCGTGCCTATCGCGACCGGCCGAAGATCGAGTACGTGCCGCGCTACCTGCTGCAAATGCGCGCCGACCAGAAATATGCCGTGGTCGTGGACACGCAGAAATCGCGCCTCTACCTCTATCGCAACGCGGACGGCACGCCGCACTTCGTCGCCGACTATTACGTTTCGCAGGGCAAACGGGGCGCCGAAAAAATGCGCGAAGGCGACCAGCGCACACCGATCGGCGTCTATCACGTCACCGCCAGCCTGCCCCGCCAGAAGCTGACCGACTTTTACGGCACCGGCGCGTTCCCGATCAGCTACCCCAACGACTGGGATCGCCGCATGGGCCGCAACGGCCACGGCATCTGGCTGCACGGCACGCCATCGGATACCTTCTCGCGTCCGCCCAAGGCCTCCGACGGCTGCGTCGTCCTCGCCAATCCGGATCTCGATGCGCTCGGCCACAGGTTGCAGGTCGGCCTGACGCCGGTCATCATCAGCAACAGTATCGAGTGGCTGTCGCTCGACGACTGGCAGGCGGAACGCAAGGCGCTGCTCACCGTGATCGACGAATGGCGACAGGACTGGGAAAGCCGCGACGTCGATCGCTATGCGCGCCATTACTCGCGCAAATTCAAGTCGGACCGCTACGACTACGCCGCCTGGGTAAACCACAAGCGCAACGTCAACGCCGGCAAAGACTGGATCAAGGTCACCACCGGCAACATCAGCATGTTCCGCAATCCCGGCAAGGAAGAATACG
>JBNKCS010000149.1:0-2461 GCA_050287865.1 Rhodocyclaceae bacterium | reverse complement strand
AGCGGGCCGATACCGCGCTCTACCGCGCCAAGCGCCTGGGACGGAACCGCGTCGAGTGGGAGTTGCCAGTCGTACCTTCGCAGAACACGGCACGAATCGCCTCAAGATAGACGAATCTGCCGGCGCGGCGTTTCAAGAAAGTTGGGCGGCTCTGCTCAGCGGCGACGACGCGGCGGCGCGGCAGTCGCGCCCCGACCTTCGATGTGCCGGAAGGTGATGCGGCCCTTGGAGAGGTCGTAGGGAGAAAGCTCCAGTGAAACCTTGTCGCCCGCGAGGATGCGGATATGGTGCTTGCGCATCTTGCCTGCGCTATAGGCGACCAGCATGTGGCCATTGTCGAGCGTAACGCGATAGCGGGCGTCGGGGAGGACTTCCATCACCACGCCGCTCATTTCAATCAGTTCTTCTTTGGCCAAAAATGTGTCTCCAGAAAAAAGAAACAAAAAGCCCGGCAGGTGCCGGGCTTCTCCGGGTACTGTCGGCATAGCGCGAGCCATGCCGACAGGGGGCACTTAGTCGGCCGGCCGGATATTGGCGGCTTGCTTGCCCTTCGGGCCGGCGGTGACGTCGAACGTAACGCGCTGACCTTCGCTCAGGGTCTTGAAGCCACTCGCCTGAATTGCGGAAAAATGGGCGAAGAGATCTTCACCGCCGTCCTCGGGGGTGATGAAGCCGAAGCCCTTGGAATCGTTGAACCACTTGACGGTACCTGTAGCCATATCTTGAAACTCCAAAAATACATAAAGAGAGGGAAATCCCTCGGGTAGGACGAAGATCAAGACGGCGGGGCGATGAAGGGAGATACCGCGGATTAGCGGGCACTGAACCGAACAACAGCAGCACTGCTTGAGGATCGCTGGCGCGCACTATGGACCGCAATGGACTCAATTGCAAGCAAAATTTCGCATGCGCAAGGGATATTTCAAACGCGAACGTGGACCGGTCGGCTAACCGTGTCCGGCCACGGAGTCGGCGACACCACGGCCCCATAGCTCAAGAGGCGCGCCGACGGTGCGCTGCAGGACACGCCGTACCGTCGCAGCCGTCACCGGTCGTTCGAACGAAATCTGTTGCGCGAACACTTGTCCCGGGAGGCGGTACAGCCAGATTCGACGTCGTATCAGCATGATCGTCTCCGTTGCACCCGGGGTCGCCCGCTATCGCTTGGGCTTCCGGCCCGGGCTGGCGGGCGGTATGTAGCCCGAGACCCGGCACAGCATGGCCTCGACAGGCTGGCCTTCCTTGAATTGAATCGAGCGGCAGACCAAAACGCCCCCGTCGGCCGACAGATTGGTGATCGCCAGCCGAACTTTCTCGATCGTCAGCCCAGTCGCCGCGGCAATCTCCGTATCGAACCCCTGACCATGATGCCGCAGGTATTGCAGTACTCCATCCACCCAAACTCTCCTTCTGGAAACGCACACCGGTCATCGGGATTCACGACGACCGGTACGATGAGCGGAGGTCGGCTGACGAGCATGTCGCTCCAATGTACGCTAATTGCGTCGGATCGCGAAATTATTGCGGCTCCAGGTGCGCCTGAAGCCATCCGGCGTCCTTACTGCCCGGCGACCGTCATCCGGTCGATCAGGATGGAGCCGCACTGCTTGGAGCCGCGCACGACGATGTCGCTGCCGATGGCGACGATACCGCGGAACATGTCCTTGAGATTGCCGGCAATGGTGATTTCGTGAACTGGATAGGCGATCCTGCCGTTCTCCACCCAAAAACCGGCGGCGCCGCGCGAGTAGTCGCCGTTCACGTAGTTGATGCCGTGTCCGAGCACTTCGGTGACCAGAAGGCCCGTGCCCATTTCCTGCAGCAGCCCGGCGAAATCGTGCTGTCCCGGCTCGACCAGCAGATTGTGGCTGCCGCCCGCGTTGCCGGTGGTCTGCATGCCCAGCTTGCGCGCGGAGTAGGTCGAGAGAAAGTAGCCCTGCAGCACGCCGCCATCGACGACCTCGCGATCCCGCGTGGCGACGCAATCGTCGTCGAAGGGGCTCGATGCCAGCCCCTTCGGCAGATGGGGCCGCTCGCTGATGCGCACGAAGTCCGGAAAAATCTGTTTGCCCAGCGCGTCGATCAGGAACGAGGACTTGCGGTAGAGCGCGCCGCCGCTGGCGGCATGCACGAAGCTGCCGATCAGCCCGGCAGCCAGCGGGGCCTCAAGCAGCACCGGCACCTTGCGCGTCTTCAGCTTGCGGGCACCGAGACGGGCCAGTGGACGGCGCGCCGCATAGTCGCCGATCGTCTCCGGCTTGGCCAGGTCGAGCGGATCGCGCTTGCCCGAATACCAGTCGTCGCGCTGCATGTCGTCGCCTTCGCCGGCGATTGCCGAGCAGGAAATAGATGCCATGTTCTTTTGGGGTAATCGGGTATTGATCGGAACTTCCCAGAATCTCAATCTGCCTGACAAGCATCTCGATTTTATATTGGGATTGTTTGCTTTGCTGGACAACCC
>JBNKCS010000148.1:0-2480 GCA_050287865.1 Rhodocyclaceae bacterium | reverse complement strand
CCATACTGGTTCTCCGGCACGAACGGCAGGGTGTTGCCGGCGCGATCGAGGTTGACGGTAGTCGCGCCGACCCTGACCGGTTCGGTGAAGTCCTTGTACTTGTAGTCGGTCCAGCTGTAGTAGCCGCCGACCTCGAAGCCGCCTCCCACTTCGACCTGGCCGGCCACTTCAAAGCCTTTCTTGTCCGTGCGGCCGGCATTGAGATAGGTGGTGGTGCCGCTGTTGCTCTGCTGGACGATCTCGTCACGGACGTTGGTCACGTAGTAGCTGGCGTCGAAAGTCCAGGTGCGGCCGCGCCCCTTGAGCCCGACCTCCTGGTTGCGCGCGACCGACGCATCGAGCGAGGGATTGCTGGCGATTTCTCCGGTCGACGGAATCTGCGCCGCCTGCGCCACCGTCGCGAACAGGTGCAAGGCATCCGTCAGGCGGTAGCTCGCCGCCACCTTGGGAGCCGGCAGGTGGAAAGTCTTGTCGAGCGTGGTTTCACCGGCGCCAGCAGTGTAGGCCCCGGTCGAATAGTTGTAGGCGTAGAGTTCGTTGTTCCTGTCCTTGAACTTGGCGACGTCGTAACGCCCGCCAACGTCGATGATCCAGCGGTCGCCGGGGCGCCAGGATTCCTGCAGGTAAACGCCGGTCAGCAGGGTCGTCGAGTTGTCGGTTTCCGTCAGCTCGCCCTTGGCGTCGGAGCAGGTCGCGATGATGCGCCCGGAGGCGGTTGCGGAATCGACACAGGCGCCGTGACTGGTCGTCGTGACCACGCTGGCGTAGCGGTACTTGCGCGAATTTGGCACACGTTCCTGGCGCACCGTCAGGCCACCCACCAGGCTGCCGTCGGTGTGGCGGTACAGGCCCTCGATATCGGTACCCAGGTTCCATACCCAGTCCGCCGTCTCATTGACGATGCCGGTGACTGGATGGTAGTGGTACCAGGTGTTGTAATAGACGCGCGGTTTGAAGGTGAAATCACCGTGCTGCGATTCCAGCTTCGAGTTGAAGAACCAGACTTTCGAGTAGCGGCCGGAATTCTTCCACGCATCGGAAGTCCCGCTTTGCTTGCCGGTGGTCTGGAACTCTTCGAACAGCGTCGCATCCATCGAGCCGGGCAACTGCACATTGGCTTCCGCATACGAAAGTTCGCTCTCCAGTACGCCACCGGAGTCGAGCACGAGCCCGTGCTTCAGCGAAGTCTGCGTGGTGTCGAACTCGTTCCAGTAGCGCCAGTCGTTATCCATCTTGCGGTGGGTCGCCGTGACTGCCAGCGCCTGCGTATCGGTAACCTTGGCGCCATAGCGAAGATGGTAGTTCTGGGTCCCGAAATTGCCGAAGCCGACGCGGGCGTTGTTGGCCGAGTCGTCGAAGACCGACTTGGAGAAGACCTGAATCGCGCCGCCCGCGCTGCCCGCGGCGAACAGGTTGCCCGGACCCTTGGCCACTTCGATGCGCTCGATATCCTGGGTATCGACGAAGTCGAGGCGGGTGAAACTATCCGGATCGGACAAGGGCACGCCGTCGCGCAGCACCATGATCTCGCGAATGCCGTAGGGCGCCTTGAGGCCGGCGCCGCGAATGATCAGGCGCGCATCGAAGCCGCCGTTCTTGCTGTCGATGAGGACGCCGGGGGTTTCCTGCAAGGCGTCCTTCATGTTGAACATCTTCTTCTGGTCCATCGTCTCCTTGCCGATGACCGAAATCGCCTGGGGAACCTCGGCCGTGGCTCGGGCCTCGCGCGTCGCAGTGACGCTCACCTCGTCGAGACGTTTGTCTTCCTCCTCCTGGGCCATCACTCCCTGGGCCACGAAGATGGCGGCGACGGCAAGCGCGCATTGCGTCTGATTCACGAAAAAATCCCCCTACTAAGGTAAAGGTCCGCAGTCTAGAAGCGCCGCCACTTGCAGCGCCGCGACACGTCGCCGCATGCGACCTTATGTCGCGGAACTGGAGGCGCCGCGGCGTGTCGGCCTGAAGGGCGCGGGACGCCACGAAGTGGCGATCCCTCGCGTAGCGAGGGATGGGACAACGCCCCACATATCTTCAGCGCGACCGGCAGACGTCCGCACGACGCCGCAAATACTCATCCGGCGGCATTACCCCACTAAATTTGTCTGGAACTTTGGTGTATCATTAGCACTCATATAGCCCGAGTGCTAAAATTTGTACTGAAGGAGGATCGGACAGATGAGCCACGCCCTGACTCTTGCCCAGTTTCCCGCGCCGGCAACCGCCAGCAGTATCGAAGCCTATATCCAGGCGGCGAACCGCGTGCCCATGCTCGCCGATGGCGAGGAGTTCGAGCTTGCCCGGCGTTTCCGCGACGACAACGATATCGAGGCGGCCCGCCGGCTGGTGCTATCCCACCTGCGGCTGGTGATCGCCGTCGCCCGTGGTTATCTTGGTTACGGCCTCCCCCATGCCGACCTGATTCAGGAAGGCAACATCGGCCTGATGAAGGCAGTGAAGCGTTTCGACCCCGAGCGCGGTGT
>JBNKCS010000147.1:0-2536 GCA_050287865.1 Rhodocyclaceae bacterium | reverse complement strand
CTTGGTCTGGCCGAACTGGTTCGCCAGGGCCGTGTCAAGGCGACCGACCTTGTCGATGAGGCGATCCGGCGCGTCGAGGAAAGAAACCCGGTCCTCAATGCCGTCATCCGGCCGATGTTCGATTCGGCCCGGGCCGCCGCCGGAAACCCCGGCTCCGGCCCCTTCGCCGGCGTTCCTTTCGTCGTCAAGGACATGCTGGCGAGTTATGCCGGGCTGCCGACCGGATTCGGCAACCGCGTGCTGCGGAACATCCCCGCGTCGACGGATACCGAACTGGTGCGGCGCTATCGGACGGCCGGGCTGCTTCCCATCGGCAGGACGAATACACCGGAATTCGGACTGACTCCCTACACCGAGCCGGAGGCCTATGGCCCGACCCGTAATCCCTGGGATACGACGCGGACCCCCGGTGGATCGAGCGGCGGCTCGGCCGCGGCCGTCGCAGCCCGCATGGTGCCCATCGGACACGGCGGCGACGGCGGCGGATCGATACGGATACCGGCGTCGTGTTGCGGGCTGTTCGGCCTGAAGCCGACGCGTGGCCGCACGCCGTCCGGCCCGATCATCGGCGAGGCGTGGCGTGGACTCGTCGCCGAACACGCGCTAACCCGTTCGGTGCGGGACAGCGCGGCGCTTCTCGATGCCACTGCCGGCCCCGACCCCGGTGCGCTCAGCGTGGTGCCGCCGCCGGCACGGCCCTGGCGGGACGAAGTGGACGCGGAACCGGAACGGTTGCGTATCGCCTGGACCGGCCGCTCCTTCTTCGGCGGCAAGGTGGATGCCGAATGCCGCGACGGATTGGCGGCAACCGTAGACCTGCTACGCGACCTGGGCCATGAAGTCGTCGAAGCTGCACCCACATTCGATGCGGAAACATGGTCGGCCGCTTTCATCGTTGTGCTGGCTGCCGAAACAAGGGCGGACATCGATCAGGTCGCCCGGCTGGTTGGCCGCTCCGTGGGCCGGCGGGATTTCGAGGCGGCGACCTGGGCGATGGGTTTGCTGGGCAGGACGTTCCGTGCCTCCGACTACGCAACAGCGCTCAACGAACTGCAGACTGCGAATCGGTCTGTCGGCGCCTTTTTTGAGGACTGGGACGTACTGCTGACGCCGACGCTCGCTGTGCCGCCGCCGCTGATTGGCGCCTTGCGGCCGACCGCGGCGGAGCGAGTTTTCATCGGCCTGGTTGGGCGGCTGAATGCCGGCTGGTTGTTGACTGCGCTGGACGTCGTTCGCCCCATGGCGGCGAAGAGTCTCGAATTCATTCCATTTTTGCCGCCGTTCAACGTCTCGGGGCAGCCGGCGATGTCGGTGCCGCTGCATTGGAATTCCCGCGGATTGCCTGTTGGCATGCAATTCGTCGGCCGCTTCGGCGACGAAGCTACATTGTTCCGCCTGGCCGGCCAGCTGGAGCGCGCCCGCCCCTGGTTCGACAGGGCGCCGTCCGGCTATTGACTCGTTCGCCTGTCGTGCCCGGACACGGTGCGGCTGCTGATGGCGTACCACCACGGCTGACTTTTGTATCGGCCCGCCGCGAGGGGCCGGGGCACCCTCCGTTTCGTCAAATGGATATGGGGGTGCAGCCTCTTCAAGAAACCCTGAATCGAACGGGGAAGATGGGTAAAATCCGCGCTTTCCATCGAGCTCCGGACAAGGCAATGAGCATCAAATCGGACAAGTGGATACGCCGCATGGCGGACAGCCACAAGATGATCGAACCCTTCGCGCCCGAACTGGTGCGCGAGGTGAACGGCGAGAAGATCGTTTCCTACGGCACGTCGAGCTACGGCTACGACATCCGTTGCGCCGACGAATTCCGCGTCTTCACCAACATCAATTCGACCATCGTCGATCCGAAGAATTTCGATCCGAATTCCTTCGTCGAGGTCTCCGGCAAGGGCTACTGCGTGATTCCGCCGAATTCGTTTGCGCTGGCGCGTACCGTCGAGTATTTCCGCATTCCGCGCAACGTGCTCACCGTCTGCCTCGGCAAGAGCACTTACGCCCGCTGCGGCATCATCGTGAACGTGACGCCCTTCGAGCCCGAGTGGGAGGGCTACGTGACGCTGGAGTTTTCCAACACCACGCCGCTGCCCGCCAAGATCTACGCCGGCGAAGGTTGCGCGCAGGTCATCTTCTTCGAGTCCGACGAGGTTTGCGAAACGTCGTACCGCGACCGCGGCGGCAAGTACCAGGGGCAGGTCGGCGTAACCTTGCCCAAGATTTAACACTAGCGCCAACCCTTTCGCCTATTATCGCGACCCGCGGCCGACCGTTCGGCGCGGGTCTTTGCTTTTCAGGAGTAACTTTGGCCCCCCACGCTCTCATTCGTTCGCTGCCCCCCACAGGGGGGCGCATGCCACCTTGGGGCGGCCCTGCGGAGGCATAACATGCGCTTTCACTTCCCGGTCATCATCATCGACGAGGACTTCCGTTCCGAGAACGCTTCGGGCCTCGGCATCCGCGTGCTGGCCAAGGCAATCGAGGACGAGGGCATGGAAGTGCTCGGGGTCACCAGCTACGGCGACATGGCGTC
>JBNKCS010000146.1:0-2580 GCA_050287865.1 Rhodocyclaceae bacterium | reverse complement strand
TGCCACTGCCCTTCGTTTTGTGCGGCCTGTTCCTTCAGCGTCTCGATCTGTTTGTTCAGTTCGTCAAAGCTCGTTTCAAGCCGCTTGATCCGGTCGATGTACGCATCCTGCGTGGCGAGCTGGTTCTCCATCATGCCGGTCAGTTGATTGACCAGGGCCATGGCTTCCTTCATGTTCCTTACCGACATGCCGCCACCGACAACCAGGCGGTCTCCGGCGCCGTCGGCGGCCTTGGTAGCGCCCTGAGCGGCTTGCGTTGCGGATGCGGGCGGCCTCTTCCCGGTGGCCAGATATTCGGTCCTTTCGCCCAGGGGTGTGACTTCGCCCTGGTGGTCGCCGCGGCGGCGGGGTGGGACGCCAGCGGGCACGACAAGCCGCGTACCCTGCTTCAGCGTGTGATTGCGGAGATCGTAAGTATCGACACCGGAAAAATACTGCGGGTTGGCCTCGACCACCCAGCGCATGAAACGCCCTTGGCGCAACGGGCCGGGGAAGTGCAGGCGCGCAATTTCTTCCAGCGTCATGTCGTGGTCGACGACGAAATCCTTGCCGGCGATGCCGTCGGGCAGACCCGTTCTGGTACTGCCGGAGGGTTGGGACAATTGTTTGTTCGGTTCGCCCAGCGGGTTGAGCTTGCCCTGATGATCGCCCGGGCGCCGCGGCGGCACGCCCTTGGGGACGACCAGGGCGGCACCACCCGGCAATTGCTGATGGCGCAGATTCTTCGCATCCGGGAAGTACTGCGGATTGGCTTCCGCCACCCAGCGCATGAAGCGTTGCTGCCGCAGCGGCCCGGGGAAGTGCTTTTCGGCCAGTTGCTCAAGTGTCATGTCCCGGTCGAGAACGATGTTCTGCCCGGGGATGCCATCGGGAAGCCGGCTGCTGCCGGCGAGGACCGGTGCTGTAACCGGCGTGGCCGCAGGCGTCGCAGTGACTGCCGGGACGGCTCGCGTCACTCCGGAGGCAGCCGGTGCCGGTGCCGCAACCACTGGGGGAACAGGCGCACGGCGCGGCGCGGCCAGCAGGACATAATCGTGCGACAGGTTGTAGCCGCAGCCGATAAAGATGCGAAATTCCACCAGCGGCTGGCGGACCGCGGAGCGGGATGCCAGCATTACCGTCGGGACGCTCTCCTGGCTGTCGAGGTGAGCGACAAGATCGCGCGGGAAATATTCGGCGTCTATGCCATCGGGATTTCGCCGTATGCTGACGCAACTGGCGTCGAGTCGTTGGTCGAGGGTGCCGGACAGCGGAACTTCCAGTCGCAGCGGCTCGCCGATGACGGCTTCGCCCGTCAGCGGTCCCAGACCGAGCGCGTAACCTGAGAAGGGCCAGGCAACCGACACTACGCCGACAGCAGATCCCGCGACGCGCCACAGGTATTTGCGACGGTGAGAAAGTCGTGGGCCGATATCTGCCGGGCGAACGGTGGGGGCGGAAATCACGGCGACGTAAAAAGTCCCATAATGTTGCTGACAGGTAGCCACCCATTTCGGGGCCGCTTAACCAATGACATCTGGCAGTATTTCATCAGTCGATTATATGGCAACGATGTTCCGGCTGGCGCCGGTTTTGCAAAGATTGACATCGTGACTTCCGACACCATCGAGCTTCGGGTTTCAGCCGCGGATCGCCGGGTAGCGCGCTACGCGGCGGCGGCAATCGTGCTGACGGTGGCGGAGGCCGCCATTCCCACTCCGCTGCCGGGCATCAAGCCGGGGCTTGCCAATATCGTCGTTCTGGTCGTGCTTGCGCGCCATGGCTGGCGCGAAGCTGCGTGGGTATCGCTGCTTCGCGTCGTCGCCGGCAGCCTGCTGGTCGGACAGTTCCTGGCGCCGGGTTTCTTCCTGAGCCTGACCGGCGCCCTGCTCAGCCTCGCGGTGCTTGCGTTCGCCTGCCACTTGCCGCGACGCTGGTTCGGCTCCGTCACTCAAAGCATCCTGGCTGCTTTTGCCCACATTGGCGGGCAGGTGTTGCTGGCGCGGGCGTGGCTGGTGCCGCACGACGGCGTGTTTTATCTTGTGCCGGTGTTCGCGCTTTTCGCGCTGGTGTTCGGCGTCATCAACGGTCTGGTCGCGGCGCACTTGCTGCGGGAGGAATCCAATTGAAAACTGTCGCGCTTGCCTTTACCGGCGCATCCGGACTGCCCTACGGTTTGCGACTGCTCAAGTGTCTGTTGGCGGCGGATGTCCGCGTCTGGCTGATGTACTCCCAGGCTGCGCAACTGGTGGCGAAACAGGAACTGGATATGGTGCTGCCCGTGCAGCCGCGCGAAGCGCAGCGCCACTTCGCCGAGCGTTTCGCGGCCAAAGAGGGACAACTGACCGTGTTCGGCGTTCAGGACTGGTACGCGCCGCCGGCCTCTGGTTCCAATCCGCCCGACGCTTGCGTCATTTGTCCCTGCAGCATGGGCACGCTGGCCAAGGTGGCGGCGGGGCTTGCCGACGATCTGATCGCCCGGACCGCCGACGTCGTCCTGAAGGAAGGTAGAAAGCTGGTGCTGGTGCCGCGCGAGACGCCGTTCTCGGCCATCCATCTGGAGAACATGCTGCGCCTGTCGCATGCCGGCGCCGTGATCCT
>JBNKCS010000145.1:0-2606 GCA_050287865.1 Rhodocyclaceae bacterium | reverse complement strand
GGTCTTTCCGTCGCCTCCATTGCCGTCGCCGGCCGTTTTCAGACCCCTCGGGGATGAGGCGTTGCGCGCGCTGGTCAGGCATCATCACGAACTGCTGCGTCGTTCGAGCGTCGGCGACCTGTTCCCGCGCGACCCGCAACGTTTTGCGGCGATCGTCGAAAGAATCGCCACCTTCGTCGTCAACTCCGTCGGAGAATTGCCGGACGGTGTCCAGAGCCGCGGGCTGACCTGGTTCCGCTCCTGGCATCTGCCCATCACCATCGACGAGACGGCGCGCAATGTCTGGCTGGCCGCCTTGCTCGTCGCCTTCGACGATGTCGGCCTTCCCGACGACGCGCGACTGGAATTCTGGAACTGGGTCGAAGCGCTTTCCATCCGGGCGATCACCCGGCGCACGATGGTCGGCCAGCCGCGCCGCTATCCGCTGGCCGAAGCGCCGGAGGCGCTGCATTCGTTCGTCGAATCGATCCGGCGGAATGGCGGTCAGCGCTAGATCCCGGGCCGGCCGGTTCCGCCGGCTGCTGCCGTGGCTGGCTGTCCCCCTGCTGCAGTCCTGCCTGATCGTGCCGCGGACGTTCGAAGTTTACGATCCGGATTGCCACGTGGTGAGCCGGCAGATGGACCTGCAGCCGGTGCAGGTGGCGAGCATCATGAGATGTTCCAATCAGGAGTGCGCGGCCCTTGTCGTCGCTGCGGCGGCGACGGCGGCGGTGAGCGCCGTGATTTCAGGCAGCATCGTCGTCGTCGGCAATGTCGCCTACTGGTTCGAAAAACAGGGGCGCTGCCAGCGCGAACCGGTGCCGGCGCCGACTGCAGGAGACAACGCGAAGGAGAAGCCATGAGACTGCTGCACACCATGATCCGCACCGGCGACCTCGACCGGTCGATCGACTTCTACACGCGGGTGCTCGGCATGAAACTGCTGCGCCGCCAGGACTATCCCGGCGGCGAGTTCACCCTCGCCTTCCTCGGCTACGGCCCCGAGGACGAGACCGCGGTCCTCGAGCTGACCCACAACTGGGGCACCTCGAGCTACGAGCTCGGCGACGGCTTCGGCCACATCGCGATCGGCGTCGACGACATCGAGGCCGCCTGCCGCCGCGTGCGCGAGCGGGGCGGCACCGTCACCCGTGAGCCCGGACCCATGAAGCACGGTTCGACGGTGATCGCCTTCGTCGCCGATCCCGACGGCTACATGATCGAGCTGATCGGCCGCAAATAGCCAGCCTCGGCGTACCACCACGCCTGACTTTTCCAAGGCCGCGATCGCTCAGGGCAGGTTGACCTGGCTGGCGAATAGATTGAAGCGCGGCGTGTCGGTCGGGGCGTACTCGCTGTAGATGATGCCGCTGCCGGTGGCGTGGGCGTCGTAGCCGCAGGCGCCGTTGAAGCTGCCGCTGGTGCCGCTCACCCGCTCGACCAGCACCGGCACACCGCCGCTGCGTTCGACCGTCGCGCTGGCCAGATCGCTGATGCGAAATGCCAGGCAGCCGCTGTAGCGGTTCTCGCCCCCCGGGACGATTTCTTCGACGCCTGTGACGATTAGGTAGGTCGCCGTGGCGGTGTCCACCAGTTCCGGGGCGCCGAAGAAATCCAGCGTCTCGCCGCTTTGCGAAAACTGCGGCGCATCCGCCGCCGTGAGCAGATCGCCGAGGTAGTCGCAGCTCGAGAAGGCGCGGTCGCAGCGCAGCAGCACGATCTTCTTCGCGCCGGTGCATTGCAGGCTGACGTAGATGCCGTCGCTGCGCGCCAGCACGCCGGGTTCCGTGAATACCGTACAGCCGCCGAGGCCGGCGCTGTACTGGCTGTCCAGCGGAAACTCCGGCGCGCCGATGACGACGTCCATCTCCGCGGCGTTGTACGCCGAACCGGTGAAGAGCTTGCGTTCCGCGCTCCAGCTTCCGTCGGGCGCGGCGGCGCTGCTGTAGCCGATCCAGCTGTTCGGGAACAATGGCGGCGGGGTGTGGGTGGCGGCAACGCGGTGCCAGAGCATTTTCCAGCGCCGGCTCGCGTCGCTGTCGTAGGGATCGTAGAAGAGGCGGGAAACCTCGAAACGCCAGGTCACCCAGATGCCGCTCACCTGAAAGTCGGCAGGGGACTGGTTCGGATCGACGCCGGCATCCGTCCAGCTTGCGCCGTTGTCCGACGACGAAGCGATGCGCGTATGCACCTGCGACAACGCCGGATCATCGGTCGACCAGTTCACGCTGGAATGGCTCATCCACAACGTGCTCGAACCGTCCCACGCCGGCGCCGGATCGAAAACGCCGTCGTCGCCCGGCGTACCGCTGACCTGGATTTCGCCGGCGACCGGTGCGGGATCGTTGCTATCGCTTCCGCCGCCGCCGCAGCCGAAAATCAGCAGCGACAAAATCGCAGCGGCCAATGCCCCTCTGTTCCGAATCATGACGTCGTCCCCTCGCGCATGCCGGTTGGATTGCCCCGAACCCTAACACAGCGACCGGCAGTCGGCACCCTTCGGGAATGCGGCCAGTGTTCGCGAGTGTAGGTAGCGCCGGGAAAGCGCGGACCAATGGCCACAGGCGGCGTCCCGCCACGGCTGACCAGCCCGAAGGGCGCAGGACGCCACGAAGTGGCGGTCCCGA
>JBNKCS010000144.1:0-2751 GCA_050287865.1 Rhodocyclaceae bacterium | reverse complement strand
GTTGCTGGCAACGACGCGATGCGCCCCGAAGGCCATGGCCTCGTCGCGCTTGGCCAGAGTCGAGGTGAAGGCGGTGACTTCCGCGCCCCAGGCGCGGGCGAATTTGACCGCCATGTGGCCGAGGCCACCGATGCCGACCACGCCGACGCGGCTGGTCGGCGAGATGCCGTATTCCATCAAGGGAGCGAACACGGTGATGCCGCCGCAGTAGAGCGGGCCGGCGACTTCGGGACGAACGCCTTCGGGAAGTGGGATCGTCCATGCCCACTGCGCACGCAGCCGGTCGGCGAAGCCGCCGCGGTGGGTGATGGTGGACAGCGAGTCCGAGCAGAGATGCTGATCGCCATCCATGCAGGGCGTGCAGTGCAGACAGCTGCGGCTGGTCCAGCCGACGCCGACGCGCTGGCCGACCTTGAGGCCCTTGACCTGCGGGCCGGCCGCGACGATGCGGCCGATCGCCTCGTGGCCCGGCACCAGCGGATAGCCGGAGAAATGCCATTCGTTGTCGATCATCGACAGGTCCGAGTGGCAGATGCCGCAATACTCGACGGCGATCTCGACTTCGTCTTCCGGCAGCGGGCCGGGACCGAAGTCGTAACGCTCGAGCTTGCCGCCGACGCTCATTGCCGCCCACGCGCGTATTGGGGTCATGTTCCGCTCCTGTGCGATTCCGGATGGAAGAATGACCGATTATGGCCGAATTGGTTCGGCAGCGAGTGTGACGAAATGTGCGCCGAGAAAAGTGCCGCCCTGCGGGCGTCCAACCAGTCAGGCTTCGCAAACCACGAAGGCCTGCTGCCGCAGGCGCGTTGTCAGCCGTGGCGGTATGAAATGCCCCACATGGGGTACGCCGCTAGAGCACTTCCGCGGCGTGGTCGGCGAGGCGCGAACGCTCGCCGCGCTGCAGGGTGATGTGGCCGGAGTGCGCCCAACCCTTGAAGCGGTCGACGGCATAGGTGAGGCCCGAGCTGCCCTCGGTGAGGTAGGGCGTGTCGATCTGCGAGATGTTGCCGAGGCAGACGACCTTGGTGCCGGGACCGGCGCGGGTGATCAGCGTCTTCATCTGCTTCGGCGTCAGGTTCTGCGCTTCGTCGATGATCAGGAACTTGTTGATGAAGGTGCGCCCGCGCATGAAGTTGAGCGACTTGATCTTGATACGGCTGCGGATCAAATCCATCGTTGCCGCACGGCCCCAGTCGCCGCCATAGGCCCCGGCGCCGCCGGGTCCGCCCTTGTCGCCGGTTTCGGCCGGCTTGTTGAGCACGTCGAGGTTGTCTTCGACGGCGCCCATCCAGGGCGTCATCTTCTCCTCCTCGGTGCCGGGCAGGAAACCGATGTCGTCGCCGACGGGCACGGTGACGCGGGTGATGATGATTTCCGAGTAGTGCTTGGTTTCGAGCGTTTGCGTCAGACCGGCGGCCAGCGTCAGCAGCGTCTTGCCCGTGCCGGCCTGGCCGAGCAGGGTGATGAAATCGATCTCGGGGTCCATCAACAGGTTGAGCGCGAAGTTCTGCTCGCGGTTGCGGGCCGTGATGCCCCAGACGGCGTTCTTCTGGTGGCTATAGTCGGTGAGCGTCGCCAGTACCGCGCTCTTGCCCGAGCCTTCGCGAACGATGGCCTGAAAGGGCTTGTCGTCGTCCGCTTCGAGGTAGACGAACTCATTGACCAGCAGGTCGGGGCAGAGCGGTCCGCTGACTTTGTAGAGCGTGCGGGAGTCCTGCTTCCACGACTTCATGTCCTTGCCGTGCGAATTCCAGAAGTCGGCAGGCAACTCCAGAGTTCCCGAATAGAGCAGGTCGGTGTCTTCCAGTCCCTTGTCGTTGAAGTAGTCCTGTGCTTCCTGGCCCAGTGCGCGGGCCTTGATGCGCATGTTGATGTCCTTCGAGACGAGGATCACATGGCGCTTCGGGAACATTTCGCGCAGGTGCATCAACACGGCGAGGATCTGGTTGTCGCCGCGCGAGCTTGGCAGCGAGGCCGGCAGGCCGCCGTTCATGGCTTCGGTCTGCAGGTAGAGCTTGCCCGAGGCGAGATCACGCGAGGCGGTGGCCAGCTCGATGCCCTGATTGATGGCGTGTTCGCAGCCCGAGATGACGTCGTCGAGCATGCGGCTGGCCTGGCGGGCGTTGCGGGCCACTTCCGACATGCCCTTCTTGTTGCCGTCCAGTTCTTCCAGCGTCATCATCGGCAGGAAGATGTCGTGTTCCTCGAAGCGGAACAGGCTCATCGGATCGTGCATCAGCACGTTGGTGTCGAGGACAAAAAGCTTGGTTGCCGCGGGAGCGGATTTGGCCGACTTTTTGGCAGGCTTGGCGTTCATGGGCACCTCGGGGTTGGGGATGCCTCACGATAGCGACTGGCTTGCGGTATCAGCATCTGAAAATCGCGGTGCTTTTGGCACCAATTCGGGGAAATTACAGTTCGGCGACAGCCTTCAGCACTTCGGCCGCGTGGTTGTCGACCTTGACGCCGCGCCATTCGCGGGCGAGGCGGCCGGCTGCGTCGATCAGAAAGGTGCTGCGTTCGATGCCGCGCACTTCCTTGCCGTAGAGCTTTTTCATCTTGATGACGTCGAACATCCGGCAGGCGGTTTCGTCGGCATCCGAGATCAGTTCGAAGGGCAGGCCGAGCTTGGCCTTGAAGCCTTCGTGGGATTTCAGGCTGTCGCGCGAGACGCCGTAGATCGGGCAGCCGAGTTTGGCGAATTCGGCATGAAGGTCGCGGAACTGGCCGGCTTCGGTGGTGCAGCCC
>JBNKCS010000143.1:0-2932 GCA_050287865.1 Rhodocyclaceae bacterium | reverse complement strand
TTCATGCGCTCGCCTGGCGCGCTGCCGGGTTGCTGGAACGCGGGGTGATTCACCAAGGGCAAGATTTCGGCTGGTCGGAACGGCCGGCGCCGGAGTATTTGTCGCGGGTGGCCGAAGCATTGTCGGTAACAGCACCCTTCGACAGCGAAATCGGCCTCGCTGCCGCGGGCTGGGTCGCCGAATGGGGGAGCAGGCTGAAGCGCGGTGCGCTGCTGCTGATCGACTACGGATTGCCGCGCCACGAGTATTACCATCCCGGGCGCAACGGCGGCACCCTGCGCTGTCACTATAGACATCGCTCGCACGACGACGTCTTCTGGTGGCCGGGACTCTCCGACATCACCACGCACGTCGACTTCACGGCGATCGCCGAGGCGGGACACTCAGCCGGACTCGACGTGCTCGGCTACACCAGCCAGGCGAACTTCCTGATCAATCTGGGATTGGGAGAACGCTTGGCCTTGCGCCGCGAGGAGGACGAAACATCGGCATTGCGCGCGGCGGGCGCTGTACAGATGCTGATATCCCCGAACGAAATGGGCGAACTGTTCAAGGTGATCGCCATGGGTCGCGACATGCGGGAACCCCTGTCGGGCTTCGCCCGCGGCGACCGGATACACATGCTTTGAATGGGGTAATGGAAACACCGCACTGCGCGCTGTCCGGCGCAGCGGGTGTGGGCGTCAGGAACTATTCCTGGCTGTAGTAGACCGCGTTGAGAAACGACTCGACGTCGGGGATCGAACGATCGCGAGGGTGCGAGACGGGCTGCAGGCCAAGTTGCAACTCGGGCCGTTGCCATTCCGCGTTCAACACCTCGTCCTCGAAACGTCCGAACTCAGGCTCGATCCGTTCTTCTATTTTTCCGGTGCTCATGTCCATCACCACTAACATGTCTGGCCTCCGTTGAGAAATCTGACCTGACGTTATTCACTATAGCGGCAAATCCCGGCGAATGTTGAGTGTTGACGAGGTCCGAACGGACTAATTCAAGCCCCACACCGCTCACGGTCTTTCATCTTGAGGATAGTCGTGATGATCCAATACGCCAGCGGCGACAGAAAGGATAAATCCGCGTTATTCGGCCGTTATCCAATACTGGTACGAGCACTGAGGAACACTCAAACGTCGTTTCGTCCCCACGGGGCTACTTTGAACAACAACAACATGCCGGGCACGGCAAGCGCGGCGCAAAGCAGGAAGAAGGCGAACCAGCCCATCTGGTCCACCCAGTAACCCGCGCCCGAGTTGATCAGCGTGCGCGGCACTGCGGCGAGACTGGAGAACAGCGCGTATTGCGTCGCGGTGTAGAGCGGGTTCGTAGCGCGGGCGATGAAGGCAACAAAGGCGGCGGTGCCCAGGCCCACGCCGAGCGCCTCGAAGCCGATCACCAGCGCGAGCTGCGCGAGTTGTGCCGCGCCGACGGTCTGGTTCGGTCCGAGCCAGGCCAGCCAGGCGAAGCCGAAGATCGATACCAGTTGCACGACGCCGAACAGCCACAGCGCGCGATTGATGCCGAGCCTGACCATCCATAATCCGCCGAGCAGACCGCCAATCACCGCTGGCCACAAGCCGGCGTTCTTCGCGACCAGCCCAATCTCCGATTTGGCGAAACCCATCGCCAGATAGAACGGCGTAGCCAAGGCGGTGCATAGCGAATCGCCAAGCTTGTAGAAGAAGATGAAGGCGAGGATCAGCAATGCCTCTCGCCAGCCGGCACGGCTGACGAACTCGTGGAACGGCTCGACGACCGCCTCGCGTAGCGTCTTTGGCGTACCGCCACGGCTGACTTTTTCCGAAACCATCAGCGTCATGACGAGGCCCGGCAACATGAACAACGCGGTGATCGCAAACACCTGTCCCCACGGCAAGTGGTCGGCCAGGATCAGCGAGAGGGAGCCGGGCACCAGGCCAGCGACGCGATAGGCGTTCACATGCACCGAGTTGCCGAGTCCCAGCTCAAGATCAGGCAGCAGCTCGCGACGATAGGCGTCGAGCGCAATGTCCTGTGTCGCGGACGCGAAGGCGAGCAAGGTCGCCATGATGATGATAATTTGCAGATCATCGCGCGGCGCAAACTGGCCGAGACCGGCGATCACTATCAGCAGCAGAATCTGGGTTGTTGCCATCCAGCCGCGCCGGCGTCCGAGACGCGGCAACGCGTAACGATCAAGCAAGGGCGACCAGAGGAACTTCCAGATGTACGGAAGCTGGATCAGCGCCAACAGGCCGATGGCCTTGATACTGATGCCTTCCGTGTAAAGCCAGGCCGGAACGAGGTTAAGCAGCAGGTAGAGCGGCAGTCCGGATGAGAAACCGGTGAAGATGCAGATCAGCATCCGCCGGTTCAGCAAGACCGCAAGCCAAGCGGGCTTACCGGATTCGGCCATCAGCCAAACAGCCCGTGCAGCATCTTGGCCAGCAACACGAACAGCAGTGCAGCAAAGACCTTCTTCACGGTCGGCACGGGCAGGCTGTGCGCGACTTTCGCGCCGACCGGCGCGACCAGCATGGACACGACCACCGTCGCCGCCAACGCCGGCAGGTAGATGAAGCCCCAGCTCCCCGCAGGCAGATTCGTCGCGCCATGACCGGCAATCATGTAGCCGATGGTGCCGGCCAGCGCGATCGGAAAGCCGATCGCCGCCGAGGTGCCGATGGCATGATGCACCTTGACGTTGCACCAGGTCATGAACGGCACCGACAGCGAACCGCCGCCGATCGCCACCAGCGCGGAGATGCCGCCGATGAAGGCACCGACGCCGAACATGCCCGCCTTGCCCGGCAACTGGCGCGACGGCCTCGGCTTGACGTTGAGGATCATCTGTACCGCGACGTAGGCGATGAAGCAGGCGAAGAAGATTGCCAACGGCTTGGTCGGAATACGCCCCGCAATCTGCGCACCGAGAACGGTGCCGACAACTATCCCCGG
>JBNKCS010000142.1:0-2938 GCA_050287865.1 Rhodocyclaceae bacterium | reverse complement strand
AGGTCAGGTCCTGCCAACTCTCATCGTCGCAATCGAAGTAGCGGAATCCGACAGCATCCGGGGTGCGTTCCACGCGACGTTGAAACAGTCCCCCCAGGGTGACGGCTTCCTCAGTCGTGATATAACGTGGATTGTTATTCGTCATCGGCTCGCCCCATCGTCAATCAAGAAAGAAGTCCGGGAACAACTGCCCCTTGGGGTCAATTGCGTACTGGTCGAAATCGGTCACGCCTGCTTCCTTCAATACCTCATCGTCAATGAAGAAGTTGCCGATACATGAACGGCTGTCGCGGATCAGGATGGCGTGTGCTGCATCGGCAACGATCTCCGGTTTGCGGCAGTTTTCCGGTTTGACCATGCCTTGCAACATGGCAACAGCGGCGGTGTAGATCACAGTACGCGGCCACAGCGCATTGATCGCTACACCTCTGTCTCGAAACTCTTCCGCCATACCCAATACGCACATACTCATGCCGTATTTGGCCATGGTGTAGGCGGTGTGGTTTTTGAACCATTTTGGATTCATTGAGAGCGGCGGCGAGAGATTGAGGATATGTGGATTCTTCGCCATGAGCAGGTGCGGCAGGCATGCTTGCGAGGCAGCAAAGGTGCCACGGGCATTGACCTGGTTCATCAGGTCGTAACGCTTCATCGGTGTTTCAAGTGTGCCGGTGAGATTAATCGCGCTGGCGTTGTTCACCAGGATGTCGATGCCGCCGAAATGTTCTACCGTCTGTGCAACGGCCGCCGCGATCTGATCCTCGTCGCGAATGTCAGTTTTGATCGCCAGCGCTTTACCGCCCGCCTGTTCGAGTTCGGCGACCGCCGTATCGAGTGTGCCCGGCAGGCTTGGATGGGGGGTGTCGGTCTTGGCGGCAATAACGATATTGGCGCCGTCTTTTGCGGCACGCAAAGCGATCGCCAAACCGATACCGCGGGTTCCCCCGGTAATGAAGAGCGTTTTCCCCTTTAGGGTGGACATCAGTTCATCCTCCTAATTATTGTTCAACCGACCACATTTAGGGCCGTTTGATCTGCGCGGCATTGTCGTCGCCGCACTCTTTATTCGGCGTTCCCCGCCCTCATGCGGATTACTTCTTCCGGCAATGCTGGGGACGCTCCCTG
Source organism: Rhodocyclaceae bacterium (assembly GCA_050287865.1). Classification (GTDB taxonomy): domain Bacteria; phylum Pseudomonadota; class Gammaproteobacteria; order Burkholderiales; family Rhodocyclaceae; genus Fen-999. The sequence continues at coordinate 1,813 of JBNKCS010000142.1, read as the reverse complement.
ATACCCCAGGTAATCAAGCAAACGTTGCGTCGGCACCGCACCGTTACGATCGAGAAACAGTCCGCGCACGATGGCGACGGAATGTATTCCCTTGGCACTTTCCAGACGCTGTTCCATGTAGAGCCACTTTTCGTCCCAGCCGATCAGCCTGCTGGTCAGGCTGAAGCGCTGGAACGGAAACAGCGAACGGCGGAACTTGATGTCGATGTGCCCTACCACCGGCATCAATTTTTCTCGCCGCATCATCGGCAGCATGCCTGCGCGTAACAGCAGGTCCGTGCGGCCCAGATCCATAAAGCTGAGATAGCGTGCATTGGTCATATGCACGTTGATATCCAGGTCCGTCGGCAGGACCCGGAATCTCAACTCGGAGCTGTCGAGCAGATCGATGCGCGAGCGGAACAGCCCCATCACAAAGATCCGCAACATGCGGAAGAACAGATTCAATGCACTACGCTCCGCCGCTTACCGCACATCAAAAGGCTTCGTCGTTGAAGGCCATCATCGACTTGCCGCCAGCCAGGATCGCGCTGAACAGACCGCCGCTCTGCGGCAGCAGACGCTGCATGTAGAAGCGCGCAGTATCGACCTTGGCCTGATAGAAACGGGCCTCGTCCCCATCCAGTTTGTCCAGGGAGATTTCGGCCATGCGTGTCCACAGGTAGGCCAGCGAAGTCAGACCGAACAGGCGCAGATAGTCGCTCGATGCGGCACCCGCCTCGTTGGGATTGGCCATACCGTTCTGGGCGATCCAGGCACTGGCGCGTTGCAGACGACCGAACGCCTTGGCCAGCGGGCCAACAAACTCGGCAAGCTGTTCGTTGTTCTGACGCGCTTCGATATAGGCTGCTAACGGCTGGAAGAAACGGCGCATGTAGCGACCGAAGTGGGCGGACATTTTGCGACCGACCAGATCGAGCGCCTGAACGCCGTTGGTGCCTTCGTAGATCTGGGTGATGCGCGCGTCGCGCACATACTGCTCCATGCCGTGTTCGCGGATGTAGCCGTGACCGCCGAAGACCTGTACGCCGAGGTTGGCGACTTCGAATCCGGTGTCGGTGCCGAAAGCCTTGAACACCGGCATCAACAGTGCCACCAGATCTTCCGACGCCTGCGCGGCTTCTTTGTCGGTGGAGCGTTCGTAGATATCGATCTCACGCGCCAACCAACTACCGAGGGCACGAACACCTTCCACGTAGGCGCGCTGGGTTAACAGCATGCGGCGCACGTCCGGGTGAACCAGCAGCGAATCGGCCGGTTTATCGAGTGACTTCGGCCCGGTCAGTGCGCGACCTTGAATACGCTCGCGGGCATAGGCAACGGCACCCTGGTAGGCGGCATCGCCAAGGCCGATCCCCTGCACGCCGACGCCGAGACGGGCGGTGTTCATGAAGGTGAACATGGCGCGCATGCCCTTGTGCGGCTCACCGATAAGCCAGCCGCTGGCGTCGTCGAAGTTCATCACACAGGTGGAGGATGCCTTGATCCCCATCTTGTGTTCGATAGCGCCGCAGCTGACGCCGTTGGCCTCGCCCGCTTCGCCGTTGGCGTCGGGTCGGAACTTGGGCACCACAAACAGGCTGATGCCTTTGATCCCACTCGGCGCATCGGGCAGACGCGCCAGCACCAGGTGAACGATGTTGTCGGTCAGGTCATGTTCACCGGCGCTGATAAAGATCTTGGTGCCGGTGATTTTGTAGCTGCCGTCTTTCTGCGGCACGGCCTTGGTGCGTACCAGACCCAGGTCGGTACCACACTGCGGTTCGGTCAGGCACATGGTGCCGGACCAGCTACCGTCGACCAGTTTGGGCAG
>JBNKCS010000141.1:1784-3004 GCA_050287865.1 Rhodocyclaceae bacterium | reverse complement strand
CCCTGGCAGGCGCGGTGGCCGGAGTTGATCGAGTTGTAGCGCTTCTCCTGCGACTGCACGCTGCGCTGTTCGGGCGGCAGCAGGCGATTGCCGACGGTGAAAGTGCCGGTCTGGTAGAACTTGACGGGTTGGAAGCTCATGGGAAACCCCTGAATTCGAATTCGTTAACCACCAAGATCACCAAGGACACCAAGAAAATCGAACGGGAATCCTTGGTTCCTCTTAGTGTCCTTGGTGTACTTGGTGGTGAATCGCATTTCAAACCAGCTTTGCCGCGACGACGCCGATGTCGCGCAGGATCGCCTCGGCCGCCGGGCCGGAACGACGCGTGGCGCGTTCGCGTTCGAGTTGCTTGTCGACCACGGCGCGATTGAGGTCGAGGAAGGTGATCGGATCAATGTCGTCCTTCTCCGCCTTCCTGAACAGCGCGTGCAGCGATCGCATGGTGATCGCCCGGCCGCCGAGGCCGGCAACCACCGTGTAGACATCGATGGGCAGCGCCGACAAGGCCATGCGCACGTTGACGGCGAGGATGCCGCCGAGGCCCACCGCCATGCTCTTCTCCAGCACCACGACGCGCTTGGCGCGAGACAGTGCCTCGCGCACCTGCGCGATCGGGAACGGCCGGAACAATGTGATGCCGAGCACGCCGATCTTGTGCCCCGCGGCCCGCATCTCGTCCACCACGTCCTTGATGGTGCCGAGCACCGAACCCATGGCGACGACGATGGTGTCCGCATCGTCCGCCTTGTAGGTATGCACCAGCCCGCCCGAGTCGCGACCGAACACGGCCTTGAATTCGGCCGCATAAGCCGGGATCAGCTTCAGCGCCTCCATCTGCTTGGCGTGCGCGAGATAGCGCACTTCCATGAAGGCTTCGGGCCCGACCATGGCACCGATGGAAACCGGATCGCTCGGATCGAGCACCTGGCGCGGCTCGTATTTGGGCAGATAGGCGTCGACCTGCTCTTGCGTCGGCATGTCCACGCGCTCGTAGGCATGGGTGAGGATGAAGCCGTCCATACAGACCATGATCGGCAGGCTGAGTTCTTCGGCTAGCCTGAAGGCCTGGATGTGCAGGTCGAGCGCTTCCTGGTTGGTCTCGGCGAAGATCTGCAGCCAGCCGGAATCGCGCTGCGAGAGCGCGTCCGAATGGTCGTTCCAGATGTTGATCGGCGCGCCGATGGCGCGGTTGGCGACGGTCATCACGATAGGCAGGC
>JBNKCS010000141.1:0-1776 GCA_050287865.1 Rhodocyclaceae bacterium | reverse complement strand
AGCGCGTCCGAATGGTCGTTCCAGATGTTGATCGGCGCGCCGATGGCGCGGTTGGCGACGGTCATCACGATAGGCAGGCCGAGGCCGGAGGCGTTGTACACCGCTTCGGCCATGAACAGCAGGCCCTGCGAAGCCGTTGCGGTGTAGGTGCGCGCCCCCGCCGCGGAAGAGCCGATGGCAACCGACATGGCGGCGAACTCGGATTCGACGTTGATGAACTCGCATGGAGTCAGCGAGCCTTCCTTAACCATCTCGCCCACCGCCTCGACGATATGCGTCTGCGGCGAAATCGGGTAGGCGCAGACCACTTCCGGCCTGCACAGCGCGACCGCTTCGGCGACCGCGCGCGAACCTTCCATTTGCTTAAGCATGCACCCTCTCCTCCAGTGCCTTGCGCACGGTGTTGTACGCCTCCGTTGCGGCTGCAACGTTGCCCGCCGCGACCTTGCCGGAAAACTTTTCGTTGATCGCCTTGATCACCGAGTCGAGATTGAGAATACCCGACACTGCCGCAAAGCCTCCCAGCAGCGGCACGTTCGGTACCGGACGGCCAACGCAGCGTAGCGCAATTTCGGTGGCCGGCACGGTGCACAGACGCGCCGCCTCGCGGCCTCGCACCAGCTCGGCCAGCCCGAGTTCCTCGAAGGTCTTGCTGGTGTTGATCAGGATGTATCCATCAGGCTTGAGGCCGGAAAACACGTCGACCTGATGTAGCAGGGTCGGATCCTGAATAATCAGCGCATCGGGCTCCATGATCGGCTCGCGCAGGCGGATCTCCTGATCGGCGATGCGGCAGAAGGCCACCACCGGCGCACCGGTGCGCTCGGATCCGAAGCTCGGAAAGGCCTGGGCGTGGCGTCCCTCGTCGAACGCGGCGATGGACAGCATCTCTGCCGCCGTCACCACCCCTTGGCCGCCCCGGCCGTGTATGCGTACCTGGAACATGCTGTGCTCCTCTGTCGGTCTTGACGCTACCTTAGCACCCGTCTGCAACGGCGTCATTGTTGCACCGCATTATTGCGCATTACGGATTGATGTTTTACATTACGCAACAGCGCAATTGCCCGACTTATCCGGTAGGGTTAAGCTGCGTGAATAATGACCCGTCCGCCTACCCGGCGGACAGGGTTAACGACAAACCTCACCAGAGGAGACGCACCATGTCCGACCCCACCGGACTGTTGGCGCCCGACGCCGACCCGCAGGAAACCCGCGAGTGGCTCGACGCGCTTGAAGCCGTGATCGAGCAGGAAGGCCCTGAGCGCGCCCATTACCTGATCGAAAAGTTGATCGCCCTCGGCCAGCACGCCGGCATCAACCTCCCCTACTCGGCCAACACCGAGTACGTCAATACGATTCCCGCCGACCAGCAGCCTCGTGCGCCCGGCGATTACGCGATCGAGAACCGCATCCGCGCCTACGTGCGCTGGAACGCGCTGGCCATGGTCCTGCGCGCCAACAAGGGCGACTCCAACCTCGGCGGCCATATCGCCAGCTTTGCCTCGGCGGCCACACTCTACGACGTCGGCTTCCAGCATTTCTGGCATGCGCCCTCCGAAAATCACGGCGGCGATCTGGTCTTGTTCCAGGGCCATTCGGCGCCGGGCATTTACGCGCGAGCCTATCTGCTTGGCCGCTTCGACGAAGCGAAACTCGACGGCTTCCGGCAGGAAGTAGGCGGCAAAGGCATCCCCTCGTACCCGCACCCCTGGCTGCTGCCCGATTTCTGGCAGTTCCCCACGGTCTCCATGGGTCTCGGCCCCTTGCAGGCGATCT
>JBNKCS010000140.1:0-3074 GCA_050287865.1 Rhodocyclaceae bacterium | reverse complement strand
CCGCAACCTGCGCGATTCACAGGGCAACGAGTTCGTCTGTCTCTCGGGGGGCGTGGAATGCGTCCCTCTGGACGAATGGACCAGCCAATTGAACTGAAAGCTGCCTGTCCCGCTGGCCGGCACCTGCCTGTGCCATGTCCCTTGACGAGCCGGCGAGAGCGTGCCTGCGTGATCGCATACGGGAAAGCATCCCCACTACGACAAACGGGACTATTTCATTGACCGCGCGGGCTCGGACAATCGTTACAAACTGAACGATGCACAACCCGTCTTTCGCAGGACCTGTCAGGCTGTCGATCCACGCGTTCCGCGCTTGCAAACCCGGTCGACAGGGAACTTTATTTTTCCTGCCGGTCGGATGCTTATGACTACCGGGAGAATGCCATGACCACTGCCCCAGCCACCATTCGCGTCGTCGTTACCAAGGACGGTCCTTACCTCGTGTATGGCGATGTTCCCCTCGTCAGGTTGACGATAGGCACGGATGTCGACCAGGGTTCGGAGCAGTGGATAACCGGCGCTACGCTGCCGACCGAGGAACAGCCCTACGCGCTGTGTCGTTGCGGCAAGTCGAAGAACAAGCCGTTCTGCGACGGAAGTCACGAGAAAGCCAGATTCGACGGCACGGAAACTGCCAGTCGCGAGTCATATCAGGCGCGGGCCAAGGTCATCGACGGCCCCGCGATGCAGTTGTCCGATGCGGAAGACCTTTGCGCTTTTGCCCGCTATTGCGATCCGCACGGCACGGTATGGACCCAGGTCGAGCATACCGACGATGCACAGGTGCGGGCGATGTTCCTTCGTCAAGTCGGCAACTGTCCCGCCGGCCGATTGGTGGCCTGGGACAAGCGTACCGGTCAGGCTGTGGAGCCGGAATTGCCGGTGTCGATCGGCGTGGTCGACGATCCGGCCAAGCAATGCGCCGGGCCGCTGTGGCTGCGCGGTGGAATACCCGTCGTTGCAGCGGACGGTTTCGAGTACGAGGTGCGCAACCGGGTTACGCTTTGCCGTTGCGGCAAGTCCGACAAGAAGCCGTTCTGCGATGGCACGCACGTGGAAATCAACTTTCGGGAGTAGGGCTCCCGATCGAGGAGGAAGCCAATGACTCAGGAGATCGTCACCGTCGTCACCGGCGCCAGCCGCGGGCTGGGCCGCGCCGCCGCGCGGCGTCTCGCCACCGCCGAAGGACACCATGTCGTGGCCACCGCCCGCAAGCCGGCGGACCTGGAAACGCTGGCGGCGGAAGTCACCGCGGCCGGCGGCAAGATCGACTGCCGGCCGCTCGACGTCACCGATGCCGCGTCGGCCGCCGATCTGGCGCGCTGGCTGAAGGAGCGCTTCGGACGCGTCGACGTGCTGGTCAACAACGCGGGCATTTCCGTCGGCGACTACGAGACGAGCATTCTCGACATGCCGCTGGACGTGCTACAGCGCACGCTGGAAACCAACCTCTTCGGCGTGCTGCGGGTGACGCAGGCGCTGGCGCCGCTGCTGCGCGCAAGCCCCGCCGGCCGCGTGGTCAATCTCTCCTCGGGCATGGGCCAGATGTCCGAGATGGGCACCGGCGCGCCGGCCTACCGGATATCCAAGACCGCGCTGAACGCTGTGACGCGCATTCTCGCCGGCGATCTGGCTGATGCCGGCGTCAAGGTCAATGCCCTGTGTCCGGGCTGGTGCCGCACCGACATGGGCGGGCCCAAGGCCCCGCGCACCGCCGAGGAAGGCATCGACACCGTGGTCTGGCTAGCCGGCCTGCCGGCCGACGGCCCGACCGGCGGCTTCTTCCGCGACCGCCAGGCCATTCCCTGGTAGCGGTCGCGTCAGCCGACAAGCGCGGCGCGCGACGAGTGCGGGGCGCCATTCGGTCGGATCATGGCGTTATTGTTATGGAATAACCATGGAAGCCGTGGTCCGTTACCATGCGAGTCATTGGGCCGATCATGGGGCGGATCGCCATGCCAGGTCGGGGTGTGCGCGGCCGGGTTATGCCGCAAAACGGTTCCGGAAAACACGTTAGGCATCTTCGATGAAGGGAGCCAACTCATGAAGAATGCGCTTTACATCGTCTGGCAGACATCAAACAACACCGGCATTCCCATCGTCGACGAACAGCATCGAGGAATCGTCTCCACGATCAACTCGCTGCACTACTTTCTTGGCCACGGGGATGCCTCGGTTGCCTTCGAGCCGACGATGGACGTCTTGAATCACTACACAAGCCTCCACTTCATGACCGAAGAGGCGCTCATGCGTGCCGCGGGGTTTGGTGGCGTCGAGGATCACGTTGCTCTTCACAACGATTTCATGAATCGCGTTCGTTCGATGGCGCGTTACCGGGCCTCCAACGACCAGGTTCAGGAACTGTTGGTGTTCCTGAAGGATTGGTGGCTCAAACACATCAACAAGAACGACCACGACTACGTCACTGCGGTCAAGAAACACTTGAACCTATGAGCTGACCGAATATTCCCCAGCAACCGGGGACGCCTCACCCGTACTGCATCGGAACATGGGGGGCGTCCCTTGTCGTTGCCGTGTTGCTCCGCGGGGCTCAATATCCCTTGCGGAACTCGGTGGCGTTGCAACGCGGGCAGGGCGGAATGTGGGCCGTCTGCTTGAGATGAACCGTCTGGCTGCACTTGGTGCAGGTCAGGGTTCCGGCGGTCGTGATTTCGCCCGTCTTGAAATGCAGGGCATCCTCCGCTTTTCGCGATAGCGACAGCAATGCCGAGCCGGCCGATTCGAGCAGCCGCGCTACGGACGAAAGCGCGCCGGCGCCCAGTCGCGCCGGGTTCAGGCGTTCCCTGGCCTCCTGGCCCAAGGTGCGCATCTCCTGCTCTGCCTGTTCCAGGTCGCGGCGAAAGTACTTCTTGAACGCCTCGCCCTGTTCCGCCGAAAAATCGCCAGCGGCGGAAAACTGCTCGCGCGCCTTTTCCATCGCCTTGTCCAGGGCCTCCTTGCTCTTCTCATGGCCGGACTCGTACAGCTCGCGCACGCGCTCGCTGAAGCGGTCGTACAGGGCTTCGTAGCGGCTCCGCTCCTTTTCCTCGGGCGTGTCTGCCGCAGGCTGCGGT
>JBNKCS010000139.1:0-3152 GCA_050287865.1 Rhodocyclaceae bacterium | reverse complement strand
GGCGGAAAATACTCGTTGCCCTCATCCCAGCGTGTCGCGGCTAGTTCGGCGAGGACTGGTGCGGCGAGGTGGATCGGGTTCCTGACTTTTTCGGGATAGGCGACGTGGCCTTGAATGCCCTTGACCGTTAGGCGCGCCGAAAGCGAGCCGCGGCGACCGTTCTTGATCGTGTCTCCGAGGCGTTCCGCAGAAGTCGGCTCTCCGACGATGCAGTAGTCGATCGATTCCTGTCGCGCTTTCAATGTTTCGACAACGCGGACGGTTCCGTCCACCGCGTCGCCTTCCTCGTCGGAAGTCAGCAACAGCGCGATGGACCCGGCGTGATCGGCGTGTTGGGCCAGAAACCGTTCGGTTGCGACGATGAATGCCGCAATAGAGGATTTCATGTCGGCGGCACCGCGACCGTGGAGGCAACCATCACGTTCGGTCGGGACGAAGGGGTCGGAGCGCCATTGCTCGCGCGGGCCGGGGGGCACTACGTCGGTGTGGCCGGCGAAACAGATCAGCGGCGCGGAACTGCCGCGTCGCGCCCAAAGATTGGAGACGCCGTTGCGATCGATGCGTTCGAGCGTGAAACCGAGCGGCGCCAGGCGCTTCGCGACTACTTCCAGGCAACCCGCATCGTCAGGAGTGACCGACGGCAGCGCAATCAGCTCGCGGGCAAGCGCCAATGTCGGCGATGCTGCCATCAGTTATCCATGTTGAGGGTGAATTCCGAGAACGACGCGCCGCTGGCCTCTTCGTCGGTGGCGGACTGGGCAGCGTTCAGCGATGGCGCTTTTACCGTCTTGGCCGGCGCGTGAATCTGCTCGTTGTTGATGAGCCAGGAGAGGTTGGTCGGCGAGTCGGCGTTCGCCAGCGCCTCGTCCAGCGTGATGATGCCATCCTTGTAGAGTCGATGCAGATCCTGCTCGAAGGTCTGCGAACCCGGCGCGAGACTCTGCTCCATGGCCTCCTTGATGCCGTTGAGTTCGCCCTTTTCGATCAGTTCGGCGATGTGACGGGTATTGAGCAGAATCTCCACCGCGGGTATCCGGCTGCCGTCAGGCTTGCGTGTCAGGCGCTGCGAGATGATGGTGCGCAGGGTGGCCGACAGGTCGAGATATAACGACGTGCGGTTTTCCATCGGGAAGAAGTTGATGATGCGGTTCAACGCGTGGTAGGCGTTGTTGGCGTGCAGGGTGGCGAGGCACAGGTGGCCGGTTTGCGCGTAGGCGATGGCTGCCTGCATGGTGTCCTTGTCGCGGATCTCACCGATCAGGATGCAGTCCGGTGCCTGGCGCATGGCGTTCTTCAGGGCGTCGCCCCAGGACATCGTGTCGAGTCCCACTTCGCGCTGATTGACGATGGAACGCTTGTGCTTGAACAGGAACTCGATCGGATCCTCGACCGTCAGGATATGTCCCGACATGTTGGAGTTGCGATGGTCGAGCATGGCGGCGATGGTCGTCGATTTGCCCGAACCGGTTGCGCCGACGACCAGTACCAGCCCGCGCCGTTCCATGATGATGTCGGAAAGCACCGATGGCAGCGAAAGATCTTCGATGCGCGGAATCAGGCTGGTGATGAAACGGACCACGATGCCGACAGAACTGCGTTGCCAGAACAGGTTGACGCGGAAGTTGCCGACGTCCGACTTGCTCACCGAAAGGTTCATTTCCCGGGTCGACTCGAATACCTTGATCTGCTCGGGCGTCAGCAACTCGTAGGCCATCTTCTGGATCATCGCCGGATCCATGACCTGCTGGTTGATGGGAATGCAGCTGCCGTGAATCTTGATGTTGATCGGCGTTCCCGCCGAGACGAAGATGTCTGACGCGTTTTTTTCCGCCATCAAGTGAAACAGCTTGTCGAGAATCATGGCATTCCCTTTCGCAGCGAAACTAGTCTAGGTCGGACAGCCTCGGTCGCGGGGCTTCAGTCGCGCAGCAACTCGTTGATTGACGTCTTGGCGCGGGTCTTGGCATCGACGCGCTTGACGATCACCGCGCAGGCGAGACTGTACTTGCCGTCGGCCGAAGGCAGGTTTCCGGCTACCACCACGGAGCCTTCCGGCACGCGACCGTAGGTGATTTCGCCGGTGGCGCGGTCGTAGATCTTGGTGCTCTGGCTGATGAAGACGCCCATCGAGATGACGCAGTTGTCTTCGACGATCACGCCTTCGACCACTTCCGAGCGCGCGCCGATGAAGCAGTTGTCGCCGACGATCGTCGGATTGGCCTGGATCGGCTCCAGTACGCCACCGATGCCGACACCGCCCGAAAGATGGACGTTCTTGCCGATTTGCGAACAGGAACCGACGGTGGCCCAGGTGTCGACCATGGTGCCCTCGTCGACGTAGGCGCCGATGTTCACGTAGCTCGGCATCAGCACGACGTTCTTGGCGATGAAGCTGCCGCGGCGGGCGATTGCGCCCGGCACGACGCGGAAGCCGCCCTGGCGGAAGGTCTGATCGTCCCATTTGGCGAACTTGGTGGCGACCTTGTCGTAGTAGCGCATCACGCCGTCGTCCGAAACGTGGTTGTCCTCGAGGCGGAAGGAGATCAGCACCGCCTTCTTGAGCCATTGATGCGTCACCCACTGGCCGTCGATGCGTTCGGCGACGCGTAGCTTGCCCTGGTCGAGGTCGTTCAATACGTGCTCGACCGCTTCGCTGAGTTGGGCCGGGGCGGCGCCAGGGTTGAGCGAGGCGCGGTTTTCCCAGGCTTGGTCGATGATGCGTTGCAGGTCTTGCATGATGGGTTTCCTTGTGGTCCGTAACTTAAAGAGTCTGACAAAAATCCGCGATGCGACGGGCGGCATCCACGCATTCGTCCACATCCGCGACCAGTGCGATGCGCACGAAACCGGCCCCCGGATTGACCCCGTCCGCCTCCCGGGCGAGGAAGCTGCCGGGCAGGACCGTAACATTGTACCCAGCGTGCAGGCCGCGGGCGAACTCGGTATCGGAGATGCCGTAACGTGCCACCGAGGCCCAGTGGTAGAAGGCGGCCTCGGGCATTTTTGCGTCCAGGCAGTCGGCGAGGATGGGCGTCACCTTGTCGAATTTTTCCTTGTACTGGCGCCGGTTTTCGCGGACATGGCCCTCGTCGCGCCAGGCGACGGTCGAGGCGACCTGTACCGGGCCGCTCATGGCGCAGCCCTGATAGGTG
>JBNKCS010000138.1:0-3158 GCA_050287865.1 Rhodocyclaceae bacterium | reverse complement strand
AGGTCGCGGCCTTGATAGATGACGGTGCCGGCCGTCACCTCGTAGCCGTCGCGCCCGGCCAGCACATGCGCGAGCGTGCTCTTGCCCGAGCCGTTGGGGCCCATGATGGCGTGCACCTCGCCGGCGGCAAGGGAAAGATCGACGCCCTTGAGGATGGGCTTGCCTTCGACTTCGACGTGCAGTCCTTTGATTTCCAGCATCATCCGATACTCCCTTCCAGGCTGACGCCCAACAGTTTCTGTGCCTCGACGGCGAATTCCATCGGCAACTCGCGGAACACTTCCTTGCAGAAGCCGCTGACGATCAGCGACACGGCGTCTTCGGCCGAAAGGCCGCGGTTGCGGCAGTAGAAGAGCTGGTCCTCGCCGATGCGCGAAGTCGACGCCTCGTGTTCCACGCGCGCCGTCGGGTTCTTCACCTCGATGTAGGGGAAGGTGTGCGCGCCGCAGGTGTCGCCCAGCAGCAGCGAATCGCACTGCGTGTAGTTGCGCGCGTTGGCCGCGCTCTTCGCCACCCGCACCAGGCCGCGGTAGGCATTGCTGCCGTGACCGGCGCTGATGCCCTTGGAGACGATGGTGCTCTTCGTGTTGCGGCCGATGTGGGTCATCTTGGTGCCGGTGTCCGCCTGCTGATAGTTGTTGGTCAGCGCCACGGAGTGGAAGCTGCCGACCGAATCGTTGCCGCGCAGGATCACGCTCGGATATTTCCAGGTGATCGCCGAGCCGGTCTCGACCTGGGTCCAGGAAATCTTCGAGCGGTCGCCGCGACACTCGCCGCGCTTGGTGACGAAGTTGTAGATGCCGCCGCGGCCGTCCCGGTCGCCGGGGTACCAGTTCTGCACCGTGGAATACTTGATCTGCGCATCTTCCAGCGCGATGAGTTCGACCACCGCCGCGTGCAGCTGGTTTTCGTCGCGCATCGGCGCCGTGCAGCCTTCCAGATAGCTCACGTAGGCGCCGGGCTCGGCGATGATCAGCGTGCGCTCGAACTGGCCGGTGTTCATGGCGTTGATGCGGAAGTAGGTGGACAGTTCCATCGGGCAGCGCACGCCCGCCGGCACGTAGCAGAACGAACCGTCGGTGAACACCGCCGAATTGAGCGTGGCGAAAAAGTTGTCGGTGTAGGGCACCACCGTGCCGAGGTACTTGCGCACCAGGTCCGGGTGCTTCTGCACCGCTTCGGAAAAGGAACAGAAGATGATGCCCAGCTCGGCCAGCTTGTCCTTGAAGGTGGTGGCGACCGAGACGCTGTCGAACACCGCGTCCACCGCGACGCCCGCCAGCAGCTCGCGCTCGGCCAGCGGCACGCCCAGTTTGTCGTAGATGCGCAGCAGTTCGGGATCGACCTCGTCGAGACTGGCTGGGCCGTCCTTCTTTGACTTGGGCGCCGAGTAGTAGACGATGTCCTGATAGTCGATCGGCGGGTGTTTCACCGTGGCCCAGTGCGGCTCGCGCATGGTCAGCCAGTGGCGGTAGGCGGCCAGCCGCCATTCGAGCATGAATTCGGGCTCGTTCTTCTTGGCGGAGATCACGCGGATCACATCTTCGGACAAGCCGCTCGGCACCGCGTCGACCTCGACGGGCGAGAAGAAGCCATGCGCATATTCGCGGCCGATAAGTTCGTCGAGTTGGCGGGTCATGGCAGTCATCGGGCATGTTCTCCTGTGGTTTTTGCCGGCGCAACGACGGGCGGCGACGCAATGGACAACGCAGCGGGCTGCGCCATGTCGGCCAGGCTTACCTGCTCCAGCGTGTGGCGCAGCGCGCGGTCGACGGCTTGCCAACGGACGCGCACGGCGCAGGAAGCCTCCAGCGCGCAAAGCCCAGAACGCACCGCGCACTCCGTTACGCCCAACGGACCTTCCAGCGCCTCGATCACCGCGGCGAGGGAAATGTCGCTCGCGTCGTGCGCGAGGCCATAGCCGCCGTGCGCACCGCGAGTGGACTCAAGCAGGCCGGCGCGTGTCAGCGACTTGAGGATCTTGGCCGCGGTTGCGCCGGTCAAGCCGCCGGCGACCGCCAGTTCGGCGCTGGCAAAATGCCGCCCGGGTTCGCGGGCCATTGCGGTGAGCATCACCACGCCGTAGTCGGTCAGCTTCGTCAGTCGCAACATCGTGTCGCTCCATAGCGGTATTTTCTATTTGGTACCACATTGGTCCTGTTTAGTTCCCGAAGCGGCGACGGAAAGCGACAGCCCCCAAGCGGGGCCTGGTATCCCTGATCTCAGTGCAGTTGATTGACGACGCGTCCGACGAATGCGGACGGTGCGCGAAGCGCGTTGCGAACTACGGTGTGTTGGTGGGCGTCGTCGGGGCGACGGCGGCTACGAACGCGAATGCGCTGCCGATTTTGGCCCTATTCACCTTGTGGCATCGGCCACCAGCGGGAGAGCTGCTCGGTCAGCACGCGCTCCGGTATGCCCTCGTAGTGCGAAACGTCGTTGAAGAGCCGCAGGCGGGGCCGCACTTCATTCATGAAGTCGAGAATGTTCAGGGCCGCGGGGCTTTGGTCGAGGCGATCGCGGTAGCCGCGCACGTCGAAGCCCAGCAGGCTGCTGATCAGGAGCCGGTTGGTGCCTTTGTGCGAAACGACCAACACCGACTGGTGGCGATGCCGCTCGACGATGCCGCGCATGACCGGCAGAGCCCGGTTCAAAACGTTGAGGCCGGATTCGCCGCCCAGCGGCGCGATGGTGAACGGGTCCTCGTCCCAGATCGCGTGTTCGTCCGCGAACCTGTCCTTTATTTCCGACCGGGTCAGCCCTTCCCAGCGGCCGTAGTCGATTTCGCGCAGGCCCGGCTCGGCGATGGGCTGAAGGCCGTGGGGTGCCGCCAGGATGGCCGCGGTTTCGAGCGTGCGCTGCATCGGGCTGGCATAAATGGCGACGATCTTCTGCTCCTGCAGCCTTTCGGCCAGGCTTCCCGCCTGCCGCCTGCCTTCCGGAGAAAGCGGAACGTCGGTGGAACCGGCGAACCTGTCCGCCGCCGTCAGCGACGTCGCGCCATGACGCACGAGAAAGATTCTGGTCGGCATGATGATTACCTTCGGCAATGAATGTCGGGGAACTTCCGGGCATTCTTGCGGATGCGGCCGGACAGATCAAGCGGGCGGCCGGCTGCTCGAATGGTTGGCCGGAATCGCGCAAGAAGCGGGTCTTGA
>JBNKCS010000137.1:0-3182 GCA_050287865.1 Rhodocyclaceae bacterium | reverse complement strand
CATCGAAACCGACGAAGCAGTCGTCAAGGCCTTCCGGCCCAAGTCGGCGCAAAGGCCAACGGCCTGATATCGGCGTATCGCCACGGCTGACTTTTGCGGGGCAGGGCCTGAAACGATCTCCGCCGGATGATCGGGGAGCAGGTGCTAGGAAACTACCGTCGCGCGGCAATTGCCGATCACGTGGCCGGCACCGGTTTCGATCTGGGCGCCCGGCGACAGACGCCAGCGCTTCCCTCCTGCTTCGAACAGCAACGGCTTCTGCTCTTCCCAGGCGGCTACCGACATGGCCACACGGACTTCACCGCCCTCCGCCGGCGGGTCGAGCGCCACGACGGGAGTCGGCAGCCCCTGGCTGTCGGCGATGTGGCCGGTCGGGGTTTTCGACAGCGTTTCGATACCGACGACGCCAGTCGCTTCCGACTCGCGGCTAAAGCGGCGGACGACGCCGAGCAGCCAGTTGGTACCGCCCTCCGGCTGCATCGCCACCAGCGAACCGACGCGCAGCCAGTCCTTGCCCACCAGCGACACCTGGGCGCCGATGCCGCCCTGGCTGACGTCGTCGACCACCCAGCTCTCGGCGTTTTCGCCTTCGCCCTTGCCGCCGAGTTGCAGGCAGATGGCTTCTAGCCGCCCGACGACGGTCGCGCGCGACTTGACGCGTCGCCGTTCATGGCTGCGCATGGGCGGCCTCGGCGCCCAGCACTGGGCGAGATGGTCGATCACCTGCACGACCAGTCGGGGTGAATACTGGGCACCGAAGTTGATCTCGCCCGGCAGGACGCCACGCGCCTCGATCGTCTTGCGCAACTGCTGAAGCGTCTCCAGCGCCGACCCGGTCGCGTAGAAGCGCAGCGTCGGCGTAATCTCGGGAATGCGCGCCAGCCGCGTCGGCGGCAGCGGCTTGGCGGCATCGATCCAGTAGACGTTTTCGGGCCGCGCCTGATCGGTGAGCGAAAAATGCGGCAGCAGATGCGCAATCAGCCGCTCGGCGATTTCGATCTCGACCGGCAGCAGGTTATCCGGTGACGATGAATAGAGGATCAGGATGCGCAGGTACTCGGCTTCTGGCGTCGTGCCGGTGCTGCCATAAAGGTTAACGCGCACTCCGCTCACCTGCGTGCGCTGCGTTTCCAGCCAGGCTGCGCCAGCGGCGGCCCACAGTTCGGGCGCAATCGGCCCATAACGGAACTGCTGCCACTTGAGTTCGTTGCCATAGGCATTGAGCAGGCGCGCGCACAGCAGCGGCAACTGCGCACGGAGCCCGGCAGCCACCTTGTCGCTGGTCCCGCTGCGCGCCAGCATGTCGCGATAGGCATTCGCCAGCGTTAACCAATAGTTGTGGTTGATCTGCCAGAGCCGGTATTCATGGGCACGCGTCTGGCGCGGCGTCACCAGATAGTCGCGCGCCAGTCGCCGGGTATGCGCCAGGACCGCCTCGTCGAGCTTCAACAGCAGGTTGAGCCGCTCTTCCGCCGTAAAGCCGTCGGTGGCGATCAGCGATTCGAACCAGGCGGACGCGCTGTCCAGCGCAGCAGTCGCCTCCTGTGCCGGTAGCGCCTTGAGAACCTTCTGCAACTCGTCCGCATCGGCCAGCGGATGATCCACCTTGGCAGTAAACAGCCGTTTCATAGCTGAATCGCGTCTCCCGGATACTGAAACACTACAAATAGTATGGTCTCATTCCCCGGCGCGTGCGGCAAGCAAAGTCAGCCCCCACGCCACGCCAAAACCCGTCTGATCGGTGGCCGATGCGCCAAGACCGTCCTCGCAGTTCGCGGCGGACAGATCGACATGCAGCCACGGCCGCTTGCCGATGAAGCGACCGAGGAAGCGCGCCGCCAGGATGTGGTCGGCCTCGCCGGCAAGGGTGCACTGCTTGATGTCGGCGACTTTGGAATCGAGCGCCGACTCGTAGTCCTCGTCCATCGGAAAGACGCAGACGCGCTCGCCGGAATCGACGCCCGCCCTCACCGCTGCATGCGCCAGTGCACTGTCGGAGGCGAATACTCCCGAATAGCGCGTGCCTAGCGCCGAGATCATGCTGCCAGTCAGCGTCGCGAAGTCGATGGTGAGGTCGGGTTTGGCTTTCGCGGCCAGCGCCAGCGTATCGGCCAGCACCATCCGGCCTTCGGCGTCGGTGTGCACGACCTCGATGGTGGTACCGTCGAGCGCGGTAACGACGTCGCCCTGGACATAGGCCGACGACGACAGGTGGTTGTGGGCGATGGCCAGCCAGACATCTAGCGCCACCGGCAACTTCATGGCATGCGCCGCGTGAAGGATACCTAGCGCCACCGCCGAACCGCTCATGTCCTCGTGCATGCCGGCCATGTAGCGTGCCGGTTTCAGGTTGTGGCCACCGGTGTCGAAACAGATGCCCTTGCCGACCAGCGCCACGGTCTGTTTGGCTCCGCGCGGCCGATATTTGAGGTGCACAATGGCGGCGTCTTCGTGGCCCGAACCTTGCGCGACCGCGCAGAAGGCGCCGGCGCCCATCTTCTTCAGCTTGCGGTAATCGAATTCCTCGATGCCCCAGCCCTTCGCTTTCGCGGTCTCGCGGATGCGCTTGCGGTAGGCGGCCGGCGTCAGCTCGTTGGGCGGCAGCGCGGTCAGGTCGCGTGCCAGCACGCTGGCCTCGGCCAGTGCGAGCACCGACCGGAAGTCGGCATCCTCGACGTGCGGTGTAAGGATGGTCAGCGTCTTGAGCGGCCTGGCCGGCTTCTTCTTTTTCGCCGGCAGCGGCGCCGCATTGATCAGCGTCACGTAGGCCGCGTCGCGCACGGCATCGTCCGACGCATCGACCGGGACAATGGCGATGTCGCCCGGACTTTCGTCGAGCAGCAGCATCGCCGCCTTGCGCAACGCAGTCAGGCGCGCGAAGCGCGGCTTCGATTCGTCGACCATCACGCAGGCGGCGCGACAGCCGTCTTCGAGGTCGATGGCGATGGGCGATTTGGCGAGTTCCCCCACCTTGAGGTCGCGGCGCTTCAGCACGGTCTGCCAACGCGCCCGCTCGGGCAGGTCGGCGGGCAGGGTCCTGGCCGCGGGCAGCACGAACAGCAGGTGCGAAGCGGACGAATCGGGGCGAACAAACAGCTTGGCAAGGGACACTGTACGATCCTTTAGAATGGCCGAACGATTATAGACACGCCGGGCTCACCCCTTTTCATGCAACAGTACCT
>JBNKCS010000136.1:0-3188 GCA_050287865.1 Rhodocyclaceae bacterium | reverse complement strand
TTCGGTTCCCCTCGGACTCTCTCGAGCTTCCAGTACCTTCCGGTACCTTCCGCCCAGGCTAAACCCTTCGATCTCGGGTCGCCCTACCACTACCTCAGCCTCCAAGCACCTACACCTATCGGCTGTTTGTTTGTTAAAGAACTGTTGCTGCCATGCAGCGAGAGGCGCGGATTATACGTACAGAAACATCCCCGTCAACGCTTCGCAACAAAATAATTCAGGTCAGCGAAACCCGCGCGAATTTCCGCTTCCCGACCTGCATGACGATGGTGTCGCCAACGGTCAATACGAGGCTCTTGTCGGACAGTTTTTCCCCGTCGATCCGAACGCCTCCGCCGTCGATCATGCGTAGCGCTTCCGAGGTGCTGGCGACCAGTCCGGCCTGCTTCAATACCTGGGCCACCGGCCCGGCGGCAATACTGAGTTCCGGCATTTCGTCGGGCAGCGCGCCGCGCTGGAAACGCGCTTCAAAGTCTGCCAGCGCATCCTCGGCATCTTTCTGCGAATGGAAACGGGCGACTATCTCCTGCGCAAGCATCACCTTGACGTCGCGCGGATTGCGGCCGCCCGCGACTTCCTCCTTCAGCCCGGCAATCTCTGCATTGCCGCGGAACGACAGCAGATCGAAGTAACGCCACATCAGGTCGTCCGAGATGGACATCAGCTTGCCGAAGATCTCCTTGGGCGGCTCGGCGATGCCAACGTAGTTGCCGAGCGACTTTGACATCTTGTTCACGCCGTCGAGGCCTTCGAGCAGCGGCATCATCAGCACGCACTGCGGCGTCTGCCCATAGTGCTTCTGCAGTTCGCGGCCGACCAGAAGGTTGAACTTCTGGTCGGTGCCGCCCAGTTCGACGTCGGCCTTCATGGCTACGGAGTCATAGCCCTGGCAAAGCGGGTAAAGGAATTCGTGAATGGCGATCGGCTGTCCGCTGGCATAGCGCTTGGAAAAATCATCGCGTTCCAGCATGCGCGCCACCGTATGCTGCGCCGCCAGCTTGATCATGCCCGCCGCGCCCATCGCTTCGAACCAGACGGAGTTGAAACAAATCTCGGTCTTCTCGGGATCGAGAATCTTGAACACCTGCTGTCGATAGGTCTGGGCGTTTTCCAGAATCTGGTCGCGCGAAAGCGGTGGCCGCGTCGCGTTCTTGCCGCTTGGATCGCCGATCATGCCGGTGAAATCACCGATCAAGAACATGATGTGATGGCCGATATCCTGGAAGTGGCGCAGCTTGTTGATAAGTACGGTGTGGCCGAGATGCAGGTCCGGCGCAGTGGGATCGAAACCGGCCTTGACGCGCAGCGGACGACCGGTCTTCAGCTTCTCGACCAGTTCCGCTTCGATCAACACTTCGTCGGCACCGCGCTTGATCAACGCCAGTTGAGATTCGATATCGGCCATAAAGAGGGATTAGTTCGCTTGATCTAAAGCATTGACGGAATTCGGGATTTTGTTACACTCGCCCGGTTTTTAAATCTATTCAAGTCTTTAGGCGATAGAACAGTGCAAATATTAACGCATGCGCGAAACCTCGGTGACGCCAAGCCGTGGTCCTTCTGGGCCATGATCGGCGCAGCCGGTATTTCCATTTTCGGCATGGTGGCGGCTTTCGGCACGGCCCCCGACACTGCGGAACTCGCGCCAATGATGCGGCTCGTAGTCCAGGAGCTTGCGCTCCCAACCACCGAGCCGCTGGAATCCGCAAGCGACGTATTCGTCCGCGAGGAACGGATCCAGCGCGGCGACACTGTCGCCACTCTGTTGTCCCGCCTCGGCGCCGACGGCAACGAAGCGCTTGCCTATCTACGCAGCGAACCGAAGGCCGATCTGATCTTTCGCCAGATGAGTCCGGGCAAGCCGGTGACGGCAAAAGTCAGCCGTGACGGAACGCTGCTGTCGCTGACCTTTCCGCTCAACGGCGGCAATAATCGCGCGTTGAACGTCACCCGCGATGAAATCGCGCAGTACGAAACAAGCGAAGTGGCATTGCCGGTGGAGACCCACGTGCTGATGCGCTCCGCCGAGATTAGCTCCTCCCTGTTCGGCGCCACCGACGCAGCGGGCATTCCCGACAGCGTCGCCACAGACCTCGCCGACATCTTCAGCGGCGAAGTCGACTTCCACCGCGATTTGCGCAAGGGGGACCGCTTTTCGGTCGTCTACGAATCCACCAGCCATCTCGGCAAGGAAGTACGCACAGGCCGCGTCCTCGCTGCGGAATTCGTCAACAAGGGCCAAGCCTACCGTGCCGTCTGGTTTCAAGGCAGCGACGGCAAAGGAGGCTACTACACGCCGGAAGGCAACAATATCCGCAAGACGTTCACCCGTTCGCCGCTCGAGTTCACCCGCATCAGTTCCGGCTTCAGCAGTTCGCGCTACCACCCGGTATTGCACAAGAGGCGCGCGCACAAAGGTATCGATTTCGCCGCGCCGACCGGCACGCGGGTCAAGGCCACGGGTGACGGCGTCGTCGAATTCGTCGGTCGCAAAGGCGGCTTCGGCAATGTCATCATGTTGCGCCACCAGGGCCGGTATGAAACGGTTTATGGCCATCTGTCCCGTTTCGCCGCCGGTCTGCGCAGAGGGCAGCACGTATCCCAGGGCGACGTGATCGGTTATGTCGGCATGACCGGGATCGCCACCGGCCCCCACCTGCACTACGAATTCCGCGTCAACGGCGTTCATCGCAACCCGCTGGCGATGGTGCTGCCCGCCGCGCCGCCGCTCGCCGCAAACCAGATGGATCGATTCCGCGAAACCACGCAGGATGTCCTCGCCCGCCTCGACGACATCAGCGACGTCAACCTCGCCCTGCTCGATTAGTGGCTGCCGAGTACTACGTCGGACTGATGTCCGGCACCAGCCTGGACGGCGTGGATGCCGTCCTCGCGAGTTTTGACGGCGAACACACGGAATGCGTCGCCAGCCACTACCAGCCCTTCGACGAAACGATCCGTAGCGAAGCGCTGTCCCTTCACGAAAACGGCTACGACGAACTTCATCGCGCCGCATTGCTCGACAACCAGCTTGCGACGGCCTACGCCGATGCGACGCGGACGCTGCTCGAAAAAGTCAGCCGTGGCGATATGAAATGCCCCGAATGGGGTACGCCAAAGCTGGCGGCATTCTACCGCCGGCGGCGACAGCGGGCGCCCGACCAAGCGGCATGAACGAACGAAGCGCT
>JBNKCS010000135.1:0-3223 GCA_050287865.1 Rhodocyclaceae bacterium | reverse complement strand
ATCAGGCCGCGCTCGACTCGCTCGATCTGTTCCTCTCCGCTTATGGCGCCTTCGTCGGCGACATGGCGCTGGCGGTGCTGGCGCGCGGCGGCGTTTATCTCGCGGGCGGCATCGCCGCAAAACTGTTACCCATACTTCCTGCAAGCCCATTCCTGCCTGCGTTCAACGCCAAGGCAGAACACGCCCATCTGGTGCGGCAAATGCCGATTGCGGTGGTCACCGATCCAGCGCTCGGTCTGCGCGGCGCAGCCTGTCTCATATAACCCCATACTTGACACTGGCATGGACTCTCGGCAATACTTCCGCAACAAGAAAAAATGATAATTATTAGACGGAAGATGCTCAGGAGATAGCGATGGCAACCACGGCCAGTGTCAGTTCCCCGACCAAAAAGAAGACGGTAAAAACCGCTCCTGCAACCGGTAGTTCAAAAGCCAGAGCGGCCGCGAAGCCCGCGGCCAAAAAGAAGCCGGCCGCAACGGCAACTTCGAATCGGACGATTACGACAAGAAAGCCGCGCACGACCACAGCCAAAACCAACCGGGTCGAATCCGAACAGCGCCGCAACTACATCGAGGTCGCCGCCTATTACATCGCCGAACGGCGCGGTTTCATCGGTGGCAACGAGGCCGACGACTGGGCGGCGGCAGAAATCGAGATCGATCGTCTGCTGTCCGAGGGCAAACTCAACCGCTGACCAGCACCAGACCGGCAAGGGGCGGCAGCGTCAGCACCAGCGACGCCGGGCGGCCCATCCAGCTCTGGTCGCTCGCCGTCAGTACGCCGTCGTTGCCGAGATCGCTGCCGCCATAATGGCGTGAATCACTGTTGAAGCACTCGCGATACTCGCCGGCGTATGGCACGCCGATGCGGTAGCCGCGGCGCGGCAACGGCGTCAGGTTGAGGATGACGACGGCGAAGCTGCCGTCACGCGCCCAGCGCAGCCAACTGATCACCGACTGGTCGGCGTCATGGCAGTCGATCCAGGAGAATCCCTCGACCATGAAATCCTGGTCGTGCAAGGCAGGCGTCCCGACATAGAGATGATTGAGATCGCGCACCAAGCGCCGCATGCCCTGATGGGGCGGCCACTGCAGCAGATGCCAGGGCAGTTCTTCGCCATCGCGCCATTCGTGCCCCTGCGCGAGTTCGCCGCCCATGAACAAAAGCTTCTTTCCCGGCGCGGTCATCAGATAGGTAAACAAAGCGCGCAGGTTGGCGAAGCGCTGCCACTCGTCGCCGGGCATCTTGCCGAGCAGCGAACCTTTGCCATGCACCACTTCGTCGTGGGAAAGCGGCAGGACGAAGTTTTCCGAGTAGGCGTAAAGCTGCCCGAAGGTGAGCCGCTCGTGATGGAAACGACGGTGTATCGGATCCTTCGCCATGTAGTCGAGCGTGTCGTTCATCCAGCCCATGTTCCACTTCATGGAAAAGCCGAGGCCGCCGAGATAGACCGGACGCGAGACCATCGGCCAGGCGGTAGATTCCTCCGCCATAGTCAGTGCGCCGGGAAAATCCCCGTGCACCATTTCGTTCAGCGTGCGCAGGAACTCGATGGCGTCCAGGTTCTCGCGGCCGCCGAACTTGTTGGGCAGCCACTCGCCGGCCTTGCGCGAATAGTCGAGATAGAGCATCGACGCGACCGCATCGACGCGCAGACCGTCGATGTGGAATTCACTGAGCCACCAGTGCGCCGACGAAAGCAGGAAGGAGCGCACCTCGTTGCGACCGTAGTTGAAGATGTGCGTGCCCCAGTCCTGATGCTTGCCGAGTCGCGGATCTTCGTGCTCGTAAAGGGCACTGCCATCGAAATGGGCGAGTGCCCAGGCGTCCGCAGGAAAGTGGCCGGGAACCCAGTCGAGCAGGACGCCGATATTGACGCCGTGCAGCGCGTCGATCAGCGCCTTGAGGTCGTCGGGGCTGCCGAAACGCGAGGTCGGAGCAAAGAAGCCGGTGCATTGGTAGCCCCACGATTCGTCGAGAGGATGCTCCATCAGCGGCAGGAATTCGACGTGGGTGTACCCCATGTCGACAAGGTAAGCGGGCAGACGCTCCGCCAGTTCGCGATAGGTGTAGAAACGGTTGTCGGGATGGCGCATCCACGAACCGACGTGCATTTCGTAAACCGACATCGGCGCATGCAGCCAGTCGCACTTGCCGCGGCGTTCCAGCCAGTCGGCGTCGGCCCAGGCGTGATTCGATACGGACGGCGTCAGCGCCGCCGTCGCCGGCCGCTTCTCGAAGGCGCGCCCGTACGGGTCGGCCTTGACGATCACCGCCTTGGTGTGGCGGTTGCGAATCTCGAACTTGTAGAGGCTGTCCGCCGGCAAATCGGGGATGAACAACTCCCACACGCCCGAAGCACCGAGGGAGCACATCGGATGCGTGCGGCCATCCCAGCGGTTGAAGTCGCCGACCACCGAAACGCGTTCCGCACTGGGCGCCCAGACGCGAAAGCGATAACCCGCAACGCCTTCGCGCGTCTGCATCTGCGAACCGAGCAGGTTGTAGGCCTGCGAGTTGGCGCCCTGGTTGAAAAGGTAAAGGTCATGGCTGGCGTCACCAGGGGGGAAGGCATAAGGGTCGCGGAACACCCTCTCCACGCCCTCCTCGACGACTTTGAGGCGGTAGGCGGCCGGCAACGGCGCCTCAAGCCGCAACTGAAACACGTCTGTACGTCCCTTGCGCGAAAGGGGCTGCCAGCCTTCGGCGGTTTCAACCAAGACCGCACTGGCATGAGGGCGGTAAACGCTCAGGCGCCAGGCTTCGCCGTCGCGATGGGGTCCAAGGATGCGAAACGGGTCGTGCTCGCGCCCATCAATAAGCGCATTGAATGTTTTGTCGGGCATTATTGCGGTCATTAGCCATAATTAGAGTTTGGTGAGGAGGATACCCCACATGCAGCAGGAACAGACATCGAACGAAGTGCAGGAAAGCCACGGTCGCTTCGTCAGCCAACTGACGCGTGACACCTTCGCCATGATTCTCGCAGGCGGTCGGGGCAGTCGCCTGATGCAGCTCACCGACTGGCGCTCCAAGCCGGCCGTACCCTTCGGCGGCAAGTTCCGCATCATCGACTTCACGCTCTCTAACTGCGTGAACTCGGGCATCCGCCGCATCGGCGTCGCGACGCAGTACAAGGCGCAGAGCCTGATCATGCACCTGCAGCGGGGCTGGAGCTTCCTCGACGGCCGTTTCGACGAATTCATCGACATCCTCCCGG
>JBNKCS010000134.1:0-3237 GCA_050287865.1 Rhodocyclaceae bacterium | reverse complement strand
TTGGAACCGGAACCGGATCCGCCGACCATCCTGGCATTGCACGAGGAACTTCCGAGTCAAAAGCGGAGCTGGCCATGGGTACTGGGAAGCCTGCTGGCGATCATCCTGCTCGCGGCGCAGTTGCTCCTCTATTTCCGCACCGAACTGATCGCCGCGGCACCCGAAATGCGCCCCGCGTTCGTCGCCGCCTGCGAACTGCTCGATTGCCGAATCGAGTTGCCGCACAAGATCAATCTCATCAGCATCGAGGCGTCCAGCCTTTCGCCCGACGAGAAGAAATCCGGCACGCTGCACCTGACGACCACGCTGCGCAACCGCGCGGCCTTCGCCCAAGCCTGGCCGCACCTCGAAATCACCCTCACCGATGCGCGGGAGCATGCCCTGCTGCGCCGCGCCCTGGCGCCCGACGAATACCTGTCGCCGGAAGCGGCAACCGCCGGCTTCCCGGAGCGCAGTGACCGCCCCATCGAACTTGAACTGGCGGTTACCGATGTTCCGGCCGTCGGCTACCGGCTCTACGTTTTTTATCCCTGACCCAGCACACAATGAAAACCCTGATCTGCGGCTCGCTCGCCTACGACACCATCATGGTGTTTCACGACCAATTCAAGAACCACATCCTGCCCGAACAGATTCACATCCTCAACGTCGCCTTCCTCGTGCCGGACATGCGTCGCGAGTACGGCGGCTGCGCGGGCAATATCGGCTACAACCTGAAACTGCTGGGCGGCGATCCGCTGATCATGGCTACCGTCGGCGATGACAGCAACCTGTACATGCAGCGACTGTCGCACCTCAAACTCGACACCAGTCACGTCCGCCACGTTTCCGACACCTACACGGCGCAGGCATTCATCACCACCGACCTCGACGACAACCAGATCACCGCCTTCCATCCGGGCGCGATGAATCACTCGCATGCCAACAAGATCGGCGACGCCGACGGCGTGCAGCTCGGCATCGTTTCGCCCGACGGCCGCGAAGGCATGACGACGCACGCGCGTCAATTCCATGAAGCCGGAATTCCCTTCGTTTTCGATCCGGGCCAGGGGCTGCCGATGTTCAATGGCGACGAACTGCTCGATTTCCTCCGCCTGGCCGACTGGTGCACCGTCAACGACTACGAGGCCAGGCTGCTTTCCGAGCGCACCGGCCGCAGCCTCGAAGATCTTGCACGCGAAGTGAAAGCGCTGATCGTCACGCTGGGCGCCAACGGCTCGGAAATCTATGCCGATGGCCAGCGCATCGTCATCCCGAGCGTTCCACCCAGCGCCGTGGTGGACCCCACCGGTTGCGGCGACGCCTATCGCGCCGGGCTGCTCTACGGCATCGCCCAGGACTGGGACTGGCAGAAAACCGGCCGGCTTGCCTCGTTGATGGGATCGATCAAGATTTCCCATCGCGGCGGCCAGAACCACAAGCCGGCACGCGACGACATCGCGGCGCGCTTCCTCAAGGCCTTCGGCGAAACGCTTTAGGAGCGCAAACTGAACACGCTGGCGATCGAGATTCGCGCCGCCTTTCGCGTCGCGCGGGTGGCTTTGCACCTGTTATGGGGCGTTGCCACCGCCGCGACAGTTTTTCCGTGGCTGCCGGAGAGCGCGCGTCTGTACCTCAAGGCGCGCTGGTCGCGGCAACTGCTCGAGGAAATGGGTGTCGCCATCGTCGCGAGCGGAACGCCGCCGACACAGGGGTTGCTGGTCGCGAACCACATTTCCTGGCTCGACATCTTCGCGATCAATGCGCTGGCGCCGACGACTTTCCTGTCCAAGGACGAAGTGCTGCGCTGGCCGGTCATCGGCTGGCTGGCCAGGCGGGTCGGCACTCTTTTCCTCGAACGCGGTTCGCGCGCCGCCGCGCAACGCGCCAAGGAACATCTGATCGCCGAGCTCAGGGCCGGCCGACTGGTCGGCGTTTTCCCGGAGGGAACGACGGGCTTCGGCGACCACGTGATGCCCTTCCATGCCGCCCTGTTCCAGTCGGCCATCGACGCCGACGTCACGATTGCGCCGACTCTGATCCGCTACGTCGGCCCGGACGGCCAACCGACCACCGCCGCCGCCTACGTCGGCGACACCAGTCTCTGGGAATGCGTGCGCAGCATCGTCACCGCGTCGGGACTGACGGCGCACATCACTTTTCTACCGGCAGTCAAGTCCACCGGCGCCGACCGCCGTCATCTGGCACACCACTGCCACCAGATCATCAGCCACGCACTCGCCACCACGACGGAGAAAAGCGACGGCTAGAAAAGTGTGGGGCTTCGCCCCATCCCTCGGGTTGCTCGGGACCGCCACTTCGTGGCGTCCTGCGCCCTTCGGGCTGGTCAGCCGTAGCTGAACGCCACTCTCAGCGGAGAAACCGTGGTCTGTCCCCGATTTACTTGCACATCGGTCGCGGATGAGATTTTCCAGACACGCGTTTTCTCTGGGCAATTGCTTTCTTCGTAGGGGGTAGGCATGGTTTCATCATATTGCTGGGGTATGGACTGCATCACCCTGAAGAAATACTCCATCCTGACCCTCCTGCCACCTACTTCGACCAACAGGGTAGCTCGGTCATTGCCGAGATAGCCTTTTTCGGGGTAATAGGCGTAATACCCCCCTCCCTCATCGACCAGTGAACCGTGTACAGGCGTTTGCAACACACTGACGCTGGGCTGATTTCCAATCGTAAGATGTTCTTGTTTTCTGTAATAAGCCGCAACCTCCATTGATGGGCTTAGAACATTCACTGCTGATTGCGGAACAAATGGGCTCTCGCTCAAATGACAGACTCCAATGACTCGGTCATAGCTCTGCGCTGTGTCTTGCGTTTTCGTCGCCTCCGCCACCATCATCGGCGGTTCCTGGGCTGGCAGTGAATAATTGGGGGCAGACCACGGCTTCCCGTAATCCAGCTCCCCGTGCGCTATTCCAGCCATCGCCGCGAGTATCCCCAACACCGCCATCATCCCGATTCGCATCGCTTTCCCCTTTCCGGTGGCGTGCCGCCACAGCTGACTTTTCCGGCTACTCCCAGCCCTCCGGCTCCACTTGCCGGGAGCACGGCAGCTGAAACACCCGCCGGTCCTCCAGACGCACCGCAGTCAAACAACCGCCCCACAGACAACCGGAATCCAGCGCCAGCAGGCGACACCGATAGCGGCAGACAGCAGGTGCCCGGCGACCAGGTTCCAGGGCTGCGACAGCGGCGCGTGCGGCGCGGCGAACAGCAGCACCGCGCTCGCCCCCATCG
>JBNKCS010000133.1:0-3245 GCA_050287865.1 Rhodocyclaceae bacterium | reverse complement strand
CAGCGTCGGCACCCTGTCCTCCCAGTTGCGCAGTTACGAAACCATCCGCGCCTTCGCCTCCTCCGCCACGCTCTACGTCGCCGTGGACGCTCCGTTCGCGCTGCTCTTCGTCGGCGTCATCTGGCTGCTCGGCGGTGCGCCCGTCGCCGCCGTGCCGGCGGTCTTCTTCGTCCTCGCTCTCACTGTCGGCCTGTTCTACCGCAACCGCATCGCCCGGCACGCCGAAACCCGCAATGTCGCCACCAACCGCAAGCTCGGCCTGCTGGTCGAGACTGTCGAAAGCGCCGAGGCCGTCAAGGCCGCCGGTGCCGGCTGGCAACAACTGACGCGCTGGGATTCCCTCAACCGCCAGTCCGTCGAAGACGACGTCAAGATCCGCCGCTACAGCGAACAGGCCAGCTTCGTCGCCGCCTTCATGCAGCAGTCCAGCTACATCCTGCTGGTCTGCACCGGGGCCTGGATCGCCGCCACCACCACCAACCTGACCATGGGCGGCCTGATCGCCTGCTCCATCCTCTCCAGCCGCGTGCTCGGTCCCGTCGGCGCCCTGCCCGGCCTCATCGTCCAGTGGGCGCACGCCCGCGCCGCCCTCGACAGCCTGGAAAAAGTCTTCGCCCTGCAATGCGACAACCATGAGGTGGTGCGGCCGCTGACGCCCGAGCAGGTGCGCGGCGAATACCAGGTCGCCGACCTCCGCTTCGCCTATCCCGGCCGTCCCGAAACACTGAGCATCGAACGCCTGCACATCCGCGCCGGCGAAAAGGTCGCCATCCTCGGCGCAGTCGGCGCCGGCAAGAGCACCCTGCTCAAGCTGCTGGCCGGCCTCTACATGCCGAACGAGGGCCGGGTGCTGCTCGACGGCCTCGACATCCAGCAGATCGCCCGCGCCCACCTCAGCGAACATATCGGCTACTGTCCCCAGGACATCAAGCTGCTCGCCGGCAGCCTGCGCGACAACCTGACGGCCGGCCTGACCGGCGTCGACGAAACGGAACTGCTGCGCGCCTGCGAAGCCACCGGCCTCGGCGCCCTCGTCGCCTCGCATCCGAAAGGGCTGGACCTCGACATCGCCGAAGGCGGCACCGGCGTCTCCGGCGGCCAGAAGCAGCTCGTCGCCCTCACCCGCATGCTGCTGGCCAAGCCGGACATCTGGCTGCTGGACGAACCGACCGCCGCCATGGACGAGCAGACCGAGGTCCGGAGCCTGCAGGCCCTGCGCCAGGCCGTCTCGGCGGCACAGACCGTCGTCATCGTCACCCACAAGCCCTCGCTCATCGGCCTGGCCGACCGGCTGATCATCCTGATGCCGGGACGCGTTTTCATGGACGGCCCGCGCGATGCCGTCCTCGAAAAACTGCGCCAGCAGGCCCAGAGCATCCAGAAAGCGCAAGGCTTGCGCGCGGTCAAGCCCGATGCCGGCGCACCCGCCGCCGCGGAGGGCAATTCGTGAGCCGTCGTCCCGCCCTGCAGTCCAGCCAGTGGCTGCTGCTCCTCGCCTTCGCCATTGTCGTCCTGCTCGGCTTCTGGGCCGCCTTTTCCGAAATCGACCAGATCGCCCGCGCCCAAGGGCAGGTCATCGCCAGCGCGCGCACCCAGGTCATCCAGTCCGCCAACGACGGCGTCATCGAGGCCCTACTGGTGCGGGAAGGCGAGCAGGTCAAGAAAGGCCAGGTGCTGGCCCGCCTCGATCGCAGCCAGGCCGAAGCCGCCTATCACGACAGCCTGGGCAAAGTCGCTGCCCTCAAGGCCGCGCTTGTCCGCCTGCAGGCAGAAGTCTTCAACCGGCCGCTCAAGTTCCCCGCCGACGTTCTCGCCCATCCGGCCTTCGTCCAGAACCAGACGGAACTGTTCCAGCGGCGGCAGAATGCCCTCAGGGCCGAAATCAGCGCGCTCGAAAAAAGCCTGCGCCTCGTGCGCGAAGAACTCGACCTCAGCCAGCCCCTGCTCGCCACCGGCGACATCGGCAAGGCCGAGATCATCCGCCTCCAGAAACAGGAGGCCGAACTCACCGGCCAGATCACCAACCGTCGCAACAAGTACTTCCAGGACGCCCAGGCCGAAATGACCAAGGCCGAGGAAGACCTCTCCACGCAGGAGCAGGTGCTCGCCGAGCGGACGGCCGTCTACGAGCGCACCGAAATCACCGCGCCGGCCGACGGCCTCGTCAAGAATATCCAGATGACCACCCCCGGCGCCAAGGTTCGTCCCCGGTGACGTCGTCATGGAACTCCTGCCCACCGACAGCGCTCTCGTCGTCGAAGCCAAGCTCAGGCCGGCCGACATCGGCTTCGTGCGCGACGGCCTGCCCGCCGCCATCAAGCTCGACGCCTTCGACTACAGCATCTACGGCACCCTGCACGGCAAGGTCGTCTATATCAGCCCCGACGCCCTCACCGAAAAAACCCAAAACGGCGAGAACGTCTATTACCGGGCGCGCATCCACATCGACGAAGAAGCGCTCGCCGAACGCAACCGCGAACATCCGGGCAAGCCGGTCGAAATCCAGCCCGGCATGACCGCCACCGTCGAAATCAAGACCGGCAGCCAGACCGTCCTCGCCTATCTGACCAAGCCCATCACCAAGACCCTGTCCGAATCGCTTGGCGAGCGATAAGTTCACGCCCTGTCATCATCCCGTCTTACTATGGATATAGCCTGTCCGGCGCCGGACCGCAGCAACCCTTGCGTCTGGCTCGCGCGCAGGTGACTTTCCGCAAATTTGCCACGCGCCGGCCGTACGGAATTGTCATGGTCCGCATGGTCCAACACTAGTCCGTTCGTACCACTGTCATTTCCCGGCGACATGGGATAATCGTTTTAGCGTCATGGTTAACATCAGCAGCGAAAAAACTACATCCCGAGACACGATCCAGGCATAACCGCCTCAGCATTAGGAGCCGCAGACGATGAACAAAACCGATGTCCGTAACGACGAAGCCGCGCAAGCGATCACTGGCGACCCAGTCGCTGCTGCACAAGCCGCAATGGCCGGCGCGTTGCCGCCGAGTGCCGCCGAGCACGAACTCCTCGTCCCGAAGAAGCACGCCGTCAAGCACAAGAAGGACGACGAAGACGATCAATCCGTTGCGGCTTCGCAGTCCGACGACGCAAGTGTCGTCGCCGGCAACGACATCGACAGTTCCCCGTTCGCCGGACCGGCCCAGTCCGATGAACCCCTGATCTTCGCCGATGCGGGCGCTGCTAAGGGCACTGCCACTGATGCCGGTGCCGGCGCAGCCGGAGCC
>JBNKCS010000132.1:0-3246 GCA_050287865.1 Rhodocyclaceae bacterium | reverse complement strand
TGTTGATAAACAATAGCATAGAAAATAGCAATACCTTGTGGGCATTGGTGGTTGCTGCGACGCGCCAGGCTGACGCGGTGGGTTTTGCGCCTAGTTGGTGTCGCGCTTCTTGGGCTGGATGACAGCGCGGACGCGCCCCGGGGTTCGGGCTGGTTCCGTTGCTGCGTCGGGGGATGTCCCGGACACGACGTAATTTTCGCGGAGCCCGTCGAACAGGATGTATTCACCAAGGACCTCGTCGAGACCGCTTTTGATGCGGGCCTTGTTGAACAGTTCGGTTTTTTCGGTTTTGGCGTCATGCTCGATGCGCTCAGCTTCGCCCTCGACATATTCGTCGCGCCCTTCGCGTTTCTGCCTGAAACTCGCCAGGTGACCGTTGCCGCCGTAGGCGATCCCCTTCTGGTAACCGTTCGCATCCTGGCTGACGACCAGCTTTTCGGCCCGGATCACCATCGTTCCCTGAGTCAGTTGAACTGCACCCTCGAAGACCTGCGTTTTGGTGGCCTCATCCACGGTGATGCGATTGGCCTCGATTTGGACAGGCTGATCCCGGTCGGTGAGTTCGGCCCGCGCCAGCGGAGCCGTCAGGATGAGCAGCAGCACCAGCAACTTCGACGCGACATTTCCGCAAGCGTTCATTTCGCCTGTTCCCGGTAAATGGTGCCGGAGACCGGCCCGTTCAGAACCAGCGTCCGGGCCTTGTTGTCCATCTTCAGACCGCCTCCGCCACGAATTTCGGATCGTCCCTGCGTGAGCGTGACTGGCGTGTTCGTGCTGGCCAACTCGGCATCGGGGTTCACGTCCAGAACATTGGTTTCCATGACCACGCTATTTCCATCGGGCTCGGATCGAACGATCCGGACTTCGTCTTGCATGCGCACGTGGTCGCCAGTCTTGTCGAGCGTGCCAAGGCGAGCTGTCATGGTGGTCGTCTGGCCGCCGCGAAAATAGACGACGTGCGGTTCGCGGATTTCGGTGGTGTCGTCGTCGGGAAAGTGATCCATGCGTTTCGCTTCGAGCGTGTATTGGGTCGAGCCGTCGAGGTTGAAGCGGCGCAGGGCCAAGCCCTCCACCTGATAGTCTGGATCGTGACGCAAATTGGGATTGGGTCCTCCCCCTTCGCCCCGGCTCGCCCTTTCGAGCCAGAAGGTGAAAGCCGCCAGCATCGCCAGCACGGCCAGCGGAAACAGGGTGGATGTCCCGGGTAATCTCACGAGCCGTAGACCGCCAACGCCTTGTCCCAATTGCCTTGCGCCTGCAGCAGGAACTCGCAGACTTCGCGGACGGCACCTGCGCCGGCGGGAGCAAGCGCCACGTAGTCGGCGATCTTGCGTACCGCGCCGTGACAGTCAGGAACCGTGGCGGCGAAGCCACAGGCGCTCATGACGCCAAGATCGACGACATCGTCCCCCATATAGCCTGCCTGCGCGAATTCCAACCCTTCGCTTTCCAGCAGCTTCGCCATCGCGGCGCGCTTGTCGCCGATGCCCTGAAAAACGAGGTCGATGCCGAGGTTCTCTGCGCGGCGCGTAACAATGGGTGAATCGCGGCCGGTGATGATGGCGAGCTTGACGCCGGAACTGGCGAGCATCTTTAGCCCCAGGCCGTCGCGGCTGAAGAACGATTTCATTTCGTCGCCATTCGGACTGAAATACAGACGGCCGTCGGTCATCACGCCGTCGATATCGAAGGCCATCAGGCGGACGCGCTGCGCCTTTCCTCGTGCCGGACTCATACCACCTTGGCCCGAAAGAGGTCGTGCATGTTGAGCGCACCTGCCAGCCGCCCATCGGTGCCGATGACCAGCAGCAGGTTGACCTTGTGCCGCTCCATCATCTCTACCGCCTCGATGGCAAGGCGCTCCGGTTCGATCGTGCGCGGCGTGCGCGTGGCGAGCGTTCCGACGGGAACAGCCCGCAGGTCGCCCAGCTTTTCCATGGCGCGGCGCAGGTCGCCGTCCGTGAAAATGCCGGAAAGCCTGCCATCCGCTTCGCCTACCGCCACCATGCCCATGCCGCCACGCGTCATGGCGAGCAGCGCAACGGGCACCGCGGCGTTTTCGTCGACCATCGGTACTTCGGCCGCGGGCCGCATCACGTCGCGGACGTGCGTCAGCAACTTGCGGCCCAGCGCGCCGCCGGGATGCGAACGGGCGAAGTCCTCCGCGCCGAAGCCGCGCGCAGCGAGAAGGGCAACCGCCAGCGCGTCGCCAAGCGCAAGGGCCGCCGTGGTGCTGGCGGTCGGCGCCAGATTCAAAGGACAGGCTTCTTCGTCAACGCGAGCGTCGAGATGAACATCGGCGTCCAGCGCGAGCGGCGATGCGGCATTGCCGGTGATGGCGATCAATCGGCCGCCCTGACGTTTCACCAGCGGCACGATGGTCAGCAGTTCGTCGTTCTCGCCGGAATTCGAAAGAGCGATCAAGACGTCGTCCCGAGTGATCATGCCCAGATCGCCGTGCACCGCTTCGGCGGCATGCACGAAGAAAGCTGGCGTGCCGGTGCTGGCCATGGTCGCGGCGATCTTGCGTGCGACATGCCCCGATTTGCCGATGCCGCTGACGATGACGCGGCCGTGACAGGCGAGGATGAGTTCGACGGCTGCGCCGAATTCCGGTCCCAACCGCTCGGCCAGCGCCGATACCGCATCGGCTTCGATGCGCAAAACCCGGCGGGCCATTTCCAAATGCGCGCCGGAACTCGAATCGTGGGCCATGGTCTCGAATGTCGTTATGATTGGCTGAAATTATAGCAATCCCCCTGCCCCGGACCGGAGACGTCGTGGACACCCTGCAACTGGTATTGCTGCTGCTAGGCGCTTCCGTCCTGGTCGTGACGGCGTGCCGGGCAGTGAACCTGCCGCCGATCCTGGGATATCTGCTGGTGGGCGTCGTCGTCGGCCCGCATGCGTTCGATCTCATTTCCGATCGCGAGCGCGCCAGCCATCTGGCCGAGTTCGGCGTCGTCTTCCTGATGTTCTCGATCGGGCTCGAGTTTTCGCTGCCGCGCCTCAACGCGATGAAGCGCATCGTCTTCGGCCTCGGGCTGGCGCAGGTCGTACTCACCACCCTGGCGATCGCGGCGTTGGCGGTCGCGGCCGTGGGGGTTCCCTGGCTGGTCGGCATCGGCCTTGGCGGCGCCCTGGCGATGTCCTCGACGGCGATCCTGTCCAAACTGCTTGCCGACCGGCGCGAGCTGGATGCCAAGCACGGTCGCGAAGTGATGGGCGTGCTGCTGTTCCAGGATA
>JBNKCS010000131.1:0-3277 GCA_050287865.1 Rhodocyclaceae bacterium | reverse complement strand
CAGCAGTTCTCCGGCAATCACGCTGCATTCCGCAACAGCTTCTTCGCCAACCCGGCGCCGCGGCCGATGGGCAGCGGCCGCGACCTGTTCGCCCGCCGCGCCGACGGCACCGAATTCCCGGTCGAAATCGGCCTCAACCCGATCGAGACCGACGACGGCCTGATGGTGCTCGCGTCGATCGTCGACATCACCGAACGCAAACGTGCCCAGGAGCGCATCGAGAAGGCGCTGGAGGAGAAGACGGTCCTGCTCAACGAGCTGCACCACCGGGTCAAGAACAACCTGCAGATGATCTCCAGCCTGCTCAGCCTGCAGGCCAACAGCAGCAGCGACCCGCGCCTGCGCGAAGTGCTCAGCGAATGCCAGAACCGGGTCAAGGCCATGGGCCTCACCCACCAGTTGCTCTACGAACACAAGGACTTTTCGCGCGTCGACCTGGGCGAATACCTCGGTCGGCTGAGCCAGTTGCTACTGAGTACTTATCGCGCGCGCGGCAAGGGCATCAGCCTCGATCTGGTCCTGCCGCCCGAGCGTCACTACGTCGGTCTGGAAAAGGCCATTCCGTGCGGATTAACGGTCAACGAACTGGTAACCAACGCTTTCAAGCACGCTTTCCCCGATGGGCGACAGGGCACGATTACCGTTGCGCTGACAGCCGGCCAGGACAATCTGGTCGAATTGAGCATTGCCGACGATGGTATCGGCCTGCCGCCGGGCTTCGATGCGAATACGATCAAGTCCCTGGGACTGCGACTGGTGCCGTTGCTGGCCGAGCAGTTGCAGGGCACCCTGACCGTGGACGGCAGCGCGGGCAGCCGCTTCACGCTGCGCTTTCCGGCCGGGGAAGCCAGGAGGTCACCATCATGAACGCACCGTTGCCAGCCAACCTGATGCTGGTCGAAGACGAGCGTGTCGTCGCCTTCGATCTCAAGAGTCAACTGCAGTCCATGGGCTACCACGTCAGCGCCATGGTCGCCAGCGGCGAGGAGGCGCTGGCCAGCGTGCCGGTGCACATTCCCGATCTGGTGCTGATGGACATCCACCTCGAAGGCAGCATCGACGGCATCGACGCGGCGGTGAAGATCCAGGCCGACCACAAGATTCCAGTGATCTTCCTGACCGCCTACGCCGAAGACGAAACGCTGCATCGCGCCCTGGCCAGCCGGCCGTTCGGCTACCTGATCAAGCCCTGCGAGGCGCGCGAGCTGCACGCCATGATCCAGATGGCGCTGGCGCGCCGCGAGGTCGAGCAGGCGGTCGAACAGAGCGAATTGCGCCTCAAGCTGGCGCTCGACGCGGCGTCGCTGGGCGTGCTCGAGTGGACCCCGGCCTCGGGACGCATGCGCGCCGATGGCCACATGGTCGGCCTGTACAAGGACCATCGGCTACCGGTCGACGAGTCGCTGGCCGACTTCCTGAGCCGCGTCGCACCGGAAGACCACGAGCGCATCCGCAACACGCTGACCGCCACCGAGGAGAGCGGCCATCCGGTGCTGTTCGGCTTCAGCACCCGGGATCCGAACGGCGGCAGGCGCGAACTGGAGGCTCGCGCCAAGGCGTATCGCGGCCAGGGCGGCAACGACCGCGTCGTCGGCATCATCCAGGACGTGACCCAGCGCCGCGCCGACGAGGCGCGCCTGCGCCAGGCGGCGGTGGTATTCGACACCACCGCCGAGGCGATTGTTATCACCGATGCCGCCCGGCGCATCGTGGCCATCAACGACGCCTTTTCCCGCATTACGGGCTACGCCGAGGACGAGGCGATCGGCGCCGAACCCGACCTGCTGCTGCGCATTCGGCGCAGCGCCGGCGACCTGTCCAGCCTGGTCGCGGCCGAACCCGGCGGTTACTGGCAGGGCGAAGCGCTGTGCCATCGCCATGGCGGCGAACCTTTTCCGATCTGGCAGAGCGTCAGCGTGGTACGCGATGCGCGCGGCCAGGTCACGCACTACGTGACCGCTTTCTCCGATGTCACGGCCATCCACGAGGCGGCGGAAAAGCTCGACCATCTGGCGCACCATGACCCGCTGACCGGGCTGCCGAACCGGCTGCTGTTCGATGCCCGTTTCGCCCACGCGATCGAGCAGGCCCAGCGAGCGCAGGAGAGCTGCCTGCTGATGTTCCTCGACCTGGACAGCTTCAAGGTAGTGAACGACACCATGGGCCATGCGGCGGGCGACGAAATGCTGCGCATCGTCGGCGCACGACTGAAGAGGGCCCTGCGCCAAAGCGACACCCTGGCCCGCCTCGGCGGCGACGAGTTCGTGATCCTCGCTTGCAACGCCAATCCGGATTTCGCTGCGCACCTGGCGCAGAAGGTCCTCGATGCGCTGTGCGAGCCGATCCGGCTGGCCGGTGAGGAGGTGAGCGTGTCGGGCAGTATAGGCATCGCGGTGTTCCCGGAACATGGAGAGGACCCGAGTGCGCTGATGCGCGCCGCCGACATCGCCATGTATGCGGCCAAGACCGCCGGGCGCAACCGCTTCCATTTTTATTCCGACGACATGCTGGTGCCGACCCATGAGCGCATGCATGTGGAGCAGGGTTTGCGGCGCGCCCTGGACCTCGACACCATGCGGGTCCACTACCAGCCGCAGGTGGCGCTGGACGATCGCCGCATCATCGGCGTCGAGGCCCTGGCCCGCTGGCCGGAGGACGCCGAAACCGCGGTGCCGCCCGACCGCTTCGTCCGGGTCGCCGAGGAATGCGGCATGATCGACCGGCTCGGGCGCTGGGTGATGCACCGCGCCTGCTCCGACATTGTCGGCCTCACCGACGGCGACGGCCGGCAACTGCGGCTCGCGATCAATGTCTCGGCGCGCCAGTTCATGCGCGACGACTTCGTGGACACCGTGCGCTCGGTGCTCGACGAGGTGGGCTTCCCGCCCGACGCGCTGGAACTGGAAATCACCGAGAGTACCTTGCAGATCGTCGAACGCAGCCTCGGCATCCTGAACGCCCTCCATGCGCTGGGGATCTCGATCAGCATCGACGACTTCGGCACCGGCTACTCGTCGCTGAGCGTGCTGCGCGACCTGCCCATCGACCGCATCAAGATCGACCAGTCCTTCGTCGTCGAATTGCCGCAGCATCAGGAAGGCCTGGCCATCGTCGAGGCTGTGGTGGCGCTGGGCCGGGCGCTGCGCATGCACATCATCGCCGAGGGCATCGAGCATCCGGAACAAGCTGCGCTGCTGCTGGAACTCGGCTGCTCGGAAGGGCAGGGCTACCTGTTCAGCCGGCCGCTGCCGGGCGCCGCACTCAAGGAGCTGATCCG
>JBNKCS010000130.1:0-3316 GCA_050287865.1 Rhodocyclaceae bacterium | reverse complement strand
CGGTGCCGGGCATTTTCCAGCCGGTCGCCATTTCCGGCCGCGAATATGTCGATGGCGGCCTGGTCAGCCCGATTCCGGTCCGCTTCGCCCGCCAGCTCGGCGCCAACTTCGTGATTGCCGTGGATATCTCTTCGCGTCCGCAGGACGGCGCGACCGACAGCACCCTGGACGTGCTGCTGCAGACCTTCAGCATCATGGGCAAGGTCATCGGGCAGTATGAAACGGTGGATGCCGACATCGTGATTCGGCCGATCACCAGCGGCCTTCCGGCAACCGATCTCAGCGGTCGCCACCGCGCCATTCTCGAAGGCGAGAAGGCGGCGGCGCTGGTGATGCCGGAACTGAAGGACAAGCTGGAGCGCAAGCGCAACGGCGGCCGCTAGGCCAGGAAAAGTCAGCCGTGGCGGTATGAAATGCCCCGCATGGGGTACGCCGCCTGAATACGGACTACGGCGTGCCGAGGAACAGGTAGAGGTTCGTTGTACCGGCGCTGGAACGACCGAGGCCCATGTAGAGCATGCCGATCGGTGTTTCGCCGCCGATATAGACCGCGCCGGAGTCGAGCCAGCCTGCGCGTTCCGTCTCGGTGTAGCGGTGATCGGCCCTGCCGGTTTCCAGAGCAAAGCCGAGCCGCATGTCGCCACGCAGCCCGAGGGGCAGGCGGCCGATGATTTTTTCCGCCTGGATGCCGCCGTAGCGGATGTCGTCGCCGATGATCTGGCCCTGGCCGAAGCCGGACAGGTTGAGGAAGCCGCCCAGCGAAGCGGCATCGTAGTAGGGCAGTTGGCCCCGGGGCGAGCCGGTATACCGCAAACGGCCGGTGAGCACGAAGTCGCCGAGTGAACCCGAAGTCTGGAGTTCGGTCGTCACCTTGCTGTAACCGCCCTTGTCGCTGTCGAAGTAGCTGCCGCGCCACGCCCAGCCGCGAGTCGGATTGAGCATGCGGTCGGTATGGTCGAATTCGAAGTCGGCGCGCCAGCCGATGTAATGGAGGTCGAGCTTGGGCAGCAGCAGCGGATCGCCGATATCGATCTCGGCGCGGTGGCGCTGGCGTTCGATGCCGGCGCGAACCTGGCCCAGGCGGCCGATGTTCACGCCCGCCATCAAGCCCAGACGACTGTTCGCATAGTCGAAGCGGGCGATCTTGCTGTCGTTCTGGAAGTAGTCGCGGCTTCGGGAGGCAAGCGAATAACCGGTCTGGACGAAATAGCGTTGCGCGTCGTCCAGCGGCTGGTACCAGTCGAGCGCGACTCCGTTCGACGAGCCGATTTCGCCGGTGGCGAGGATCTCACCGCCCAGGCGGTTGAGCCAGGTGCTGTGATAGCCGAGGCGCAAGGCGAAGTCCGAGCCTCGTTGCAGCGAGGTTTCAAGGTAGCCGCCGATGCGGACATAGTCGGGCCCCCATGGCTTTTCCACGGGCATAAGGCGCAGGATGTGGCGGTCCTGGATGGACAGCAGCTCGTAGTCGAGGCTCTCGTAGTAGCCGTCGCCGTAGGCGCGCAGCAGGTCGTGGTTGAGCGTCTCGATGTCGACCGGTGTGCCGGGGCGCTGCTCGATGTGGCGGGCGAGGGCGACGGGAGAGACCTTATTGAGGCCGGCGATTTCGATGGCATCGACCGTCACCGGCGCCTGGCGCGCCAGGTCGATGCGCTGCTTCCAGAGGCGGTATTCCTCCTCGCTGGCGGCGAGAGGCCGCAAGGCATCGCGCACGGCCTCGGCGGCCTGGCGGCCGCGGTTGGCGGCTTCGGCGTTCATCTGGAAATCGCCGGAGGTGATGCCGTCGAGTGCCGGCTTGATGAGAATGTCCTGCGGATTCAGTCCGGCCAGCGAGCGGGTGACATTCTGCTCGGTGAGGATGTTGACCATCTGGGCGGAGATGGAAATCCACGAATCGATCTCTTCGGCCTTCAGGAGCGGCGAGCCGACGTTGACGGCGATGATCACATCGGGCTGGCAGCGGCTTCGCGCCTCCCCGATCGGCAGGTTGTCGACCAGGCCGCCGTCGACCAGCTTGCGGCCGCGGTACTCGATCGGTGCGATCACGCCGGGAACCGACATGCTGGCGCGCATGGCCTGGGTGAGACTGCCCTCGCGGAATACCACCCGCTCGCCGCTGCCGATGTCGGTGGCGATGATGGAAAGCGGCAGGGGCAGTTGCTCGATGCTGCGCTCGCCGATGTCGGCACCCACCAGCTGGTTGAAGAAGAGCTTGATCTTCTGGCCGGCCACCATGCCGCGCTGGTAGCGCATGCCGGCTACGCCGACGCCGACTTCCAGGCCGGGCGTGAACTCCCGCGCAAGGCTTTTGCTGCGGGGCGATAGTTCGGAGTAGTCCGGGCTGTCGATGAACATGTCCCCCCAGTCCGCTTTGGCGAGCGCCTGGCGCATCGCCGCGGGCGTCACGCCGGCGGCAAAGGCCCCGGCGGCGAGGGCGCCCATGCTGGTGCCGGCGACACAGTCGACCGGGACACGCAGCTCGTCCAGCACTTCAAGCACGCCGATGTGGGCCGCGCCGCGCGCGCCGCCGCCGCCGAGCACCAGGCCGACAGTCGGACGGGCAAGCGCGGTGGCGCTGGCGAGTAGCAGCGCGGGAATCAGCAGCAGGCGAAACATCAGTGTCGGCCGGGTGGCGGGCTGTTGCGGATGGAGGGGCGAATTTTACCCATCACATGCATTTCGCAAGCGCCGCAATCGAATTCCAGGCGCAGCTTTTCGTTGCCGTTCACCAGCAGCAGCGGCTCGGCCCGTACTTGCCCCTGCACGCCGGTGACACCCTTGGCCTGTTTCGGGCAGAGGCTGAAGGAATAGCGGATGCAGTGGCGGGTGATCATCAGCGGCACCTCGCCGGTTTCCTCGTGGGCTTCGTAGGCGGCGGCAATCAGCTTGACGCCGTGTTTCTCATAGAACCGGCGCGCGGCCGAGTTGTAGACGTTGCCGAGGAAGGAGAGCGTGTCTTCGGGGTAGGGCGCGGGCGGCTCGATGGCTGGCCTGCGCAGCGGCCGACGGTACGCTGCCTGGCGTGCTTCGACCAATGCCGCCACGGCGTCGCGCCGCAACTGGTTGAGCAGCGAGTTGGGCACGAAGCGCGGTTCGCTCCATACGACGGCGAGGCCGGCGAGCTCGAAATCGGTGCCGCCGAGCCGGCCGAACTGGTCGCGCAGGCTCTGTTCCGCAGTATCGGCGTGTCGCGACGGCTGACTTTCGCAGGCGATGGTTGCGCTGGCGACGATGCCGTCGCTGTCGGTGAGCGTCAGCGCAAAGCCGTCGGCGGTTTCGCGGAACACCGCATAGACGGCGATGCGCCGCTCGGCCGACT
>JBNKCS010000129.1:0-3364 GCA_050287865.1 Rhodocyclaceae bacterium | reverse complement strand
GTAGGTCTTGATGCGCTCGCGCAGGCGCTCGGGCGGGCGGCGCGTGCCCCATTTGCCGTCGGCCGCGAGGCGGAATTTCTGCAGCACCTCGGAATACAGGTGGATCAGGATGGGTTCGGAATAACGCGTGATGCCGCTGCGCTGCGACCATTCGAGGTAGCCCTTGTTCCAGTTGCGCATGTACTGGTAGGAACGCGGCAATACATGATGATGCACGCAATCGTTCTGGGCATACATTTCCCACTGGTTCGGGTTCGGTTCGCCTTTGATGGATTTTTCGCCGCCCTTGCCGCGCCACCCGGTCAGAAAACCGATACCGGAACCCGGCGCCGTTTCCCAGTTGACGATGAAGTCGGGATAGTCGCGGAACTTGCGTTCGCCGGAAGGTGTGACGAACGCGGGCAATTTCAGGCGCGTACCAAGTTCGATGAGCACTTCCTGGAACGGTTTGCAGTCGCCGGTCGGCGGTAATACCGGAATACGTACCGAATCCACGGGCCCGTCGAATTCGGAGATCGGCCGATCCAGCATGGACATCACGTCGTGGCGCTCGAGGTAAGTTGTATCCGGCAGGATCAGATCGGCGAACGCAGTCGTCTCGGAATGGAATGCATCGCACACAACGATGAACGGAATCTTGTACTCGCCGTTCTCTTCCTTGTCGACCAGCATCTTGCGCACTTCGCCGGTATTCATGGAAGAGTTCCATGCCATGTTGGCCATGAACAGCATCAGCGTATCTATCTTGTAGGGATCGCCGCGCCAGGCATTGGTGATCGCGTTATGCATCATGCCGTGTACCGACAGCGGATATTCCCAGGAGAACGCCTTGTCGAGACGCACCGGGCTGCCGTCGGCATTGACGAACAGGTCGTCCGGGTCAGCGGGCCAGCCCAGCGCCATGCCGTCCAGCGGCGTATTTGGCTGCACTGCACGCGGATCGTTCGGCGTGCGCGCGCAGGGCGGGATCGGACGCGGAAAAGGTGTCTTGTGGCGGAAACCGCCGGGCCGGTCTATGGTGCCCAGCAATGTCATCAGGATGGACAACGCACGTATGGTATGGAAGCCGTTGGAGTGTGCCGCCAGACCGCGCATGGCATGGAACGCAACCGGGTTGCCGGTGACGGTGTCGTGCTCCTTGCCCCAGCTATCGGTCCATGCGATAGGCAGTTCGATCTTCTGGTCGCGCGCGGTGATGCCCATTTCGTGTGCCAGGCGCTTGATGGTGCCGGCGGGAATGCCGGTGATCTGTTCCGCCCATTCCGGCGTGTAGTCCTCGACGCGTTCCTGCAGCAGTTGAAACGCCGGCTTGACTGTCGTGCCGTCCGGTAATTTGAATTCGCCCAGCAGGAAGGGATCTGCGCCTTCCGTGTGCGTAACCACCGCCTTGTTGGTGTTGCGATCCCACCACAACTTGTTCTGCGGATCGTAGCAACCTTCTTCCTTCGCCACTTCGGTGCGTACGAACATGCCGAATTCGTCATGCTCGGCGTCGAGATTCACGAGCTGGCCGGAATTGGTATAGCGCACCAGGAAATCGCGGTCGTACAGGCCGAGTGCAATGATCTCGTGGATCAGTGCCAGCATCAGCGCGCCGTCGGTACCCGGACGGACCGGCACCCATTCGTCGGCGATGGCCGAATAGCCGGTGCGTACGGGATTGATTGAAATAAACCTGCCGCCTTCGCGCTTGAATTTGGAGATGGCGACCTTCATCGGGTTGGAGTGATGGTCCTCGGCGGTGCCGAGCATGATGAAGAGCTTGGAACGCTCCAGGTCGGGGCCGCCGAACTCCCAGAAGGAGCCGCCGATGGTGTAGATCAGTCCGGCCGCCATGTTGACCGAGCAGAAGCCGCCGTGGGCGGCGTAGTTGGGGGTGCCGAACTGCTTGGCGAACATACCGGTCAGGGCCTGCATCTGATCGCGGCCGGTGAACAGCGCAAACTTCTTCGGGTCCTCGGCGCGGATGCGCCCAAGCCGCTCCTGCATGATTTCGAAGGCCTTGTCCCAGGAAATCTCCTCGAACTCCGACTCGCCCCGCTCCGCCCCCGGCTTGCGCATCAGCGGCTTGGTCAAGCGCGCCGGCGAGTACTGCTTCATGATGCCCGAGGAGCCCTTGGCGCAGATCACCCCCTTGTTCAGCGGGTGGTCGGGATTGCCCTCGATGTAGCGCACCTCGCCGTCGCGCAGGGTCACGCGGATGCCGCAACGGCAGGCGCACATGTAACAGGTGGTCTCTTTGACTTCGACGCGTCCCTGATCGCGATCAGAGTGCGAGATGGGGTCCTGCATGAGTTATAGCCTTGAATTTAGTGGTCGTTTGATCAAACGTGTTCGAATCTGCTTATATTAGCTTTATGTGAAATTCCATGCCAGGAAACGGCAATCACAATCCTTTGGGAATGCAACACAATCTTTAATGGGGATTGACGTTGCTCGGGCGTATCGGGCGCCGATTCTCACCCTGAACCTGTGCCACCCGGGCGCCGGGGGCCTATTCCCACCTCCGCTGTCTCAGCCATCGGGGCAGGGTTTAGCCATCCGCAGCATCTCCCGCACTATCAGGACGCGGCTGTGAAATCGACTTACCAGGTCCTGTTTAGAGGGAGTCTAATAGATTCCGTAAGAATCACAGGGTTAATATGCACCAGCCGGGAATCCGATTCGCACCGATCCCATTGGCATTTCATCCGGGACCGGGCGCCCTCCTCCGTATCGATGGGTACGATCGTTCCCTCATCACACACGACTACAAGGAAGACACCGAAATGAAAGCCGCACTCTTTTTCGACAGTATGCTCACCCCGAAAATCATCAGCATCGTCTACTGGCTGCTGCTCCTCGCCGCGGTCGTCGGCGGTTTCGGATCCATGTTCAGCGGATACGGTGGTTTCGGCTTCGGCAGCTTTTTCAAGGGGTTGTTTCTGATGGTCGCCGGCGCCGTCGGCGCACGAATCTGGTGCGAACTGCTGATCGTGCTGTTCAAGATGAATGAAGCGCTGCAGGAGATCCGCCTGAAGTAACCGCACTCCGAGGGGAGCGGGGCTGGGCCGAGGGAATCCAGCGCATCCGCTCACCTCAGCGTAAAGCCACCGCCTGGTCGATATAGCTCTTGATCGCGGCCTGCCCTTCGTCGTCGATGCGGGTGAACTCCATGCGGCAGAGCCAGCCGTCCCGCTCCTGCCTGGCGTCCAGCACCTTGGCGTAGATGTAACGGCTGGTCCGGCTCATCAGCGAGGTCGAGAGGGTTATGCGGATATCCGACAGGTTGCGCAGTTTCATCGGCAGATAGGCGTGCAGGCCGAAGTAGCTCAGGTCCACCGCGCGTCCCTGGTGGCGGGCGTGGGTGACCGTCTTGTCCTTG
>JBNKCS010000128.1:0-3424 GCA_050287865.1 Rhodocyclaceae bacterium | reverse complement strand
TGCTGTTCGCACTGTCTTCAG
Organism: Rhodocyclaceae bacterium; assembly: GCA_050287865.1. Lineage (GTDB taxonomy): Bacteria > Pseudomonadota > Gammaproteobacteria > Burkholderiales > Rhodocyclaceae > Fen-999. The sequence continues at coordinate 3,403 of JBNKCS010000128.1, read as the reverse complement.
CTCGTCTTCGCGCTGCGCACGATTCTTACTCTGTGTAGCTACCTCCAAGTCGTGCTACTCGCACTTTCTACGGCTCGTCTTCGCGTACTCGGCAACTCGTGGTGATCGCGCCCGCCGAGCGTGACTCGGCGTACCGCCACGGCTGACTTTTCGCTGAATCTACTCCGCGCCGTCGAGGAAGCTACGCAATTTCTCGGAGCGGCTCGGGTGGCGCAGCTTGCGCAGCGCCTTGGCCTCGATCTGGCGGATGCGTTCGCGGGTGACGTCGAATTGCTTGCCGACTTCTTCCAGCGTGTGGTCGGTGTTCATTTCGATGCCGAAACGCATGCGCAGTACTTTCGCCTCGCGCGGCGTCAGCGAGTCCAGCACGTCCTTGACGATCTCGCGCATGCTGCCGTGCAACGCGGCCTCCATCGGCAGCAGTGTCGATTGATCCTCGATGAAGTCGCCCAGATGGGAGTCGTCGTCGTCGCCGATCGGCGTCTCCATGGAAATCGGCTCCTTGGAAATCTTGAGGATCTTGCGGATCTTCTCCTCGGGCATTTCCATCTTGAGCGCCAGGGTCGCCGGATCGGGTTCGGCACCCGTTTCCTGAAGGATCTGGCGGCTGATGCGGTTCATCTTGTTGATGGTCTCGATCATGTGCACCGGAATGCGGATGGTGCGCGCCTGGTCGGCGATCGAACGGGTGATGGCCTGGCGAATCCACCAAGTCGCATAGGTCGAGAACTTGTAGCCGCGGCGGTATTCGAATTTGTCCACCGCCTTCATCAGGCCGATGTTGCCTTCCTGAATCAGATCGAGGAACTGCAGGCCGCGGTTGGTGTACTTCTTGGCGATGGAAATGACCAGGCGCAGGTTCGCTTCGGTCATCTCCCGCTTGGCGCGCCGGGCCTTGGCTTCGCCGGTGGACATCTGCTTGTTGATGTCCTTGAGCTCGCGCAGTGGGATGCCGATGCGGTCCTGCAGGTCGATCAGCTTCTGCTGTTCTTCGAGAATCGCCGGCGCGGCGCGCATCAGCAGCGCCGAATAGGGCTTGTTCGACTGAACTTCGTGCTTCAGCCATTCGAGGTTGGTTTCGTTGCCCGGGAACACCTTGATGAAATGCTGACGCGGCATGTGCGCTTTTTCAACGCACAGATGCTGGATTTTGCGCTCGTGATTGCGCGCCGCTTCGACCATTCCGCGCACCGAGTCGCACAGGCGTTCGATGGACCGCGCCGTGAAACGGATGTTCATCAATTCGCCGGAAATCTGCTTCTGGATGCGAAGGTAGCCCTTGTCCTGCGAGCCCTTCTTGGCCAGGACCGCCATCGACTTGCCAAACAGATGATGAAGGACGGAGAAGCGCTCCAGCGCCTCCTGCTTCAACCGCAACAACGATGCCGACACCGCGCCGCCATCGTCGTCCTCATCCTCTGCTTCATCGGCCTCGATGGCCGCTTCCTCATCTTCGGCAAGCGCCTCGATGTCGTCCCCTTCCGCATTGGGATCGATCAGGCCGTCGACCAGTTCGTCGACGCGCATCTCGTCGCGTGCGACCTTGCCGGCGATCTCCAGCATTTCGGCGATGGTCGTCGGGCAGGCGGAGATTGCCATGACCATGTGCTTCAGGCCGTCCTCGATGCGCTTGGCGATCTCGATTTCGCCTTCGCGGGTCAGCAGCTCGACCGAGCCCATTTCGCGCATGTACATGCGCACGGGATCGGTGGTGCGGCCAAACTCGGAGTCGACCGTCGACAGCGCCTGCTCCGCCTCCTCCTCGACTTCCTGTTCGTCAACCTGGCGGGGCGAGGACTCGTTCAGCAGCATGTCCTCGGCCGCGGGCGCCTGATCGAAAACCTGGATGCCCATGTCGTTGAAAGTCGAAATGATCGACTCGATCTGTTCGGCGTCGACGACATCGTCAGGCAGATGATCGTTGATTTCTGCGTAGGTAAGGAAGCCGCGTTCCTTGCCGAGTGCGATCAGCGTCTTGAGACGCAGGCGCTTGGTTTCAAGATCGATGGGCGGACGCGCAGGAGCCACGTCTGCAGCTACCCGTCGCCGGCCCTTGCCCGTCTTCTTCCTGCCGCGTTCCGGTGTATTGTCCGGTTCGGCCGGCGCTGCTGCCAGTGGCGGAATCGCGGGCGTTGCCGCGGCCACCTTTTCGGCGGCGATTGTCTTGCGTGAAGCCGTTGTCTTGACTGGGGCCGCCTTGACCGGAGTTGCCTTGACCGCAGTAGTCGCCTTGGTGGCGGTTTTCGGTTGCGATCGGGTCTTGCTGGCGACGGGCTTTGCTGCCTTGCTCTTGGTCGCGGGCGCCTTCTTCACCGGCTGCGGTTTTGGCGCCGGTTTTCTCGCAGTGGCCTTGGCCGGGCTCTTGGCCACAGCCTTCGCCGGAACCTTGGCAGGCGTCTTCACGGGTGCTTTCGTGGCGGTCCTTGACTTGGTGGCTGGCTTGGCAGACTTCGCGGTTCCCTTGGGCATGACGTTGATTTTCCTCGGAAATATATCCCGGGCGCCGCCCCGAGCTGGACCTGGCGCCAAGTTGGTGAGATAACCGCGCAGTATAGCAGAAACTGACGGACTTACCCGGCCACCTGCCGGGTTTTGGCAGCCAGCAAGCGGACGAGTTCCGCCTGTTCATCGGGTAGCAACCCCCCTGCCTGAGTTCGCGCCCGCGTGTTTAGAGCGTCGATCTGCGCCGACAGTTCCGCCTTCCGTAAGCGCTCCAGCGTGTCCTCGAAAACCGCTTCGTCCTCGCCGGAATCGATTTCTTCCATGGCCGTATTCGCGGCCAAACTGCCGATCAGTGGTTCGTGGGGGCTGCCGCGGAAGTGTTCGATGACCTGCCCCATGTTGCCGCCCGCCAATTCGCCGTGTTCGATGGCGTCGGCGATGGCATGCAGGGCGGCGCCTTCGACGGATTCGGAATCGATCTGCTCCAGCGGCAGACGCGCCGCGCGCTCCGGGCGGTGAAGCACGGCCTTCAGCAGGGTCTTGAGTTGCGATATCTGGATCGTGCGCCGCTGTGGCGGAGCCGCGGGTCGTCCTCGCGCCAGCGGCTTCAGGCCGCATTGCGCCTCGACTTCCGCCTGAGAAAGTTCGGCGAGACCGGCGACAACCTTGGCAACCTGTGTGCGCAGGATCGGCGCGGCAATGCGCTGCAGGAGTGGTTTGGCCTCACGGATCAGCTGGGCGCGGCCTTCGGCGGTTGCTAGGTTGAACTGCTTGTTGAGGAGTTCCCCCGCGGGCTTTCGGACTTCGCGAATCAGGAATTCGGACAACGGCGTAGTGCCGGCGGCGACGAGGTCGTCGAATGCCTGCTTGCCGTGCTCCCGGATGTATTCGTCCGGGTCCTGGGTGCCCGGCATTTGCAGGATGTCGATGCGTTTGCCGTCCTCTAGGAATTCGAGGCTGT
>JBNKCS010000127.1:0-3462 GCA_050287865.1 Rhodocyclaceae bacterium | reverse complement strand
AAGCTGGCAAGGTGGTGCCGCTGGCGCTGCATGTCGGCTACTGGGACTATCTTGGCTGGAAGGATCCCTATGCCCAGCCGGATTTTGTGCGGCGGCAACACGATCTGGTTCAGCAGGCGGGCGAGCATGTCGTCTATACGCCGCAGGTGTTCGTGCAGGGGCGGCCGTACCGGATTCCGGATTCGGCAGCGGAGTTCGCCACCCACACCGACGCCATCTACAACCGCAAGCCGAGGGCCGAGCTGGGCGTGGTGCTGCAACCGGTGCGTGACGGAAAGCTGCAAGCCAGCGTTACCGCCGATCTGCGCAAGGCAAGCGCCGGCGTGCCGACACGCCTCGTGGTGGCGCTCTACGAAAACGGCCTGACCAGCCAGATAAGAGCCGGTGAGAATCGCGGCGCGACGCTGCATCACGACTTCGTCGTTCGTCGCTGGCTGACGCCCAAGGCAGTGCCGGCATCGGGCCATCTCGAAGAGACGGTGACGGTCGAGTTGCCGGACGGCAGGCCGGTCGCCGATTTCGGACTTGCCGCCTTCGTCGAAAACACCCGCAGCGGAGAAGTGCTGCAGGCGATTTCCCGGCAGGTGTGCCCATGAGCCGCTGGGTGCGCATTCATCCGCTCGTGGTCCGGGTGACGCACTGGATCAACGCGCTCGCCGTGCTGATCATGGTGACGAGCGGCTGGCGGATCTACAACGCGTCGCCGATCTACGATTTCGGTTTCTACGACGACATCACGCTCGGCGGCTGGCTGGCCGGCGCATTGCAATGGCACTTCGCCGCGATGTGGCTGCTCGCCGCCAACGGGCTGGTCTATCTCGTCTATGGCTTTGTCTCCGGCCACTTCCGCCGCAAGCTATGGCCGATCAAGCCGGCGGCGGTTGTCGCCGATCTGGGCGCGGCGCTGAAAGGCCGGCTCGCCCACAAGGACTTGTCCGTCTACAACGCGGCACAGCGCGCGGCCTACGCGACGCTGATTGTCGCCCTCGTCGTCCAGGTGCTGTCGGGCCTGGCCGTGTGGAAGCCGGTGCAGTTCCAGGAACTCGCCGCGCTGATGGGCGGCTACGAGGGTGCGCGGGTGGTGCACTTCTTCGCCATGGCGCTGATCGTCTTCATCGTCGCTGTCCATGTCCTCATGGTGGCGCTGGTGCCGAAGACGCTACCGACGATGATCACCGGCAGGACCAGGAGCGAGACATGAAGAACCGTTCGGACATGAGCCAGAGCCTGGCCAAGTATCGTGGTGGCGAAATCGAGAAGATCGAACGGCGCCTCTTCCTGCGCCAGGGCATGTCGCTAGGCGCACTGTTGCTGCTCACCGGCTGCCGCATTACCGACGAGGAAAGCGTGGCGAAGACGCTCAACACCATGTCGCGCTGGAACGACCGTGTCCAGGGCTGGCTGTTCGATCCGAACAAGCTGGCGCCCGAGTATCCGGAATCGGCCATCACCAAGCCGTTTCCGTTCAATGCCTACTACGGCGAGGACGAGGTGCCGCGGATCGATGCCACCGACTATCGTCTCGAACTCGCCGGCCTGATCCGCGACCGCAAGCCGTGGCGGCTGCCAGAACTTTACGCGCTGCCGCAGGCCTCGCAGATCACGCGGCATATTTGCGTCGAGGGCTGGAGCGCGATCGGCAAATGGAGCGGCACGCCGTTCCGGCTGTTTCTCGAACGGATCGGCGCCGATACCACGGCGAAATATGTAGGCTTCAAGTGCGCCGACGACTACTACACGAGCATCGACATGGCTACGGCGCTGCACCCGCAGACGCTGCTGACGTTTCGCTATGCCGATCAGATACTGCCCGCGAAGTTCGGTTTTCCGATGAAGCTGCGGATACCGACCAAGCTGGGCTTCAAGAACCCGAAGCATATCCAGGCGATATTCGTGACCAACGACTATCCCGGCGGCTATTGGGAAGACCAGGGCTACAACTGGTTCAGCGGTTCGTAGTTTGATTTTCGCAACACCAACCCACAGAGAAGGAGCAGAACCATGAAGAGACTCATTGCATTGATGATGGCAGCCGGTATGTCGATGGCCGTGGCCAGTGTTGCACTGGCCGACGACATGATGAAGAAGGACGAGATGAAGCCGAACGCCATGGAAACGAAGACGGACTCCATGGCCAAGGATTCCATGGCCAAGGACACCATGGCGAAGCCGATGAAGAAGGACACCATGGGCAAGACCACAACGAAGAAGCACACCACGACCAAAACCAAGATGAAGAAAGACACCATGGGCAAGGACACCATGGGCAAGGACACCATGGGCAAGGACACCATGGGCAAGGACGAAATGAAGAAGTAGTCGCTCCCGGGTAGCAGCGGACCATCCTCATGCGCCGTTATTTCGCGGGCGTGCGGGTGGTTCCGTCGCCGATATCCACCTCCATATCCACCTCTTAACCAGAATCGAGTTCGCATTGAGCAAATCCAGGGCTCTATTGCTGACAGCGGTCGCGATGCTGGCGTTCGCAGGCAACTCCCTCTTGTGCCGCCTGGCGCTGCGTAGCGTCCATATCGACGCGGCCAGCTTCACCGCCATCCGCCTTGTTTCCGGTGCGCTGATGCTCTGGCTGCTGGTCAGTCTGCGCGGCGGCAGCATTGGCCGCCATGGCAGCTGGTGTTCGGCATTCGCGTTGTTCGCCTATGCGGCAGGCTTTTCGTTCGCCTATCTGACGCTGCCGGCATCGGTCGGCGCACTGCTGCTCTTCGGAGCGGTGCAGGCGACCATGATCGGTTACGGGCTCTGGCGTGGCGAACGGCTGGACTGGATGCAGTCCGTCGGCGTTGCATTGGCTTGCGGCGGCCTTATCGGCCTGCTGCTGCCGGGACTGGCGGCTCCGCCGCTTGCCGGTGCCCTGCTGATGATCGGCGCCGGCGTTGCCTGGGGCGTCTATTCGCTGCGCGGCCGCGGCGGCGGCAATCCGACCGCCAGTACAGCCGGCAACTTCCTGCGTGCGGTACCGTTCGCCGCCGCGCTCAGTGTGGTGATGCTGTCGCACGCATCGCTGGATGTCAGCGGAGTCGCCTACGCCGTCGCTTCCGGGGCGCTGGCCTCCGGGCTCGGTTATGCCGTCTGGTACAGCGCCTTGCCGGCTCTGAGCGCTACCAGTGCGGCGACCGTGCAGCTCAGCGTACCGGTCATCGCAGCGCTGGGAGGCGCCGTGTTCATCGACGAGGTGATCAGCCAGCGGTTGGTGCTGGCATCCGCGGCCGTTCTGAGCGGGATCGCGCTGGTGATTTTCGGCCGCAGGGCCGTTCGCTAGGGTCCTTCCCCGTCCGGACGCTGCCTGAAAAGTCAGCCGTGGTGATACGCCACCGTGATCCGGCTCAGTCGTGTTCCTGCGGGGCGCCGTTGCCGGCGCCGCGTTCGCGCAGGCGCTTGACGTCGTCGACGATGACGTAAAGGCTAGGCACCAGCACGAGGGTGATGGCGGTGGCGAAGACG
>JBNKCS010000126.1:0-3461 GCA_050287865.1 Rhodocyclaceae bacterium | reverse complement strand
GGTTCCGTTGCTCGTCGGCGGTTCTATTGAACGGATTATGGCCAGAGAATGCAACAAAAAAGTCGCTGTAGGCGAAGCGCCATATGGAATCACGGCGCACGCCCAGGGGCGCGCCAATAGCCTCCCAGGAACTGCCCTGAGAGGCCAATTTATGGATACGACAACCTTGAGGCGATACGCCACGAACTGTTGCCAATAATGCTATTAAACAATCGGTTATGAAGCAGAGCTGTCATGTACCATGTTCAGCGTTGCAAAATGGCGTAGCGTTTTCTTCATTGTTGTCAGTCGGCAAATTCTGATCTGCTATCGCTGATCCTCACGTACCTGATGCATAATCTTTTCTATGAGTAAAGATTCGGTTTCCCAGGCCGACGTCGCGGGGGTTCATCTCGGCGACGGGCTCAGGGAAGATTTGTTGCACCACGATCCCTTGCTGGATTGTCTGGTCGAATTGACCCGAATTCACGGTCGGCCGAGCACTCGCGCCGCCTTGAACGCCGGACTGCCAACGACCCGGGCCGGATTGACTCCGTCGCTTTTCCCGCGTGCCGCGGCGCGAGCGGGGTTTTCCAGCAAGGTTTTGCGGCGCTCGCTCGACAAGATCAATTCGGTGCTGTTGCCGGTCATTCTGCTTCTGGAAGGGAATGAGGCATGTCTTCTTCTCGGCTGGGAGGATGACGGCGCTACGGCTCGTGTTCTGATGCCGGAAACCGGGCAGGGCAGCGTCGCGCTGACGAAAGAGGATCTGGCGCGGCGCTACGTCGGGATCGCAATCTTCGCCAGGCCCCATTTCCGGTTCGACCAGCGTACGCCCGAGGTCGAACAGCCGGTGCAACGCCACTGGTTCTGGGGAGCCTTGCTCGAACAGTGGCCGGTGTATCGGGATGTCCTGGCGGCGGCGCTGTTGATCAATATCTTCGCCCTGGCGATGCCGTTGTTCACGATGAACGTGTACGACCGCGTGATTCCGAACCGAGACGCTCTGGATGCTGGCGGCCAGCCTGATTCTGGTACTCGGGCTCGATTACCTGCTGCGCTTGTTGCGCGGCCACTTCGTCGATCTCGCCAGTGCCCGTATCGACGTCAAGCTTTCATCAATGATCATGGAACGCGTTTTGGGCATGCGAATGGCCGATCGACCGGCGTCGGTCGGCTCTTTTGCCGCGACCCTGCGCTCCTTCGAGTCCATCCGCGACTTCATCGCGTCGGCGACGGTAACGGCGCTGATCGATCTGCCGTTCGCGCTGCTGTTCATTCTAGTCATCATGTGGATTTCGTGGCCGCTGGTGTTCTTCCCGATCGTGGGCAGCATCGCCATCATCGTGTACAGCTATGTCGTCCAGCACAAGATGCACGAGCTTTCGGAAAGCACCTTCCGGGCGACGGCGCTGCGCAATGCGACCCTGGTCGAAAGCCTGACTGCGCTTGAAACGATCAAGACGCAGGGCGCCGAAGGTCAGATGCAGGACAAGTGGGAGCGGACCGCCGCTTTCCTGGCCCGCGTCAGCAGCCAGTTGCGTTTGTTGTCCGCTTCCGCGACCAACGGCACGGTCACCCTGCAGCAGTTGACCAACCTCGTGACCATCGTTGCCGGCGTCTACCTGATTCACGCCGGCATGCTGACCATGGGCGGATTGATTGCCTCGACCATGCTGGTCGGCAGGGCGCTGGCGCCCATAGGGCTGGTCGTCGGTTTGCTGATGCAGTACCACAATGCACGCCTGGCCCTGACGTCGCTGGAGCAGACCATGGCCCGTCCGGTCGAGCGCAACGGCGATACGGCACTGGTACATCGCCCCGAGTTGCATGGCGACATCGAATTCCGCGAGGTCACCTTCGGCTATGGACAAGGCGAACCGGCGCTGAAGAACGTCTCTTTCAGGATCAAGCCCGGTGAGCACGTGGTGGTGATCGGCCGGGTCGGCTCCGGCAAGACGACACTGCAGAAGTTGATGATGGGTTTGTACGAGCCAACCGAGGGCGCTGTCCTCGTTGACGGCGTCGACCTGCGCCAGCTCGATCCTGCCGATTTGCGCAGCAATGTCGGCTACGTCAGCCAGGACTCGATGCTCTTCTTCGGTACGCTGCGCGAGAACATTGCCATCGGCGCGCCTTATGCCGACGATCGCGCGATCATCGAGGCCGCCGATGTTGGCGGATTGACGGAATTCGTCAATCGCCATCCGCAGGGTTTCGACATGCCGATCAGCGAGCGTGGCGAATCGCTCTCGGGTGGTCAGCGACAGGGGGTGGCGATCGCGCGCGCCATGCTTCTCGATCCGCCCATCCTGATTCTCGACGAACCGACCAGCGCCATGGACTTCACTTCCGAGGCGCAGTTCAAGGACCGGTTGCGGCGGTTGGCCGTCGGCAAGACTGTGGTCATCGTCACCCATCGCACCAGCCTGATCGACCTGGCCGACCGCGTTCTCGTCATAGACAACGGGCGCGTCGTTGCGGACGGCCCGCGCGACAAGGTCGTCGAGGCCTTGCAGAACGGCCGGATAGGGCGCGCGCCATGAGCTTCGATTCCGAAAAGTGGCTGGCGAGACTCGGCCCGTTCCGCAAGGTCCTGGAGGCCGTGAGCAAGCGGGCGCAGCCAAGGATCGAGCACTGGCTTACGGCGTGGCGCGGCGATCCCGAGCGGCCGGACGCCGATTTCGTTGCCGATGCCGATTACTACATGATCTACCAGGAACCGTTGCGCGCTCGGATGCTGGTCCGCACGCTGGGTATCGTCGTCGCGGTGGCGATCATCCTGGCCTCGGTAATCCAGCTTGACGAGATTACGCGCGGCGAGGGCAAGGTCATCCCGTCGCGCCAGCTCCAGGTGCTGCAAAGCCTGGACGGAGGCATCGTTTCCGATATCGCGGTCCACGAAGGCCAGGTGGTCGAGGCCGGCCAGTTACTGCTGCAGATCGACTCGACACGTTTCGAATCGTCGGCGCGCGAAGGGCAGGCGCAGTTTTCCTCGCTGGCCGCCAAGGCGGCCCGGTTGCGGGCGCTGGCCGAAGGCAAGCCCTTCGAACCGCCCGCCGAGACGCTCAAGAACGAGCCGCAATTGGTCGAGGAAGAGCGCCGCTTGTACGAGGCCAAGAACAATGAACTGGAAGCGCAGCTGTCGATCGCGCGTCAGCAGTTGAGCCAACGTCGCGAGGACTTGGCGGAAATGGTCGCCAAGCGCGATCAGGCCGGCCGCGCCTACGAGCTTTCGGCCAGGGAACTGACCGTGACGAAGCCGCTGCTGGCTTCGGGCGCGGTGTCCGAAGTCGAGCTGCTGCGACTGGAGCGCGATGTGGCGCGCTTCCGTGGCGAGCGGGACATGGCGGCGGCGCAGATCGCCCGTGTCCAATCCACGATTGCCGAGGCCAACAAGAAGATCCAGGAAGTTGAACTCAACTTCCGCAACGAGGCGCGCAGGGAGCTTGCCGAGACGCTGGGCAAACTCAACGCCCTTT
>JBNKCS010000125.1:0-3499 GCA_050287865.1 Rhodocyclaceae bacterium | reverse complement strand
CTGTTCAAGCTCGGCTGCAAGGGGCCGGTCACCTACAACGCCTGCGCGACCATGAAGTGGAATGGCGGTGTCTCCTTCCCCATCCAGTCGGGCCATGGCTGCATCGGCTGTTCTGAACCCAACTTCTGGGATGGCGGCGGCTTCTACGAGGCGCTCTCGATGCCGGCCCGCCCGCTGCAGGCGGGCGTCGCCGCCGCCGCGGCCGGCGTCGCGGCAGGCGTGGCCGTCACCTTCTTCAATCGCAACAAGAAAGCGGCAGCCAAGGCAGCGCACGAAACCACGACGCTCGACGACCTGGAGAAATAGCATGGACCAACTGCAATTTCTGACCTGGGTGCGCGGTACCGGGCTCAACATCGCGCTGCTGATCTTCGTCGTCGGCGTGCTCTGGCGCCTGATCGAGATCTACGGCCTGGGCCGCAAGAAAGACCTCTCCGCGCCGCGCCATGTGTCTGGCGCCTCCGGCCTGGCCACCATTTTCCGCCGCTCGCTGCCGCCACCCGGCCTGCTGCCGACCTCGCCGGTTAGCTACATCGGCGGCTACGTGTTCCATATCGGCCTTGCCGTCGCCGTCTTCCTGTTCGCGCCGCATATCGCGCTGCTGACCAGGCTGATCGGACTTGCCTGGCCGGCCCTGCCCTCACAGGTGGTCGACTTCGTCACCGTGGTCACCATGGCCGCGATGATCGCGGTGCTCGCCGACCGCATCCTCAAACCGGTCAAGCGCTTTCTCAGCACCTTCGGCGACTGGTTCACCTGGACGCTGACCTTCCTGCCGCTGCTGACCGGCTGGCTGGCCGTGCATCACCTGCTGCTGCCCTACACGCTGATGCTGGCGGTGCACATCCTCAGCGTCGAACTGCTGCTCATCTTCCTGCCCTTCACCAAACTGTTCCACGCCTTCACCGTCTTCGGCTCGCGCTGGTTCAACGGTACGGTGAATGGACATAAGGGGGTACCGGTATGAGCGCCTCACTCGACAAGGGCGTGCGCGTCCTCAAGGAAATGATCGACGCGCCGATCGCCAGCTACTTCAGCAGTTGCGTGCATTGCGGCATCTGCGCCGAGGCGTGTCTGTTCTATACCGAGACCGGCGATCCGAAATACACGCCGATCCACAAGCTCGAACCGATGCGGCGCCTCTACCAGCAGGAATACACCCTGCTCGGCCGGCTGGGCAAGATGTTCGGTCTCGCCAAACAGGTGACCGACGAGGAACTCGCCGAGTGGCAGGAACTGGTCTACAACAGCTGCACGCTCTGCGGCCGCTGTTCCGTGGTTTGTCCGGTGGGCAACGACATCGTGTACATGGTGCGCAAGATGCGCGAAGGCATGTCGGCCGCCGGCCACTCACCGGAAGGCATCAAGGGCGCCGTCACCCGCACCATCAACATCGGCAGCCCGATGGGCGTCAAGCTTCCCGCGGTGAAGGCGCAGATGAAGCACGTCGAGTCGGATTACGGCCTGCCGATTCCGCTCGACCAGGAAGGCGCGGAATACATGGTCATGCTCTCGTCGATGGAGATCATCAACTTCCCCGAGTACCTCGGCGCCATCGCCAAGATCATGAACCACGCCGGCAAGACCTGGACGCTCTGCTCGGAGGCCTTCGAGGCCACCAACGCCGGCATGCAGATCGGCAACTCCGATCTGGCGCGGGTGATCGTTTCGCGCATCGTCGCCGGCGCCGAGAAGCTGAAGGTCAAGACCGTGATCAGTCCCGAGTGCGGCCACGCCTACACGGCATTGCGTTGGGAAGGCGCGAACCTGGTCGGCCGCCCCTTCACCTTCAAGGTGCAGCACATCGTCGAAGTGCTGGAGGAGTTCCGCGCCGCCGGCCTGCTGAAGCTGGAAGGCATGGAGACCGACCGCCTGACCTTCCACGATCCCTGTCAACTCGCGCGCCGTGGTGGCGTCATCCAGCCGCAGCGTAACCTGATGAAGATGGTCGCCAAGGACTTCATCGAGATGCCGGATGCCGGTTTCATGAACTGGTGTTGCGGTGGCGGCGGCGGCGCCAGCAGCATCGAGGAAGGCGAGGAACTGCGGCTCGAAGCCTTCAAGCGCAAGAAGAGCCAGCTCGACGCGGTGAAGCCGGACCGTTTGGTGACGGCCTGCGCCAACTGCCGCATCGTGCTCGAAGAGGGACTTGAGCACTACAAGATGGATCTACCGGTGGTCGGTCTTACCGAGACCATCGCCGAACACATTCCGAATCCGGAATAGGAGAGTGGATCATGGGTATCAGCAACGACAAGGAACTCAAGGCCGCGCTTGGCTCGCTGTCCCCCCGCGAGCGCCGACGGGCGGCTGCACTGCTGGTGCGGCAGACACTCGACCTGACTGACGATGTGCGCGTCAAGACCGGCCTCGATGTAGCGGGCCGCGACAACGCCGGCGATGCCGAATTCACCGCTGCCGCCCAGGGCGTCAATTCGGCGCGCGTGGCCAGCTACACGCAGTGCGGCCACGACACCAACTGGGCCTGCCAGGCCAGCCACTTCGTTGCCCGCGCCGCCCAGGAATGCGTGAAGCCGGAAGTCAGCCCGGCCGAAGCCTGGGAAGCGGCCATGCAGGCGCGCATGGCCCGCATCTGCCAGCACATCGGCACCGGCGAAGGCACCAGCAACCGCGAGGCGGAAGCGCAATACCGGGCGCTGGAATCGTACTTGCAGAACAAGGACAACAAATCATGAGCGACCGGCTCGTCATCGACCCCATCACCCGCATCGAGGGTCACCTGCGCATCGAGGCGCGCATGGCCGACGGCAGGATCGCCGAGGCCTATTCGTCCGGCACCATGGTGCGCGGCATCGAACTCATCCTGCGCGACCGCGACCCGCGCGACGCCTGGGCGTTCGCGCAGCGCATCTGCGGCGTGTGCACGCTGGTGCACGGCCTCGCCTCCGTGCGCGCGGTGGAGGATGCGCTCAAGTATCCGATCCCGAAGAACGCGCAACTGATCCGCAACCTGATGATCGCCGCGCAGTACGTGCACGACCATGTGATGCACTTCTACCACCTGCACGCGCTGGACTGGGTGGACATCGTCTCGGCGCTGAAGGCCGATCCCAAGGCCACCTCGACGCTGGCGCAGTCGCTGAGCAACTACGCCAAGGCCTCGCCCGGCTACTTCGCCGACGTGCAGAAGAAGCTGCAAGGCTTCGTCGACGGCGGCCAGCTCGGCATCTTCGGCAAGGGCTACTGGGGACATCCCGCCTACAAGCTGCCACCCGAAGCCAACCTGATGGCGGTCGCCCACTACCTCGAAGCCATCGCCTGGCAGCGCGACGCGGTCGCCCTGCACACCATCCTCGGCGGCAAGAATCCGCACCCGATGCTGGTGGTCGGCGGTACACCGGTGGCGATCAGCATCTGGCCGGAACACGGCGGCCAGGGCAAGGGGCCGCATCATCGCGGCGGGCAAAGCGGCACCGCGCTCGACGTGACCGGCCTGGCGCGCATCCAGGAAGTCATCGTGTCGATGCGCGATTTCGTC
>JBNKCS010000124.1:0-3573 GCA_050287865.1 Rhodocyclaceae bacterium | reverse complement strand
AGATGACCGAGGGGCGCCGCGCTTTCGCCAGGGCAGTCGCCAGTTGCCGGGCCGCGCTGGCCGGTAGCGCCATCATCGACGCCAGCGTGGCGCAATACTGAAGAAACTGTCGCCGGCCGATGCCGTGTTTGGCCAATCGAGCACCGACGGTGTCGACAGACTGATTGAGACGGTCGATTTCGGTCATGACACCCTCCGCAATGGTGATGGCCTGTTGCCGAGTCTAGTACGCTACGGGTCGCCTGTCATTCGATCTGCGTCAACATTCTCGCTACTCAGGTCGGATCGCGCGTCGGCCGAATCGTGTTGGCGCGGCGCGCGCCGTGCTGGTGCCGGTCAGGCTTGGCTCGTGCTGGTTCTGGCGGGGCCTGCTGCCTGGCGTACCGCCACGGCTGACTTTTCTCCGCAAACGCGCGCCTGTCTGCGGGGAATCTATTTCCTGCTGCCGCGAATACCCGTGACGTCGGTAATGGCGATCAGGTAGTGGCGCATGCCCAGATAGGTGACCTTGCGCATCGACGCGAGGACATCGACGGCATTTTGTCTGGCATCGACCATCAGCACCGGCAGCTCGTCGAACATTCCGCCGGTGCGGATCTTTTGCAGGAGAATCTTGTTGGCCTCGATCCGGGCGTCGAAATAGGTGCTGAGGGGCTGGCCGGTGAATTCGTCTGCGGAGCAGCCCATCATGACTTCCGCCTTGAGATTGCCGCGTTCGACGACCAGACTGGTGGCTTCGACGAGGAACAGGGCGACCGGACTGACGGAAAACAGTTTGTCCATCTCGATCTCGCGGCCCTCGTGCTGCCGCGCGTCCCGTTGCAGGCGGTCCATGACCGGCAGGAAGACATAGCGTGCGATGAACGCCAGCGTCGCCAGCGTCACCAGCGCGAATACGAGGCCGAGCCAGCGCGCGTAGCCGGCACTTGCACCCGCTTCGCTTTCGTAGCGGGAGACGATCTCGCCCATGCCGTTCAGGAAGGCCGACTCGTGTTCGAGGAGTCGTTGCACCGCCTGATGGAGTTCGGCCAGGCGGTCGATGTTCGCGAGAACGGCGCCGCCGGCGTCGACCATTGCCTGGAACTCCGGATCCAGGGTGGCGAACAGCAAGGTGATCTGGTCGCTGTTGCCGCCGGGCAGGTCGAGGTCCTTGTCGCCGTGTTGCAGGCCGGCGTGCGAGCGCTTGAATTGCGCGAGCGCTGTCCGCAATTCCTCCTGTGCGCTGACGCGTGCCTCGGTCGAACCGACGCCGATCAGGCGGTAGCCCGTCTTGACGATCTCTTGACTCAGCATGCGCTGCTGGCTGGCGACGCTGACGATGTGCGCGGCCTGCTGCTGGCCGGCGAGCAGCCACTGCAGCACGATCTGCGACAGCAGGATGAGAATCCCGATGACGATCAGGGCGCCGATGACGCGCACCCGCAGGTTCTTGGGGTCATCGTCAACGGTGTACTTGCGCAGCAAATCGATCATGAGCCTCGAAACATCCTCTTGGCACGGCCGCCATCAATGATCGTCGATCAGGTGACAGGCATATTACCAAGAGCTCGAGGCTACGTGCCGGTTGTCGTCATTCCCCGTCGGTGAGGAATCGCGTGCTGATGATGAAGGATTTGTCTCCGGCTCATTTCGAGTGACGCAGGCAGATCGCTACAGGCGCTGGCGGCGTGTCGCATCCTGGGCGTTGCCTACGGCCATGGCCGACTCCCGCTTCAGAGCGAGGTCGCGAGTTCCTCCGGCATGCAGCCGATCGGTGCGCCGAGCGTCTTGTCGGGGCCGCTTTCGAAGCGTACGAGGTAAACGGCCTGCTGCGGTCGTTCCGCGACATGGCCGACGTTGACGACGACACCGCGCGTGCCCGCCGCGGCGAGCAGCGCGTTCGGCTCGATGTCCGGGATCAGGCTGCTGCCGTCCTCCGCCAGTTCGTCGTTGTAGAGGTCGGTTGCCGCGAAGACCATCTCCCCCATGTCGAATTCATCCATTGTGTGACTCCTGATAAGACGCTGCATTGCTACATTCATCGGCGTGCCGCCATGGCTGACTTTTTGTTCCGCTCCCACTTGCGCGCTAGACCGGCTTGCGCCGCTTGGCCTTCGCTGAAACCTGCAATTCGCTAGAGAGGTTTTCGTCTGACGACCATCGCCGAGTTCTCGAAGCCAAGCCGATCGTAGAAAGTCAGCGCGGATGCGTTGTCCTTGTCGGCCAGTAGTGTGACGCGCGACATGTTCTGGGCCTTGGCCCAGTCGCAGACATGTTCGACGAGCTGGCGTCCGAGGCCGGCGGCGCGAAATTTCCCACTCACGATCACGTCTTCGAGCAGCAGCACGCGTGAACCTTGCGCGGTGCTGACGGTGATCAGTGCATTGGCCATGCCGGCAACGATGCCATCGATGCGCAGCACGAACAATTTGCCGATCTCGGGTGTGTCGAGGATCAGCTTCAGCCCGCGCAGCTGTTTTTCGCGTTCCGGCTTGAAATCCGATTCCAGCGTGAAGAGTTCGTAGAGCAGGTCGGCCATTGCCGGCAGATCCGCCTCGGTGGCGAAGTCGATGGTGATGTTCATGGGACTATCCGATCAATGCGACGGCTTTGATTTGTGCGAAGACCTGCGAGCCCGGCTTGAGGTCGAGCCCGCAGGCCGAGCGATGGGTGAGGCGCGCCACCACGGCCGACTTTCCGACCTTGAGTTTCACCAGCGCCAGCGCCGGGTGCGCGTCGTCGGCGATTTCGTCCACTTCCGCGAACAGGGTGTTGAGGATGCTCGAATCGTGTTGCGGTTCGAGGGCGATGCTGACGTCGCGGGCGAGGATGCGTACGCGGACGCGGTCGCCGATGGCGTGGCCGCTGTCGCGCACCCAGACGAAACCGCCCTCGAATTCGACGCGCGCCAGATGCCAGTTCTCGTCGCGTTCCGCGACATGGCCGTCGAGCACCACGCCGGTATCTTCGCCGAGGCGGATCGGCAGGTCGATGCGCGCCAGCGTGTCGACCAGCGGGCCTTGCGCGACGACGCGGCCGGCTTCCATGACGACGAGGTGATCGGCAAGGCGCGCGACTTCGTCTGGCGAATGGCTGACGTAAAGGACCGGAATTTCGAGTTCGTCGTGCAGGCGCTCGAGATAGGGCAGGATCTCGTTCTTGCGCGCGAGGTCGAGCGCGGCCAGCGGCTCGTCCATCAGCAGCAGCTTCGGGCTGGTGAGCAGGGCGCGGGCGATGGCGACGCGCTGCCGTTCGCCGCCGGAAAGGCGGTCGGGCAGGCGGTCGAGCAGATGCGCGATGCCGAGCAGGTCAACGGCCTGGTCCATGGCGACGCGGCGTTCACCGGCGGCGACGCGCTTCATGCCGAATTCGAGATTGCGCCGCGCGGAGAGGTGCGGGAACAGGCTGGCTTCCTGGAACACGTAGCCGAGCGGGCGCTGGTGCACCGGCATGAAATAAGTGGCGTCCTGCCACGGCTGACTTTTCACGGTCAGCGTGCCGGGTGCGCGTTCGAGGCCGGCGATGCAGCGCAAGAGCGTGGTCTTGCCGGAACCGGACTGGCCGAAGATGGCGGTGATGCCGCGACCGGGCAGG
>JBNKCS010000123.1:0-3631 GCA_050287865.1 Rhodocyclaceae bacterium | reverse complement strand
CCGGGATGGAAGGTGTTGCGCGTGCTGGGCAATGTGCTGCAGCTCGAAGGCTTCGAGCAGGAAAGCAGCGAAGTCGTTCGTGAGGAGATCCTGGCCGGAAACGGCAAGCCCGCGCCGATGGACAATCTGGATAATGCCATCAGCGGCGTCGCGGTCGACCTGGCCGCCGGGAGCGGCATGGAACGCGTTGCCGACATCCCCATCTACTTTGCCGATCCGCTGGTGCGTCGTGCGCCGAGCCTGCAACGAACCAAGGACGCTGCGACGCCGACAGCACGCATGAATGCCGCCACCCTGGCTGTGCTGGGCGTCGCCGCGGGCGGTCGAGCAAAAGTCAGCCGTGGCGGTACGCCGGTAGTGCTTGGTGTCGAGCTCGATCCGGCGGTCCCCGACCATTGCGTACGGATTGCCGCCGGCCACGCGACTACCGTCAACCTCGGCGCCATGACCGGCGCGCTTAACGTGGAACCCGCCTGATGGAATCCTCGGTCCTGCAATTCTTCCAGTCGTTCTGGAACCTGTTCGGCCTGTGGGACTGGGTTTGGAGTTGGTTCGAGCCGTTCTGGCCGCTGACCTGGATCATCATCAAGATCCTCGCCATCTTCGTGCCGTTGTTGTTGGGCGTTGCGTACCTGACCTACGCCGAGCGGCGGGTGATCGGTGCCATGCAGGTGCGTATCGGTCCCAACCGTGTGGGCTGGTGGGGCCTGCTGCAGCCGATCGCCGACGGCCTGAAGCTGTTCCTCAAGGAAGTGATACTGCCGACCAGGGCCGATCCCAGCCTGTTCTTCGTCGCGCCGGCGCTGGCCATGGCGCCGGCCGTCGCGGTTTGGGCCGTGGTGCCGTTTTTCGATGGCGGTGCGTTGGCTGAGCTCAACGCCGGTGTGCTGTTCCTGTTGGCAGTCACTTCGCTCGGGGTATACGGCATCATCATTGCCGGTTGGGCCTCGAACTCGAAATATCCATTCCTGGGCGCCATGCGCTCGGCCGCACAAATGGTCTCCTACGAAGTCTCGATGGGACTGGCGCTGGTCTGCATTCTCATGGTGTCGAACAGTCTGAATCTCTCCGACATCGTGCGCGCGCAGGGACAGGGCACCATGACGGACGCCGGCGTCGGTTTCCTGTCGTGGAACTGGCTGCCGCTGCTGCCGATCTTCGTCGTCTACTTCATCGCCGGCCTCGCGGAGACGAACCGCCACCCGTTCGACGTCGTCGAAGGCGAGAGCGAGATCGTTGCCGGCCACATGGTCGAGTACTCCGGCATGGCCTTCGCGATGTTCTTCCTCGCCGAATACGCCAACATGATTCTGGTTTCGGCGACGGTTTCGATCTTCTTCCTCGGCGGCTGGTTGTCGCCGTTTGGCTTCATGCCCGACGGCATCCTCTGGCTGCTGGCGAAGATGTCGACCATCCTGTTCTTGTTCCTCTGGCTGCGGGCGACTTTCCCGCGCTTTCGCTACGACCAGATCATGCGCCTGGGCTGGAAAGTGTTCGTGCCTTTGTGCCTGATCTGGATTCCGGTCGTCGGCATCTGGATGATGTCGCCCTTCAATATCTGGAAGTGAGCCAAATAAATGGGCGCCCGTGAACTGATCCAAACATTCTCCCTCGGCGAACTCCGCCAGGGACTGGCCGTGACCTTCCGCTACCTATTTGCGCCGAAGATCACGATCATGTATCCGGAAGAGAAGACACCGATGTCGCCGCGCTTCCGGGGGCTGCACGCGTTGCGTCGCTATCCTAATGGCGAAGAGCGCTGCATTGCCTGCAAGCTGTGCGAAGCCGTCTGTCCGGCCTTGGCGATCACCATCGAGTCCGCCGAGCGCGAAGACGGCAGTCGCCGCACCACCCGCTACGACATCGACCTGACCAAGTGCATCTTCTGCGGCTTCTGCGAGGAAGCCTGTCCGGTCGATGCCATCGTCGAAACGCACGTCCTCGAATACCACGGCGAGGTGCGCGGCGACCTTTACTACACCAAGCAGATGCTGCTTGCCAACGGCGACCGCTACGAAGCGGACATTGCCAAGGCGCGCGAGCAGGATGCCAAGTTCCGGTAACTGCCCATGGAACTCAAGACCGTCATTTTTTATGTTTTTGCCCTGATCATGCTGGTTGCGGCCGTGCGCGTCATCACTGCGCGCAACCCGGTTCACGCAGTGCTTTTCCTGGTTCTGGCGTTCTTCAATGCCGGCGGGTTGTGGCTTACGCTGGAGGCCGAGTTTCTCGCCATCGCCCTTGTCATGGTCTATGTCGGCGCCGTCATGGTGCTGTTCCTGTTCGTGGTCATGATGCTCGATATCGACGCCAAGCGGCTTCGGCAGGGATTCTGGTCGCATATGCCGCTGGCGGCGACCCTCGGCGTGCTGATGGCCGGGGAGATGGCACTGGTATTGTCGAGCGAGTACTTCAGTTCCGCGTCTTTCGCCGGTCAGACGATGCCCGCCGATTACAGCAACACCAAGGAATTGGGGCGGCTTCTTTTTACGGACTATGTTTATCCCTTTGAACTCGCCTCGATCATTCTGCTCGTGGCCATCATCGCGGCGGTGATGCTGACGTTGCGTCATCGCCGGGACGTCAAGCACCTCGATCCGGCAAAGCAGATTGCCGTCAAGCACACGGATCGCCTTCGGGTCATCCAGATGCCGGCGGAAAAGGAGGCGGAATGATCGCCCTGCATCACTACCTTGTCCTCTCGGCGCTGCTGTTCGCGATCGGCGTGGTCGGCATCTTTCTCAACAGGAAGAACCTGATCGTGCTCATGATGGCGATCGAGTTGATGCTGCTGGCGGTGAACATGAATTTCGTCGCCTTTTCGCACTACCTCAACGACCTCGCCGGGCAATTGTTCGTGTTCTTCATACTGACGGTAGCGGCGGCCGAGGCCGGCATCGGGCTGGCGATCCTGGTTGTGCTGTTCCGCAATCTCTCGACCATCGATGTCGACAAACTCGACAGCCTGAAGGGCTAACGGCATGAAGACCCTGTACCTGATCATTCCCTTTGCGCCGCTACTCGGAGCGATCGTGGCCGGGCTGTTCGGCAAGGCGATCGGGCGATCCGGCGCACACTGGGTGACCACTCTCGGCGTTGCCGTTTCGTTCGTTTGCTCGGTGCTGGTGATGCAGGAAGTGCTGGCCGGGGAGACTTTCAGCGGCGTCTTGTACACCTGGATGGAAGCGGGTGGGCTGAAGCTCGAAATCGGCTTCCTGATCGACCAGTTGACCGCCGTGATGATGATCGTCGTGACCTTCGTATCGCTGATGGTGCACATCTACACCATCGGCTACATGGCCCACGACGAGGACAACTGGCCTGCCGATAGCCTGGCCGGGAAGAACAGCTACCAGCGCTTCTTCAGCTACATCTCGCTGTTTACGTTCTCGATGTTGATGTTGGTAATGAGCAACAACTTCGTACAGTTGTTCTTCGGCTGGGAAGCGGTTGGCCTGGTCTCCTACCTGCTGATCGGCTTCTGGTGTACCCGGCCGACGGCGATCTACGCCAATCTCAAGGCCTTTCTGGTCAACCGCGTCGGCGATTTCGGGTTTCTGATGGGCATTGGTCTGATCGCGGCCTATGCCGGCAGCCTCGACTACGCGACGGTGTTCGGGAAAGGCACCGA
>JBNKCS010000122.1:0-3636 GCA_050287865.1 Rhodocyclaceae bacterium | reverse complement strand
GAAGACGTACAGGATTATGTGCAGCGCACGGCGGCGGTTTCACCGAAGCACGGCAGTCCCGAGCCGTCCGGCAACGATGACGGACGTACAGTCGTCGAGCGGTTCCGGACTTGCGCCTGCGGCTCGACCCTGATGGACTTGTTCCGCGACCGGCGCGATGCGTCGGATACCGGCGTCGCGAGACGACAGCGTTTTGCCGAACTTCTCGCCTATCTGGGCGGGGCGGGTCTGGACGACAGTGTTGCGCGAGCCGAACTTTTCAAGATCATGCGCGGCGAAGCCAGCGAGATCCTGGCACACCTGAAACCACCAACGAAAGCCTGACACACGATGCACCGAGATCGCTATTACACACTGGCCGCTTCCTGCCCGGACCGTACCGGCATCATTGCCCGCGTCACCGCTTTTTTCGCCGAGCACAAGGGCTGGATCCTCGAGTCGAGCTTCCATTCCGACGAAGGCGACCCGGATGACGGCGGCCGGCCGGCGCGCTACTTCATGCGCATCGAGGTCAGGGCCGACTCGCTGCCCTTCATGCTTGCCGAACTGCGCGAGCGCTTCCGGCCTATCGCCGAAGAACTGGAAATGGACTGGAAGATCACCGACAGCGCCGTCAAGAAGCGCGTCGTGGTGATGGTGTCGAAGCAGGAGCATTGCCTTTACGATTTGCTGGCGCGCTGGCAGTCGAAGGAACTCGATATCGAAATCCCCTGCGTGATTTCCAATCACGACGCCTTCAAGGGTTTCGTCGAGTGGCACGGCATTCCGTTCCACCATGTCCCGGTCACAGCGGAAAACAAGCCCAAGGCCTACGCCGAAGTGCGGCGGCTGATCGACGAAGTGCGCGCCGATACCATCGTGCTGGCGCGCTACATGCAGATCCTCTCGCCCGATCTGTGCGACGCCTATCCCGGGCAGATCCTCAACATCCACCACAGCTTCCTGCCCAGCTTCGTCGGCGCCAAGCCTTATCACCAGGCCTACCAGCGCGGCGTCAAGCTGATCGGCGCCACCTGCCACTATGTGACGGCCGACCTCGACCAGGGGCCGATCGTCGAGCAGGACGTGATCCGCATCGACCACTCCGATTCGCCCGACGACATGGTCCGCTACGGCAAGGACATCGAGAAGACGGTGCTGGCGCGCGGCCTGCGCTATCACCTCGAAGACCGGGTGCTCGTGCACGGCAACAAGACCGTCGTCTTCCGCTGAACGGGCCCCAATAGAAGCGGGCGTCCCGCTTTTCGAGGGACGCCCGGAACCGGGACAGGCCCGGAAGAGGAGACTCCATTCGGCGGCTCGACGCCGCCGCCATGCAGCAAGTACACCTTTGACTTCGGCAAACCGGCGGCGAACTTGAGCCGTAATTCCGTCCCGGCCAGTCGAAAGTGCGCGCTTCGCGCCCAAGACGGCGATAGGCCGGCGCGGCGTACCGCCACGGCTGACTTTTTTCGTCTACCAATAAAAAACGGGCACCCTTTTGGGGTGCCCGTAACCGAGTTCTTTGTCTCGGAGGAGATGCAGAAATCTTAGTAGTGGTAGGCGGTTTCGCCGTGGGACGTGATGTCGAGACCTTCGCGTTCCTCTTCTTCCGGCACCCGCAGACCGATCAGCAGATCGACGATCTTGTAGGCGATGAGGGCAACCACACCGGACCAGAGGATGGTGATGCCTACGCCTTCGGCCTGCACGATCACCTGGCTGGCGATCGAGAAGTCCGCCGCGCCGGTGCCGCCAAGGGACGGAGCGGTGAAGACACCGGTCATGATTGCACCCAGTATGCCGCCGACACCATGCACGCCGAACACGTCGAGCGAGTCGTCGGCGCCGAGCATGCTCTTGAGGCCATTAACACCCCAGAGGCAGATCAAGCCGGCGAGCAGGCCAAGAATGATCGCACCCATCGGGCCGACCGAACCGCAGGCCGGGGTGATGGCGACCAGACCGGCGACAGCGCCAGACGCGCCACCGAGCATCGAGGGCTTGCCCTTGAAGATCGCTTCGCCGAGGATCCAGCCAAGCACTGCGGCAGCGGTCGCCAGCAGCGTGTTGATGAAGGCCAGCGCTGCGCCGCCCGTCGCTTCCAGGTTGGAGCCGGCGTTGAAGCCAAACCAGCCCACCCACAGCATCGAAGCGCCCACCATCGTCAGCGTCAGGCTGTGCGGCGTCATTGCTTCCTTGCCGTAGCCGACGCGCTTGCCGATCAGATAAGCGCCAACGAGGCCGGCGACACCGGCGTTGATGTGCACCACCGTGCCGCCCGCGAAGTCGAGGGCGCCCTTGCCGAGCAGGTAGCCACCGGAGCCCCAGACCATGTGGGCGATCGGCAGATAGCTGAAGGTGAACCACAGCACGGAGAACAGCAGCACCGCACTGAACTTCATACGCTCGGCGAAGGAGCCGACGATCAGCGCGCAGGTGATGGCCGCGAAGGTGGCCTGGAAGGCGATGAACACATACTCCGGCAGCTTGACGGTTTCGGTGAATGTGTCGGCCAGGCTGTCCATGGTCACGCCGGCAAGGAACAGCTTGTCGAAGCCGGCGATGATGGTGCCTTCGCCGCCGAACGCGACGCTATAGCCATAGACTGCCCAGAGGACGAAGATCAACGAGGTCACCACCATCACCTGCATCAGCATCGAAAGCATGTTCTTGGTGCGGACAAGGCCACCATAGAACAGCGCCAGGCCGGGCACGGTCATGAACAGAACCAGCAGGGTGGAAGTCAGCATCCAGGCGACGTCGCCCTTGTTGACTTCGACCGCTGGTGCAGCAGCCGGTGCGGCGGCTTCCGCGGCAGCAGCCGGGGCCTCGACAGCCGCGGCGGGCATGGCATCGGCTGGCGCATCGGCCGCCGCGGCCAAGCCCGAGATGCCGAGGCTAAGCGCCGTCAGCATGATCGCGAGCAGTTTTTTCATTTTCAGTTCTCCCTTAAAGCGCGTCCGGACCGGTCTCGCCGGTGCGGATGCGAACGACTTGTTCAAGCTCGAAGACGAAGATCTTGCCGTCGCCGATCTTGCCGGTACTGGCGGCCTTTTCGATCGCTTCGATCGTCTGGTCGAGCAGTTCCGACTTGATGGCGGCTTCGATCTTCACTTTCGGCAGGAAATCGACCACGTATTCCGCGCCGCGGTACAGCTCGGTATGGCCCTTTTGCCGGCCGAAACCCTTGACTTCGGTGACCGTGATGCCCTGCACGCCGACGGCGGCGAGGGCTTCACGCACCTCGTCAAGCTTGAACGGCTTGATGATGGCGGTGACGAGTTTCATGTTGGCTCCCTATTCCGAAGCGGATGGTTAGAAAGTCTTGGTGAACGACAGGACTGCACGGGTCTTGCCGGCGTTATAGGTGCCGCTGTTGATGCTCGTGAAGCAGTACGCGTCGCCGGCATCGCAATCGTGCTTGGCATTGGTTCCCGAAACGGCCAGACCGACAACTCCATAGCCGATGTCATACGTGCCGCCGACCTTGTAGTCGCTGTAGGAGGCGTTCGAGTTGCCATTGACTTTCTGATGGCCGGCATGAGCCGAGACACCGATACCGTTGCCGAGATCAAGCGCGGCATTGACTTCCAGATAGCCGGAACCCGAAGTCTTGGTTTCCCCGTCGTTGTTCTTGGTCCAGCCAAACAGGCT
>JBNKCS010000121.1:0-3718 GCA_050287865.1 Rhodocyclaceae bacterium | reverse complement strand
CTCGGCGGCGACCACTTCGCCGACGAACAAGTCGTATTTCGTCTGGATGTGCGGCTCGTCGAGCACGCGGCATTCCAGCCAGCCGACGCAGTCTTCGATCAGCGGCGCGGCAATGCGGCTGCCGGCGCGGGTCTTAAAGCCGGTATGGACGAACTTGTCGGTGTCGCGGCCGCTGGCGGTGCCGGCCTTCAGCACGGAACCGATCTGCCGGCGGCAGGGAATGTTCAGTGCAAACTCGCCCGATGCCTCGATCAACTCGCGGCTGTAGGAGCGCGCGTCCACCACGACGGCGACCTTGGGCGGCGAAAAATCGATGGGCATTGCCCAGGCGGCAGCCATGACGTTGCGTGCGTCACCGTGGGCGCTGCTGACGAGCACGACCGGGCCATGGTTGAGCAGCCGGTAAGCCTTGTCGAGGGGAACGGGGGTGAGCATCTTTTGATTTTGGACAGCGGTTTTGGCGGCGTATTTTAAGGCGTTCCCCCGCCGGGCGGCCGAGTTTGCGCCGTGCAGTCGCCTGTCGCCAATTATGATGTTGATTCTTTGTGGAATATCTTGCTACAGGCGGTGTCGGTGGCAGGAATGCCGCGGACCATGGCCAGCAACCGGTGTTACTGGCGTTCCCGCAAAACCTGCTCGATGCGCCGATCGGGCACCAGCCAGAGCAGCGCCACCAGTACGTAGAGCGCAAGCGCCAGCCAATGGACGACGAAGGCCAACGGTACGGCCAGGGCATAGCCGACGATCGACGCCTTGCCTTTCCAGTCGTCGCCAACTGCTTTCCGCAGCAGCGAGTCTGCGCCTTGCGAGGCGATGATGGCGTTCTGCAGGATGTAGTAGGCGATGCCCGCCATCAGCAGCACCACGCCGTAGAGCGCCGTCGGGCTGGCGGCGAAATGGTTTTCGCCCATCCAGCCCGTGGTTACCGGAATCAGCGACAGCCAGAACAGCAGGTGCAGGTTTGCCCAGAGAATCGCTCCGGATACGTGGTGCGTGGCGTGCAACAAGTGGTGATGGTTGTTCCAGTAGATGCCGAGATAGACGAAGCTCAGCACATAACTGAGAAACACGGGCAGCAGCGGGATCAGCGCATCGATGCCGTCGCCATGAGGCACTTTCAGTTCCAGCACCATGATCGTGATGATGATGGCGATCACGCCGTCGCTGAACGCTTCGAGTCGGTTCTTGCCCATGTCAGGTCTCCCTCGGAGACATCAGGTTAACCGAAAGTCGAACGACAATGCGAAACCGCTAGGCGGGCGGTCTGCCGTGTTCGATCTGCACTTCCAACTGGCGGGCGAGGCGTTCGACGGAATCGAAACTGATGTCGGCCTCGACGAGGAAGGCGGGCGAGAACTGCTGCGGGTCGGCCCAATACCGCGAGGTTACGTCGCACTTCTTCGCCAGCGCTTTGAGGCCGAGCCGCTTCAGTTCGAAACCGAGGTCGGCCCAGGTCGCCGCCAGTTCCGCCTCGGCCTTGAAGTCCTGCTGGCCGGCCTTCACGCCGCGCGAGTAGGCCTTGGTCCGGCGCGCCAGCGCAATCACCTTGTGCACCGCGAGCAGGCTCTGCTGCTGGCGTTCGCGGCCCGCGCGCCTGAGGTTGGTCAGCCACTTGAGGACGTGTTGCGCGAGTTCTTTGCTTGTTGCGAGGGTGGTGAGCGGTTCCGGCATCAGCATGTCCAGTAGATTTTGTGTTCAAGATCGACGACATCCGGTCCGTCGCTGCAACCGCCTACGTCTTCGGCCTGGCGATCCGATTCGTCTTCGCCGATGATCCATTGTCCGGATTTCGCGTGCCACATCAGCGTACCCTCGGCAATCACGCCTTTGGGAAATACATTCGACTGCACTTCGTTGATCAAGACGATGAGCCGTCCGGAAATCCTGGCTACCAACGGAATGCTCCGCATATCCGGTTGCTCGGCGAATTTGTGCCGGAACGCATATTGACCGGGGCGAATCGGCAGCTCGGGCTCCGCCGCGAACGCAGCGGCCGCGGTTGCCAGTGCGACGAGTGCGATCAGCGCTTTCATGAAAAGTCAGCCGTGGCGGGACGCCGAGGCACCGCGCGCCATCACCGCCGGCGCGATGATGCGATGCATGGGCGCGACGAACAGCATGTAGATGCGGCCGAGCAGGTTGTGGATGTGCACCACCGTCGTTACCGCGACCGCCTCGCGGTTGTCGCGCATCACTTTGCACAGCGACACTTTCACGTCGAGATGCTTGTCGTCGTCGCCGAGGATCACCTCGTCGTCGCTTGCGGACAGCAGCGTGAAAATACCGACACGGTCGCCGATCTCGTATGCCGATGCTTCCTTGAGCGGAGAGAGCGCACCGAGATGGCCGAGGTTCTTCAATCCAAACAACCCGACGACGCGATTGCGCAGCCCCATCATCGCCTCCACCCAGCGCGGCGAGCGCGCCATCGTGACCAGGAACAATTCCAGTGCCGACCGCCCCTCGTGTGCCAGCGGCATCAAGTAGCAGTCGTGGAAGTCCGAGCCGGGAATCTCGCTGCCGATGCGGGTTGCCGGCGGGACGGGGATGGGGGTGACTAAATCGGGCATCGCAGACCGGTTCCAATAGTCAGCCGTGGTGGTACGCCACTAGGCGTGGGTCGGGGCGGACGATGCGATGTGCTGCGGCTTCGCCTTGCCGCCGGCCATGGCCAGGCGGAGGAGCTTGACCCAAAGCGACCAGGGCTGGATGGTCGGAGCGAGGCCGAGGGAGACTTCGGCGGTCGCGAAAGCGTCTTCGAGGCAGGCGTCGTGCAACCAGCGGATGGCCAGCGGCCAGGTGAGCAGTGCCGGACCTTCGGCATTCATGTCTATCGTGTGGCGTAGCGTGGCGCCGTCACTTTCGGGCAGGACTTCGAACTCGTGATGACCGTTGAAGCCACGCGGCGCAGAGAACCGGAAACGTATGCGACGGCCAGGATCGTATTCGACAACGACGTAGCCGACCGGGCCGTGACCGCCGTCGGCGCCAACGCCGAGCGGGCGGTCGAAGCGCATGGCGGGCCACAGGCTGCACGGCCAGAGGGTGTCGTCTTCCGAGGCGAGGGTGTCGAGCAGGCGGCCGACTTCGCCGGGTGGCCGCGGAAAGCGGCGCTGGTGGATGTTGACGACTTGCATGGCTAGAGCGACTTGCCGTCGAAGTGTTTGACGGGCAGGGTGGAGAAGTCGACGTCTTCAAGGCAGCGGACGTTGATGGCGGCCATGCGGCCTCCGGTCGGGGCGGTTCCCTCGCCGAAGGGATGGATGCCGCACTTGGGGCAGAAGTGGTGCTTGATGGTGGCGGAGCCGAAGGTGTAGGTGGCGAGATTGGCTTCCGGCGTGAGCAGACGCAGCTTGTCGCGAGGGACGAACCAGAGCAGTGTGCCCATGCGCGAGCAGATGGAGCAATTGCAGTCCGCAATTTCCTTGATTTCGCCTTCGACCTCGAAGGCGATCCCGCCACAGTGACAGCTGCCTTTGTAGTTCATCGCGTGTTTCCTCTCCGGGGGCGTGCCGAATCGACGAGGCTCATTGTATGCGCGCCGTCATATTCGGCAACCGTCTGCGAAATACGTGAGGTGTTGCCTCGCCCCTCGCGTTGCTCGGGACCGCCAACTACGGCCCGACTACTGCGCCGCGAGTCGCCAGAGCGAGGTGACTTCGGCGGCGCGGGCGGCGTGTAGCGGGTCGCTCTCATCGCGGGCCTTCGGGTGTTCGGG
>JBNKCS010000120.1:0-3871 GCA_050287865.1 Rhodocyclaceae bacterium | reverse complement strand
CCAAGTAGTGGCTGGCGTCGGCGCGGACGCGGGCGTCGGCATGTTCGGAGAGCTTGCCCAGCTTCGTCACCAGCATGCGCAGCGGTTCCTTGCCGGCGTAGCGCTCGAAGACGGCCGAGGCGCCGAGGCTGACGTTCATGGCGGCATCCGGATTGCCGACGATGGGCAGCAGGTCGGCGAGCAGTTCCGGACGGGCGTCCACGATCTCGATCACCTTCTTCAGGCCGCCTTCGGTCAGCAGGATGTGGAAGTAGTCGGCCATGCCGCCGGGACCGCTGGCGGCACGCACGCGCAGCTTGAGTTCGTCGAGGATCTTCATGGGCCAATTATGCCCGCATCTCCCGACGCCGATGGCGCCGCCACTCGCGACTAACGGTCGCAAAAGCGCAATCCATTCGTAACGAAGCCTCCCTAGCATACGTCGCTATCGCGTTCCCGGGAGGAAGCCATGCATGCCATCAGCGTCTTCGCTCTGAGTAAAACGTTTGGCGACCGTCGAGCACTGGACAATGTTTCGAT
The DNA here is from genome assembly GCA_050287865.1 of Rhodocyclaceae bacterium. Lineage (GTDB taxonomy): Bacteria > Pseudomonadota > Gammaproteobacteria > Burkholderiales > Rhodocyclaceae > Fen-999. The sequence continues at coordinate 3,352 of JBNKCS010000120.1, read as the reverse complement.
CACAGTCGCACCCGGCGAGATGGTGGCGCTGATCGGCGCATCCGGGTCTGGAAAATCAACGCTGTTGCGACATCTTTCCGGTTTTGTTGGCGGCGACGACGGTGAAGTCGTGATTTGCGGGGAAACCGTGCAGCGTAATGGCTGTATCGCCCGCGACGTACGCACCGTGCGCTCCAAGATCGGTTTCATCTTCCAACAGTTCAACCTGGTGGGTCGCCTGACGCTGCTGACCAACGTACTGACCGGGCAACTCTATCGTGTTCCCACCTACCGTTCCCTGCTGAAGCTGTTTACGCGCAAGGAACGTGAAATCGGCATGCAAGCGCTCGCCGAAGTCGGCATGGACGACTACGCGTTTCAACGCGCCTCGACCTTGTCCGGCGGCCAACAGCAACGTGGCGCCATTGCGCGGGCGCTGGTGCAGGGCGCCAAGGTGGTGCTGGCAGACGAGCCGATTGCCTCTCTCGATCCGGAATCATCACGCAAGGTGATGGATATCCTGGCGCGCGTAAATAGAGAACATGGCTGCGCCGTGCTGGTGTCTCTGCATCAAGTCGATGTGGCGTTGCGCTATTGCCAGCGCGTCATAGCCATGCGCGAAGGCCGCATCGTCTTCGACGGCGCAGCCAGTGCGCTGACACCACCCTTCCTGCGCGAACTTTACGGCGCCGAGGTCGATATCGGTCTCGCCTTGGGAACGGAAGTCACCAACGATCCCTATGCCGAACCGGTTGCCGCTTTCGCGGCGGCCGCCTAATCCACCACCCCTACCCACGAGGAGTCATCCACCATGCTGCGCAAACTCTTTACCGCCACTCTGGCGGTGCTAGCCTGTACGGCCGCCTACGCCCAGGACCAGATCAGCTTCGGCATCATCGCCACCGAATCCTCCGCTCACCTCAAAGCCGACTGGCAGCCCGTCCTCGACGATCTGGCCAAGCAGACCGGCTACCAAGTGAAGGCCTATTTTGCCAGCGACTACGCCGGCATCATCGAAGCGATGCGCTTCAAGAAGGTCGACGTGGCCTGGATGGGCAACAAGTCCGGCATCGAAGCGGTCGACCGCGCCGGTGGCGAAGTCTTCGCCCAGACCACGTACGCCGACGGCTCACCCGGCTACTGGTCGCTGCTGATCACCAATATCAACTCGCCCTACATGTCCGTCGATGACGTAGTCAAGCACGGCAAGGACATCAACTTCGGTCTCGGCGATCCGAACTCGACCTCCGGCACCGCGGTGCCCGGCTACTACGTCTTCGCCCAGAACCACATCGATCCGAAGACCTATTTCAAGACTGCGCGTCCGGCGAACCACGAAGCCAATCTGATGGCCGTAGCCAGCGGCCAGCTGGATGTCGCCACCAATAACACCGAGGCGCTCGAGCGCTTCGAACGGCGCGCGCCGGAGATGGCCAAGAACATCCGCGTCATCTGGAAGTCGCCGCTGATCCCGGCCGACCCGATGGTCTGGCGTGCCGACCTCGATAGCAAGATGAAGGCGAAGGTCAAGACCTTCTTCATGAACTATGCGCAAGGCGACAGCGACGAAGCCAAGGCTCAACTTGCCAAGATGCACAAGCTGACCTTCGGTGCCTTCCGGGATTCCTCCAACGCGCAACTGATCCCGATCCGCCAACTCGGGCTGGCCAAGGAAAAGATCATTGCCCAGGCCGACGACAAGCTGAGCGCCGCCGAGAAGGCCGCCAAGATTGCCGAGATCGACAAGAAGCTTGCCGAGCTGAGCACCCAGCTCGCCGCCGCCAAGTAATCATCACCGTTGTTCCTTTCGACCATTCCGGGGCGCCCGTCCGGCGCCCCGCGGTCTTGGCCTCATGACCGATACTTCCCCTGATTTACTGGCGCAGCACTCGGTACCGCGCACCTCGCTGACGTCGTTGTTCGCCTGGGGCCTATTGCTGCTTGCGCTCGCTGCCTCATGGAAGGGCGCCGACATGCGCCCGCTCGATCTGTTTTCGGATTCGAGCAACATGGCGACCTACGCCCGCGACTTCTTCCCGCCCGACTTCCACGATTGGCGCGCCTATGTCGACGAGATGATCGTCACACTCGACATCGCCCTCTGGGGTACGGCGCTGGCGGTCATCTGCGCCGTGCCCTTCGGCCTGCTCTCGTCGTCCAACATTGCTCCCGCCTGGATCCGGCAACCGGTGCGCCGCCTGATGGACGCGGCCCGCGCCATCAACGAGATGGTATTCGCCATGCTGTTCATCGTTGCCGTCGGTCTCGGCCCCTTTTCCGGGGTGCTGGCGCTATGGGTGCATACCACCGGGGTGCTGGCCAAGCTGTTTTCGGAAGCGGTCGAAGCCATCGATCCGCGACCGATGGAAGGCATCCGCGCCACCGGCGCCAATGTCCTGGAAGAGATCGTGTACGGCGTCATTCCGCAGGTTATCCCGCTATGGGTATCGTTCGCGCTGTATCGCTTCGAATCCAACGTCCGTTCCGCTTCGGTCGTCGGCATGGTCGGGGCCGGTGGCATCGGCGTAATCCTCTTCGAAGTGATCCGCAGTTTCGAGTACGCCCAAACCTGTGCCGTGATGCTGATCATCATCGTCTTCGTCACTGCGCTCGACCTGGTATCGACACGCATTCGTTCGGCGTTGATATGAAGACCGTCATCCTGCGGCCGGTGACCGAAGCGGATCTGCCGCAGCTTTCAGAAATCCTGGCCGAACTGGATGGCGACGAGCCGATGCCGGTCGAGCGTGTCGCCGCCGCATTGCGGGAAATGGGGCGGTATCCCGATTACACCTGCTATCTCGCTGAAGCGGATGAGCAGACCGTCGGCACTCTGAGCATGATCGTGTTTCCGGTTCTCTCCAACCGCCTCAAAAGCGAAGCCATTGTCGAAGCGGTTGTGATCCGGCCCCAGTATCGGAGCCGCGGATTCGGGCGGGCAATGATGCGCGCCGCGATGGAGCTGGCAGCCCAAAAAGGCGCGTACAAGCTCGCGCTGTCGAGCAACCTGCGACGACTCGACGCGCATCGCTTCTACGACGGCATGGGCTTCACTCGCCACGGCTTCAGCTTCAGCACCGAGACGGCGTACCGCCATGACTGACTATTGCTACATCGAGTCGATGAACCTGCCGCCGCCGATGCGGCTGAGCGAAGCGCCGACCATCGCCCCCGACGCCATCATCCGCGCCAGCCATTTCGGCGCCTACACCGAGATCGGCGGCTCGACGCGCATCGAACACAGCGTCTTCGGCGACTACAGCTACATCGGCCACCACGGCGACGTCATGGCCGCCGACATCGGCAAGTTCGCCAACATCGCCTCCATGGTGCGCATCAACCCCGGCTTCCATCCCAGCGAGCGGCCCTGCCA
>JBNKCS010000119.1:0-3885 GCA_050287865.1 Rhodocyclaceae bacterium | reverse complement strand
CCGATTCGGGCGGCTTCCAGGTGTTCTCGCTCGGCGACCTGCGCAAGATCACCGAGGACGGCGTGAAATTCCAGTCGCCCATCAACGGTGACCGCCTGTTCATGCGCCCCGAGGATTCGATGCAGATCCAGCACGTGCTGAACTCGGACGTGGTGATGATCTTCGACGAATGCACGCCCTACCCGGCCACGGAAAAACAAGCGGCCGATTCGATGCGTCTCAGCCTGCGCTGGGCGCAGCGCTCGCGCGACGAACACGACCGCCTGGCCAACAAGAATGCCTTGTTCGGCATCGTCCAGGGCGGCATGTACGAAACCCTGCGCGACGAGTCGCTGGCCGGGCTGGACGCCATCGGCTTCGATGGCATGGCCATCGGCGGCCTGTCGGTCGGCGAGCCGAAGGAGGAATTCGAGCGCATCCTCGCCCACACCGCGCCGCGGCTGCCAACCCACAAGCCGCGCTACCTGATGGGCGTCGGCACGCCCGAGGACATCGTCTATGCGGTTTCCCAGGGCATCGACATGTTCGACTGCGTGATGCCCACCCGCAATGCGCGCAACGGGCATCTGTTCACCCGCTACGGCGACGTGCGCATCAAGAACGCCTGCTACAAGCAGGACACCCGTTCGCTGGATGAAACCTGCGGCTGCTATTGCTGTCGGAACTTCAGCCGCGCCTACCTGCACCATCTGCACCGGGTCGGCGAAATCCTCGGCGCGAGACTGAACACCATCCACAACCTGTTCTATTACCAGACTTTGATGACCGAATTGCGAGCGGCCATCGCCGAAAACCGGCTCACCGGGCACGTTCTGGAATTCCAACGGAATCGCGCTCGCGGGTCGGTATAATCCTTGGTTTCCCGTAAGCCTTACTGGAGTACGACATGCTGATTTCCAACGCCTACGCCCAGGCTGCCGCCGGCGCGCCCCAAGATCTGATGACCACCCTGACGGGCATGGCCCCCATCATCCTGATGTTCATCGTGCTGTGGTTCCTGATGATCCGTCCGCAGATGAAGAAGGCCAAAGAGCATCAGAAGATGGTCGCCGAACTGGCCAAGGGCGACGAGGTCGTGACCCAGGGCGGCATCGTCGGCCGAATCACCAAGATCGGCGAGAACTACATCACCGTCGAAGTCGCCGAAGGCAAGGACGGTGCGGTCGAAGTGACTGTGCAGAAGACCGCCATCGCCGCCCTGCTGCCCAAGGGCACGCTGAAGACCCTTTGATTTTCCTCTTGCCGCCGGTGCCCGCGGGCGCCGGCGTCGGTAGCCCGTCATGAATCGATTCCCGCTCTGGAAGAACGCGATCATCGTCATCGCGCTCGTATTCGGCCTTCTTTACACGCTGCCGAACTTCTTCGGCGAAGTGCCCGCGGTCCAGGTATCCAGCGTCAAGGCCACCGTCAAGGTAGACACCGCCCTCCTGTCCCGCATCGAGGAAGTGCTCAACAACGCCGCCATCAGCAACACTGGAGTGTTCGCCGACCAGCACAGCATCCGCGTCCGGTTTTCGGACACCGATACGCAACTGAAGGCGAAGGACGTCATCGAGAAGGCGCTGAACCCCGATCCGGCCAATGCTTCCTACAGCGTGGCGTTGAACCTGCTCTCCGCCTCGCCCAACTGGCTGACCCGCATCGGCGCGTTGCCCATGTACCTTGGTCTCGACCTGCGCGGCGGGGTGCACTTCCTGCTTCAGGTGGACATGAAGGGCGCCATCACCAAACGTCTCGACTCCACCGCCGCCGACCTGCGCAGCCTGCTGCGCGAGAAGAGCATCCGCCACAGCGGCATCAACCGCGAGCGCGAAACCATCGTGATCAAGTTCCGCGACGCCGAGACCCGCGACAAGGCCCGCGCCGTGATCAGCAACGCACAGGGTGACCTGGCTTTGGCCGACGCCCCGGGCGACGACTTCAGCTTGCTGGCGACGCTGACGCCGCAGGCCGAAAAGCGGATCAAGGAATTCGCCATCAAGCAGAACATCACCACGCTGCACAACCGGATCAACGAACTCGCCGTCTCCGAGCCGGTCATCCAGCAGCAGGGCGCCGACCGCATCGTCGTGCAATTGCCGGGCATCCAGGATACCGCCAAGGCCAAGGATATCCTTGGCCGGACGGCGACGCTGGAAGTGCGCATGGTCGACGACGAAAACTCGGCGAATCCGACGGTCATGGCCGAAGCGGCCCGTGGCCAGCCGCCGTTCGGCGACGAATACTACGTCGAGCGCGGCGGGCATCCGTTGCTGGTCAAGAAGCAAGTGGTGCTGACCGGCGATCGCCTGACCGACGCGCAAGCCGGCTTCGACAACCAGACGCACGAACCGGCCGTGCATCTGACGCTGGACGCCGCCGGCGCCCGCATCTTCCGCGATGTCACCCGCGACAACGTCGGCAAGCGCATGGCCATCCTGCTGATCGAAAAGGGCAAGGGCGAGGTAGTCACCGCGCCGGTGATCCGCACCGAGATCGGCGGTGGCCGGGTGCAGATTTCAGGCCGTATGAGCACCACCGAGGCCAGCGACGTTGCCCTGCTGCTGCGCGCCGGCTCCCTGGCCGCACCGATGGAAATCATCGAGGAACGCACCATCGGCCCGTCCTTGGGTGCCGACAATATCGCCAAGGGCTTCCACTCGACCATGTGGGGCTTCGTCGTGATCGCCGTGTTCATGACCCTCTACTACCTGCTGTTCGGCTTCGTGTCGGTCGTCGCTCTGTCGACCAACCTGCTGTTGCTGGTCGCCCTGCTCTCGCTGCTGCAGGCGACGCTGACGCTGCCCGGCATCGCCGCCATCGCGCTGACGCTGGGCATGGCCATCGACGCCAACGTGCTGATCAACGAACGGGTGCGCGAGGAATTGCGTGGCGGCAGCACGCCGCAGGCCGCGATTACCGCCGGCTACGAACGCGCCTGGGGCACCATTCTCGATTCCAACGTGACGACGCTGATCGCCGGCATCGCGCTGCTGATCTTCGGCTCCGGCCCGGTGCGCGGCTTCGCCGTGGTGCACTGTCTGGGCATCCTGACGTCGATCTTCAGCTCGGTCGTGGTATCCCGCGGCCTCATCAACCTGATCTACGGCCGCCGCAAGAAGCTCGCTGCATTGTCGATTGGCCAAGTCTGGAAACCGGGGGTCTAAGCCATGGAATTCTTCCGCATCCGCAAAGACATCCCCTTCATGCGCCATGCGCTGGTGTTCAACGTCATTTCGATGGTCACCTTCGTCGCCGCAGTGTTCTTTCTCATCACCAACGGTCTGCGTCTTTCGATCGAATTCACCGGCGGCACGCTGATCGAAGTCAGCTATTCGCAGACGGCGGATCTGTCGAAGATCCGCAAGCAGATGGAAGTCGATGGTTTCGTCGACACCCAGGTGCAGAATTTCGGCACCTCGCGCGACGTGCTGATTCGCGTACCACCGGAAAAGGGCGCGGGCAAGGCGGACATCGGCGCGCAGGTCATGGCGTCGCTGGAAAAAGTCAGCGATGGCGATACGCCGACCCTGAAGCGCGTCGAGTTCGTCGGTCCCCAGGTCGGCAAGGAACTCTTCGAAGACGGCGCCATGGCCCTGCTGCTGGTGGTGGTCGGCATCGTCGCCTACCTGGCGCTGCGCTTCGAGTGGCGCTTCGCCGTCGCCGCCATCATCGCCAACCTGCACGACGTGGTGATCATCCTCGGCTTCTTCGCCTTCTTCCAGTGGGAATTCTCGCTGCCGGTGCTGGCCGCCGTGCTGGCGGTGCTCGGCTACTCGGTGAACGAATCGGTGGTCGTCTTCGACCGCGTGCGCGAAACGTTCAAGAAGAAGCGCAACATGACCACCCCCGAGATCATCAACCACGCCATCACCAGCACCATCTCGCGGACCATCATCACCCACG
>JBNKCS010000118.1:0-3898 GCA_050287865.1 Rhodocyclaceae bacterium | reverse complement strand
CGCCTCCTGTCGGGCGAAGCGCCGACGAGATGGGGGAAGCCAGTGCAAGTGCCGCTGCGCACATCATCAAACGCCGAGGCGTACATCAGAAACGAGGAGTGGCGCAGCGCTAGGTTATCCAACTGCCCTGCGCACCCGTCCGGCGGTTGTTCCCTTGTTCGCCACGGCAGCTATGGGCGCGCAACACCCCGGGGACTGCGTATCGCCCGATGGTATTGCCCAGAGAGCCGGCAAACATTCAGCCTGCTCCCCGATTTTCTCGCCGCTAGACTGCCAGGCTCGCTTGGCTCGGTTGAAGAAAGCGTTGCTGCAGTGAACACAGCCAAAAGCGTTGAGGCCGCGGCCGACGCGCTGCGCGGACCTGACGTCACCTTGCCCAGTGCCATTCGTTGGCTGCGCCGCCGTATCCGTGCGGTCAAAGCAGTGCTCGCCGCCGTAATGCGCCTGGCGCCGGAGGTTTCGACCTGGGTCTTTGCGGGGGCTTCCACGGCGGGGGCTAGCGACAGCCAAGAGCCAATGCTGGTTCGGCTTCGTCGCGTGCTGACACCGCATATCCTGGGCGGCATACCGGCGCCGCTGGGATTTCAACCGGTGCGGAGCCGCCAACAAAACATGGGGCCTGCCGGCGGGCTTGCCGCGCGATACGGAGTGGCGATCGATAGGAGCCACACTTCATGCCACATCCGTCCAAACCCGCCGGCCCAGCGATCGTACCGGCTATCGAAGACATGCTCGGCGTCTGGCGCGCCGATCGCTGCATTCAAGACAACAGCGCCGCCCAGTACCTTCAATGGGTCCGGCGGTTCCGCAAATATTGCGAGCAGCACAAGCTGGACGAACGCGCCGAATTGACGTTGGAAGGCGCCCGCCGGTTCATCGCCTGGTATGCGCAGCAACGCCTTCTCGACGCGGGGAAGCTCGGGGCAGCGCGAAATGCGCTCCGCGCTCTCAGCCGCGTACACCAAGTGATGGGCCTCAATCCGCCGATATGGCAAGCCCCACAGCTAGCGCCGGCTCCTGCGTCGGTCCTCCTGGGCGAATACGGCGACTATCTTGTTCGGCACCGCGGTAATCCGGCGAGGACAGTGCACATGAAGCTGCTGCACATCGGAAAGCTTTGGGAGCACCTCTCAGGACAGGGTAAGACTTGGAGCACGATGGCGTTGACCGATATCGACGCCTTCCTGGTCGCCTGCGCACAGCGCTACGCGCGTTCAACGACGGCCGGCATCGCCGGAAGCGTTCGCTCTTTCACCCATTTTCTGCTTGCAAATGGCCATATCTCGATCGAGCTGGCCGACTCCGTGATTGCCCCGGTTCAGCCCAAGCATGAGCGGCCACGCCGGGCTCTGCCATGGGAGGACGTGCAGCGTTTGCTTCGCGCCGTGGACGTCTCCACAGCGCGCGGACTGCGCGACTACGCGCTTCTGTTGATGATGAGCGCCTATGGCTTCGGAGCTGGCGAAGCCATTGGGCTGCAGGTCCAGGACATCGATTGGAGTACATCCACCATCAAGGTCGTGCGCCCCAAAACTGGCGTCGCCTTCACGCTGCCCCTGCTGCCCGGCATCGCTAAGGCGCTGGCGTCCTACTTGCGCGACGGCCGGCCACCCTGTACGCCGACAAAGCATGTGTTCGTGCGGATGAAGACGCCTTTTAGCCCGCTGAGCGGCTCATCGGCGATCCGGCACATCATCGTCAAGCACGCCAAGGCGGCTGGAGTGAAAGCGCCCTACCTCGGCAGCCATGTTTTGCGCCATTCCAACGCCGCCCGTCAGGTCGATCTCGGGATACGCCCACGAATTCTCTCCGACCTTCTGGGACATCGTGATCCCGAATCGATCTCCGCTTATGTCAGGATCGCTGTCGAAACATTGCGCGACGTCTCTCTGCCGCTGCCCGTATGATGACGATCATCACAGCCGCTGAACTGTCTCGGGACGTTCATGAGTTTCTGAGTTTCAAACGTGCGATGGGTCTCACCTACAAGCGCGGCGAGTTCGTGCTCAAAGCCTTCCAACGCTTCGTTGCTCAACATTGGGGCGATCACGGCGAGGCGTCGCTTGAAGAGGCGATTACGCGGTGGTGCGCACGCGTCGCCGGGCGTAAGGCCATCACCGTTGGTAATGAGTTCGGCGTCGTGCGACAGCTCTGCCTGTATCGCCGTCGCCGTAATCCGTTGAGCTATGTGCCAGACCACGCCCTGGCGCCGGTCAAGGAATCAACCTTCCAGCCTTACATCTTTAGCCATGAGGAAGTGCGCCGGATACTGGCCGCGGCCACATCCCATCAGGGCCACTTTATCTGGGCCGCTATGTTGCGCCCACTAATCCTGGTGCTCTACTGCACCGGGCTGAGGCTGGGGGAGGCCGTCCGGCTGCGCACCGAGGATGTCGATCTCGACCGCGGCATCTTGACGATCCAGCACAGCAAGGGCCGCTCGCGCATCGTTCCCATTCGCGCTGATTTGGTTGCCGAGCTTCAGCGCTACAGCGTCGAACGGAGCCGGCTGGCGCGGGAACTTCAACTCGGCAAACCTGAGGCGTTCTTTCTTCGGCGGGACGGCTCGCCTTTGACGATCCAGTCGGCGTCACAAGCCATCCGGCGGCTTTTACGCAAATTTGGCCTCAAGCCTCCGGCGGGACGCACAGGCGCGCGCCCCTACGAGTTCCGCCACGCCTTCGCCGTGCATCGGCTCACGGCGTGGGCCAACGATGGTGCCGACATCCACGCCAAACTGCCGTTGCTGTCGGCGTATCTCGGTCACCAAAATCTTCTCGGTACAGAAGTCTATTTGAAGGCGACCCCGCACCTGCTGGAGCTGGCCAGCGCCCGCTTCGAGCAGCATCTACGCGGTTCGAAGGCATCCCAATGAGCAGGAAGGCATCGCAGGCATTGTTTGCGCTCGTTGAATCCTTTTTTACCGAGTATCTCCCGCGTCAACGCGGCGCCAGCGTACATACGGTTCGCGCTTACAGGGACGCGCTCAAGCTATTATTCGTGTTCGCGGCGGAACGGAAGGGCCGGGCTGTGGCGTCGTTGACACTCGACGACCTGAATGTTGAGACAATCGCCGCCTTCCTCGATTACATTGAGGCTAACCGCTCGAACTCGGCGGCGACGCGCAATTGCCGCCGTGCCGCCGTCCGCAGTTTCATCAAGCATCTCCTGCGCAACGACATAGAGCGCTCGCTGCAATATACGCGGGTGCTGGCACTCCCGTCAAAAAAGGCGAGGCAGCAGCCTTCGACCTATCTTGAAGCCGACGATGCGCGCGCGATCATCGACAAGCCAGACAAGCGAACCATCGACGGATGGCGCGACTACACACTGCTGCTATTCCTCTACAACTGTGGCGCCCGCGCGAGTGAAGTCATTGACGTCCAATGGACTGACCTTCAGTTGGCGCCGCCACGGCAAACGCGCCTGCGGGGTAAAGGCAAGAAAGAGCGCCTGCTGCCAATCTGGCGCGAAACCGCGGAAGCTTTGCACAAACTGCGGGGTGTGACCGCGTGCAGCGATCGGCAGCACGTCTTTCTGAACCGCCATGGCCAACCGTTGACGCGGGATGGCGTCGCCTACATCCTCCGCAAATATGCGTCGGCGGTCGCGTCCGAGGAGCGTCCCGCGTTGGCGCACAAGCGGATATCGCCCCATGTTCTGCGCCATAGCTGCGCTGTGGCGTTGCTGCAGTCCGGCGCCGACGTGACCGTCATCCGCGACTATCTCGGGCACGCCAGCATTGCCACAACCAGCCGATACCTGGCCACAAACCTCCAAATGAAACGCGACGCGCTCGAAAACTTTTGGACCCACGCCGGCATCGAGCCCGCTCAGAACGAGCCATGGAAACCTACGCCAGACCTGCTCGTGTTCCTCCAGTCGCTTTGAACGACCA
>JBNKCS010000117.1:0-3935 GCA_050287865.1 Rhodocyclaceae bacterium | reverse complement strand
CCAGCAACGGCGTATCGCCGTAGCCGACCGAGGCAAGTTCAAGTTGCAGCAGCGGGTCGGACATGCCCGCCGGTTCGGCGAAGCGGAAGCTGAAGGGCGTATCGACGTGGGCCGGCGCGATTTCCTCCATGCGCGCCAGCGCCTTCAGGCGGCTTTGCGCCTGGCGCGCCTTGGTCGCCTTGGCCCGGAAGCGGTCGATGAAGCTGTGCAGCGCCGCCACCTCGCGCTGCTGCTTGTCGTACATCGATTGCTGCGCCGCCAGCCGCGCCGCGCGGGCGCGTTCGCAGGCCGAGTAGTTGCCGCTGTAGAGCGTCATGCGCCGGCCTTCGATGTGCAGGATGTTGCCGACCACGGCGTCGAGAAAGTCGCGGTCGTGCGAGATCATCAAGAGCGTGCCGGGATAGCTCTTCAGCCAGCTTTCCAGCCAGAGCACGGCGTCGAGGTCGAGGTGGTTGGTCGGCTCGTCGAGCAGCAGCAGGTCGGAGCGCGCCATCAGCGCCTTGGCCAGGTTCAGGCGCACGCGCCAGCCGCCGGAGAAATCGGCCACCGGCCGCGCAAAGTCGGCGTCCGAAAAGCCCAGCCCGTGCAGCAGTTCCGCCGCCCGCGCCTTGGCGGCGTAGCCGCCGATGTCCTGCAGGCGGCCGTGCAGCAGCGCGATCTGCTCGCCGTCGTGGTTCTCCTCGGCCAAAGTCAGCCGTCGCTCCACGCCACGCAGTTCCTCGTCGCCGTCGAGCGTGAATTCGAGCGCCGCATCGGGCAGGGCCGGCGTTTCCTGGCTGACATGGGCGATGGCCCAGCCGGCAGGCATTTCCAGGTCGCCAGTTTCGGCGTGCAGCTCGCCGCGGATCAACGCGAAAAACGACGACTTGCCGCAGCCATTGGCACCGGTCAGGCCGATCTTCCAGCCGGGATGGATCTGCAGGGAGGCGTTTTCGACCAGCGGCTGGGCGCCGCGGGCGAGGGTAAGGTTGCGTAACTGGATCATGCGTCAGGGAACCTCAGAACAAGTCCATCGTGAGTCGCGTTTGACGCGAAAAATGCACAGATGCGAGGCGCGCGACGAAGGTCGTATGGACATACGAAGCCGAGGAGCGCAACAAAGCAGATGGGCATTTTTCGCGCAAACCCGAATGGGGCGCTGCTTTTCGGGCGGTCTGCTTTGTCGCGTGACTCACGAAGGGGGTACCATTCGTTTCGTCCCGCTTCGCGCAGCCCATCCCGAAAAGTCGGCGCCGCGACCACGCGGGACTTGTTTTGAGGTTCCTTATTTGAACATGAAAAGAATTGCCGCACTCGCCATCCTGCTTGCGCTGGCGTCATTCGCGCAGGCCGAAGAGCCCGAGCCGCCCCTGGCCGACCTGGACGGAACGACCCTGCAGGAGCGCGCCCGCGCGCTGCACCGGCAGGCCGACGAGTTGCGGCAGACCGGCGAAGCGGAATTCACCGCCGCGCAGAAGTCTTGCTGGAAACGCTTCCTCGTTTCGAGCTGCCTCGACGAAGCCGCCCAGTCTCAGCGGGACAAGAAGCTCGCGGCATCGAGGCTGGACAGCCAGGCCCGCGCCATGGAACGCGAACTGAAGCGGCGCGAGATCGCCGAGAAGGACGCCAAACGCGCCAGGGAAAACGTCGCCCCGGCCAAACCATGACCGCCGACACGCAACGCGACGTCGCCACGCGCGGCCAGGTGTTCACGCCCGCGACCATCGTCGAACGCATGATCGGCCTGATCCGCAACAAGGGCCGCGTCCTCGAACCGGCCTGCGGCGACGGCGCTTTCGTGGCGCGGATTCCACCACACTACCCGGACGTGGTGGCGATCGAGATCGACCCCGTGCATTGCCCGGAAGGCGCGCTCAACGCCGATTTCTTCACCTATCCGGAAGTGGAGAAGTTCGACACCATCATCGGCAATCCGCCGTACGTGAAGGCGCGCGACATTCCGCCGACGACGCGCCGGCATTTCTCGACGCAACTGCTCGACGGCCACGCCAACCTCTACCTCCACTTCATCGAAAAGTGCGTGCGCCACCTGAAGCCAGGCGGCGAGCTGATCTTCATCACGCCGCGCGACTTTTTGAAGGCCACGGGCGCGGCGCGGCTCAACACCTGGCTGTTCGACCTAGGCACCATCACCGACTACGAGGAGCTCGGCGACGCGCGCGTCTTCGACGGCGTGGTGCCGAACTGCGCGATCTGGCGATTCGAGAAGGGCAACATGAGCCGCCGCCTCGCCGACCGTCGCCGCTCGGTCTGTGCGGCCGGGCAGATCATGTTCACCCATGGCATCTACAGCGTGCCGCTGAAGAGCGTGTTCTCGGTGAGGGTGGGCGCGGTTTCAGGCGCCGACGACATCTTCGCCAACGCCGAACTCGGCAACGCCGATTTCGTCTGCTCGAAAACGGCGCAGACGGGCGAGCTGAGGCGCATGATCTTCGATGCGCCATTGCCCTGGCTGGAGCAGTACAAGGAGCGCCTGCTGGCGCGCAAGGTCGCCCGCTTCGACGAGCGCAACTGGTGGAAGTGGGGCCGCCGCCATCACGTTTCCGACGCACCGCGCATCTACGTGAACCAGAAGACACGCAATCCCAGGCCCTTCTTCCTCGCCGACTGCCCGAACTACGACGGCTCGGTGCTGGCGTTGTTTCCCCATCGGGCCGACCTCGACAGCGGCGTGTTGCGACAGCTGACTTTTCTGCTCAACGAGGTCGACTGGCACGAGCTGGGCTTCGTCTGCGACGGCCGCTTCCTGTTTTCCCAGCGCAGCCTGGAGAACACCCTGCTACCGGAGGACTTTGCCACCTATGAAGTCGGCGGACTGGTATAGCATCCCGAAATGGTTCCCCATCTCACCACCGCCCTGACCGGCCCGCTGCTCGAACTGGAGCGCCGCTTCCTCGAAGCCGAGACGAGCATCGAACGCTGGCTGCGCGGCCAGTGGCTTGAGCATTCACCGCCGTTCTACGCTTCGGTCGATCTGCGCAACGCCGGCTTCAAGCTGGCGCCGGTCGACACCAACCTGTTCCCCGGCGGCTTCAACAACCTCAATCCCGCCTTCCTGCCGCTTTCGGTACAGGCGGCGCAGAGCGCGATCGAGAAGATCTGCCCCGAAGCGAAGAACCTGCTGCTGATCCCCGAGAACCACACGCGCAACCAGTTCTACCTGATGAACGTCGCGCGCCTGGCCGCCCTGCTGCGCCATACCGGCCTCAACGTGCGCATCGGCTCGCTGCTGCCGGAGATCACACAGCCGACCACGCTGACGCTGGCCGACGGCCAGACGCTGACGCTGGAGCCGCTCAAGCGCCTCGGCCCGGGCGGTCGCCGACTCGGCCTGCATGACTTCGATCCCTGCGCCATCCTGCTCAACAACGATCTTTCGGCCGGCGTGCCGGACATCATCAAGAATATCCACGAGCAGTTCCTGATTCCGCCGCTGCACGCCGGCTGGCACGTTCGCCGCAAGTCGCGCCACTTCACCGCCTACAACGAAGTCGCGCTCGCCTTCGCACAGGAGATCGGCATCGACCCGTGGCTGATCAATCCCGAATTCGCGGTTTGCGGCCAGATCAACTTCCACGAGCGCGCCGGCGAGGAGTGTCTGGAAGCACAGGTCGACACGCTGCTCTACCGCATCCGCGCCAAGTACCGCGACCACGGCATCGACGCCGCGCCCTTCGTCATCGTCAAGGCCGACGCCGGCACCTACGGCATGGGCATCATGACGGTGAAGGACGTCAGCGAGGTGAAGGATCTCAGCCGCCGCCAGCGCAACAAGATGGCGGTGGTCAAGGAAGGCCTGCCGGTCACCGAGGTGATGATCCAGGAAGGCGTGCCGACCGTCGAGACCGTTGCCACCGGCACCGCCGAGCCGGTGGTGTACCTGATCGACCGCTACGTCGTCGGCGGCTTCTATCGCGTCAATGCCCAGCGCGGCA
>JBNKCS010000116.1:0-3962 GCA_050287865.1 Rhodocyclaceae bacterium | reverse complement strand
ACAGCAGCTTGTCCGTCGTTTTCTTCTCAGCCATCGCCGTTCCCCGTCGTCAGTGCGCCGTCAGGCAGTTTCGCCGCGCTTGCTCAGCACTTTGTCCACGAGACCGTATTCCACCGCAGCCTCGGCAGACAGGAAGTTGTCGCGATCCGTATCGCGCTCGATCCGGTCGATCGGCTGGCCGGTATGCGTGGCCAGCATTTGGTTCAGGCGCTGCTTCAGGAACAGGATTTCCTTGGCATGGATTTCGATATCGGAAGCCTGGCCCTGGAAACCGCCCATCGGTTGATGAATCATCACCCGCGAATTCGGCAGGCAGAAACGCTTGCCCTTGGTGCCCGCCGCGAGCAGGAACGAGCCCATCGAGGCGGCCTGGCCGATGCAAAGGGTGGAGACGTCGGGCTTGATGAACTGCATGGTGTCGTAAATGGCCATGCCGGACGTCACGGCGCCGCCGGGCGAGTTGATGTAGAGGTGAATGTCCTTGTCGGGATTTTCCGACTCAAGGAACAGCATTTGCGCCACCACCAGATTGGCGGTCATATCGTTGACCGGACCAACGAGAAACACCACGCGTTCCTTCAGCAGGCGCGAATAAATGTCGTACGCGCGCTCGCCCCGACCGCTGGTCTCTACGACCATCGGAACCAGCCCGATATCCTGCGGTTCGAAGGTGGTGTTCATGGTTTGCTCGAAATTCCCGACGATACCTGAGCGCATCATGCCGCATTCCCCATCAGTTCGTCAAAGGAGACAGGCTTGTCCTCGGACTTGGCATTGGCCAGCATCCAGTCGACAACGTTGTTCTCCATGGCCAGCGCTTCCGCTTCGGCCAGGCGTTGCGGCTGACTGTAGTACCAGCGCACGACTTCTTTCGGATCCTCGAAGGTCTGCGCATAGTCGTCGACGATGGTGCGCACCTGTTCCGGCTTGGCGTTCAAATCCTTCTCCCGGACCAGTTCCGCCAGTACCAGGCCGAGTTTGACGCGGCGCACCGCCTGATCGGTGAACCATGAAGCCTCGATCGGCATGTTCTTCGCATCCATGCCGCGCGCCTGCATGTCCTTCCGTGCGTTCTCCGCCATCTGCTGGGCTTCCGCGTCTACCAGCGCCTTCGGCACCTCGATGTCATTGACCGCCAGCAGGGCGTCCATCACCTGGTTCTTGACGCGCGCCTGCAAGCGCTTCTTGACCTCGCGCTCCAGATTGCCTTTCACCTCCTCGCGCATCTTGGCGAGATCGCCGTCCTTGATGCCGAGCGAGCGGGCAAAATCGGCATCCAGTTCCGGCAGTTTCGGCGCTTCGATCTTTTTGGCCGTCACCTCGAACTGCACCGTCTGCCCGGCCAAGTCGGCGGCATGATAGTCGGCGGGGAAAGTCACGTCGAAGGTCTTGCTTTCGCCCTCAGTGATGCCCTTGAGCCCATTCTCGAAATCGGGCACCATCATGCCGGAACCCAGCATGACCGCGAAATCGCTGGCTGTGCCGCCGGGGAAGGGCTCGCCGTTCTGGCTGCCCTTGAAATCCACGGTCAGACGATCGCCCTGCTCCGCCGGACGACCGGCAGGCACGTAAGCGGTACGCTGCTTGCGCAGCACCTCGATGGTCTGATCGATCTCGGCATCGCCGACAGTCAGCGTGGCCCGCTCGAAGGTGGAGCCGGACACGTCGCCAAGCTTGATCTCCGGGTAAACCTCGAACACCGCCGTGAATTCCATCCGTTCTTCGCTGGTGGCAGCCTTCGGCTCGATGCGCGGGTAACCCGCCACGCGCAGATTCTGGCTGCGCACCTGTTCGCTGAACGCCTTTTCGACCGCGGCACCGAGCGCTTCCGAATGGGCTTGCGGTCCGTACTGCTGTGCGACCAGGTTCATCGGCACCTTGCCGGGGCGGAAGCCGGCCATCTTGACCGACTTCGAGATGCGATGCAGGCGCTGCTGCACTTCCTTGTCGATATCGGCCTTGGCAATGGCCATGTCGATACGGCGTTCCAAGGCGCTGGCGCCCGTGTTTTCCTGAGTCTGCATGAAAAATTCCTGATTGCTGGTGTGGGTTGCGGCACAGCCGGATCGGCAGTTGGTGCGAAGGAAGGGACTCGAACCCTTACGCCTCGCGGCGCTGGAACCTAAATCCAGTGCGTCTACCAATTCCGCCACCTTCGCGCGACTAATAATTTTACCCGATATACTCAGCCGCTGCCCATGACTGTCGCACACTACGAAAACTTCCCGGTGGCGTCGGTTTTGCTGCCCCGCCGCCTGCGCGAGCCGATCGCTGCGATCTACGCCTTTGCGCGTAGCGCTGACGATTTTGCCGACGAGGGGAATCTTGCCGCTCCAGAACGCATGGCCTTGCTCGACGGCTACCAGCGACAACTCGACGCCATCGCCGATGGCGAGCCGATCGACGACCCAATGTTTCAAAAACTTGCCGAAGTCATCAAGGTCCATGGCCTGCCGTTGCGCCCGTTTCGAGACCTGCTCGACGCCTTCAGCCAGGACGTCCTTCAGACCCGCTACGCCGATTTCCGCGAACTCATGTCTTACTGCCGCCGCTCGGCCAATCCGATCGGCCACCTGCTGCTCCACCTCTTTCGCGCGGACACCACCAAGAACCTCGAATATTCCGACGCCATCTGCTCGGCGCTGCAACTCATCAACCACTGGCAGGACGTCGGCATCGACGCCGCCAAGCCGGTGCCGCGCATCTACCTGCCGATGGAGGATCTCGTCTATTTCGAGATCCCCGAAGCCGACATCCTGCGGCGTGTCGCCACGGCTGACTTTCGCAGCCTGATGCGCTTCCAGGTCAATCGCACGCGCGAGCTGATGAAGCAGGGCGAACCGTTGGGCTGGCTGCTCGGCGGCCGCATCGGGCTGGAAATCCGCGCCATCGTCGCGGGGGGACTGCGCATCCTGGAGAAGATCGAAGCCGCCAACTACGATGTCTTCCAGCACCGGCCGGTGCTGCAGCGGCGGGACTGGCCGCGCATCCTGTGGCGCGCCATATAAAAGACATGCCCCCCCACGCTCGCAAGCCCGGCTCGCTGCCCCCCACAGGGGGGGACGATGCGCTTGGGGCGGCCCGGCGCGCATCGGCCGATCTCTATTGCGCGAAAAAGGTCGCCGAGAGCGGCTCCAGCTTTACCTACAGCTTCCGCTTTCTGGAGCCGACGCGGCGGCAGGCCATCACCGCCCTCTACGCCTTCTGCCGCGAAGTCGACGACGCGGTCGACGAGTGCACCGACCCCGGCATCGCCGCCGCCAAGCTGGGCTGGTGGCGCAACGAGGTCGACGCGCTCTACGCCGGCAGGCCGACGCACCCGGTTACGCAATCGCTGGCCACTGCCCTACCCCGCTTCAATCTGCCCGCCGAACAATTGCACGAGATCATCGACGGCATGGAGATGGATCTTCACAACACCCGCTACGCCGACTTCAAGGCACTGCATCTCTACTGCTATCGCGTCGCCTCCGTCGTCGGCCTGCTGGCAGCCGAAATCTTCGGCTACACCGACCGCCGCACGCTCAAGTACGCGCACGACCTTGGGCTCGCCTTCCAGCTCACCAACATCATCCGCGATGTCGGCGAGGACGCCCGGCGCGGCCGCATCTATCTGCCGCAGGACGAGCTGGCGCACTTTGGCGTCGCCGAGGCCGACATCCTCGCCAGTCGCCACTCCGAGTCGTTCCGGGCACTCATGGAGTTTCAGGCCGAGCGCGCCCGGCAGTACTACGACCGCGCGCTTTCCGAACTGCCGGTCGCGGACCGCAAGGCGCAGCGCGCCGGCCTGATCATGGCCGCCATCTATCGCACCGTGCTCGACGAGCTGGCGAAGGATGGCTTTAGGGTGCTCGATCGCCGCCTGGTCCTGCCGCCCGCGCGCAAACTCTGGATCGCAGTAAAGACATGGTTCGCAGCGTAGCGGTCATCGGCGGCGGCTACGCCGGTTTGGCCGCCGCGGC
>JBNKCS010000115.1:0-4095 GCA_050287865.1 Rhodocyclaceae bacterium | reverse complement strand
ATTGCGCGCCACCGTCGCGCGCCACTTCGAGAAACTTCTGGTCGTCGCGGTCCTGGCATTCCGGCAGTTCGACCGGGTCGGATGCCGCGGGGACGAGTTCGGCGAGCACTTCGTAGAGACCCAGCGCCGCGGCCTGCGCCGTGGCGTCGAGCGAGAACATCGGATAGGCGAGCACGCGGCGGAATTCGCCCAGGCAACGCTCGTCGGTCAGCGCCCGCCACTCGCCCGATTCCAGCCGCTCGCGCAAAGGCGCATAGCGGCTGTCGGCGAAGACGAACAGGGAAAGCAGCACGTTGGTGTCGAGCACCACGCGTGCCGCCGTCCCCATCAGGCCGGCTTCTTCTGGGTGTCGAGGCGGAACTTGACGAATGAGCCCGGCGCGTCTTCGAGCACGCCGAGTTTGCCCTTGGCCGGATTTCGCGCGGCGACCTTCTGCTCGTTGAGGCCGGTGACCCATTGCTGCCAGTCGGTCCACCAGGAACCGGGGTGCTGCTTGGCCTTCGCCAGCCAGTTGTCGGCGCTGTCGGCGAGTTTGTCGTTGAGCCAGTAGCCGTACTTGTTGGCGGCGGGCGGATTGACGATGCCGGCGATGTGGCCGGAACCGCCGAGCACGAACCGCACCGGCCCGGAGAAACGCTTGGCGCCCAGATAGGTGCTCTTCCAGGGCGCGATGTGGTCCTCGACGGTGGAGATGAAGTAACAGGGGATGGTGATCTTGCCCAGGTCGATGGGCACGCCGGCGAGGGTGATGCCGCCCGGCTCCTTGAGCAGGTTCTTCATGTACATGTTGCGCAGGTAGAAACTGTGCATCGCGTAGGGCATGCGCGTCGAGTCGCTGTTCCAGAACAGCAGATCGAACGGGAACGGGTCCTTGCCCATCAGGTAGTTGTTCACCACGAACGACCAGATCAGGTCGTTCGAGCGCAGCATGTTGAAAGTGCCGGCCATCTCAGTGCCTTCGAGGTAGCCGCGCTGCTTCATCTTCTTTTCCAGGCTGGCGACCTGCTGCTCGTCGATGAACACGGCGAGTTCGCCGGGAATCGAAAAGTCGAGCAGCGAAGTGAAGAAGGTGGCGGATGCGATGCGCTTGTCCTTCTTTGCCGCCATGTAGGCGAGCGTCGTGCCGAGCAGCGTGCCGCCCAGGCAGTAGCCGACGGCGTTGATTTCCTTCTCGCCGGTCTGCTCGCAGACCTTGTCCACGGCGACCAGCGCCGCGTCGATCAGGTAATCCTCGAAGCCCTTCTTCGCCAGCTTGGCGTCCGGGTTGACCCAGGAAATGACGAACACCGTGTGCCCCTGGTCGGTGGCCCATTTGATGTAGGAATTTTCGGCGCGCAGGTCGAGGATGTAGTACTTGTTGATCCAGGGCGGGAAAACCAGAAGCGGTCGCTTGTACTGTTGCTTGGTGGCCGGGTCGAACTGCAGCAGTTGCATCAGCTCGTTCTGGAAAACGACCTTGCCCGGAGTGGTGGCGACATTCTTGCCCAGCTCGAAAGCCGAGGTGTCGGTCATCTTGATCCGCAGCTGGCCGTCGTCCTGGATGTCGCGCAGCAGATTCTTGAATCCCTTGACCAGGTTATGCCCGTTCGTTTTGACGGTTTCACGGAACACCGTCGGATTGGTCAGCGCGAAATTGGTCGGCGACAGCGCGTTGACGAACTGGCGCGTGAAGAAGTTGACCTTCTGCTGGTTGTGCTCGTCGAGACCCTCGACGCAACAGACCGCGTCGTGAATGTGGCGGGCGGTGATCAGATAGGACTGCTTGATGAAGTCGAACAGGAAGTGCTCTTCCCACTGCTCGTCCTTGAAGCGCTTGTCGTCCTTCGCCGGTTGCACGACCGGCGGCACGTCGATGCCCATGAAGCGCAGGGTCGACTGCTGCCAGAGCGAGTAGTAGTCCCAGACCAGATTCATCTGCGCGCGCGCCAGCTTGTACGGATTGGCCAGCATCTTGGCCATCATGTCCATGAACGCTTGCGCAATGCCCAGCTCATCCTGCGGCACGGCGACGCCGTGCTTCATCTGGCGCTGGATATGGTCGGTCAGCAGCTTGGAGGCGCGCTGGGCGACTTCGGCGTAGGTTTTGGTGATCTCTTTCGGGTCTGGCAGTTGCGCTTTCTCTTGCTGGGCGGCAGGCATGGCTTACTCCTTGTCGGTTCTTGTGTAGCGGGTAATACCGTTTTCGGCGGTTTGCCGCAAGCGGCCCGCCTGTTCCAGGTAGTTGAGGTGGGCGATCGCCTCGCCCATGGCGAACATCGTCTGATGCGGATCGGTGATTTCCCGCGGGAAAAGTACCGGCATCAGTTCGGCGGCACTCTTAGGGCCGGCGCAGGCGGCAAGCAGATCGCTGCAGCGGTCGGCGTGATGCGCGTGCAACTGGTCGACCCGGTAGTGCAGGCCGCGGAACGGCAGACCGTGCGACGGCAGCACCAGCGTGTCTTCCGGCAACCCGCGCAGGCGGTCCAGCGAAGCGAGGAACCAGGCCAGCGGGTTCGCGTCCGGCACGCCGGCGAAGACGCCGATGTTGGTCGAGATGCGCGGCAGCAGCATGTCGCCGGAGATCAGCACATGCAGCTCGTCGCAGTAGAGACTGGCATGCTCGGGCGCGTGGCCGTGGCCGACGATGACCCGCCAGCGGCGGCCGCCGATTTCGATATCCTCGCCTTCCCACAGCGGATGGAAGGTCGGCGGAATTGCCGGCACGCCGCGCCCGTAGGCGTTGCCGCGTTCGAGCAGCGCCAGCACGCGGGCGGCATCGAGGCCGTGGCCGCGGAAGAAATCGCACATCGCCGGCACGCCGTAGGCGCCGATCTGATGCTTGACCATCTGCGCCGTCAGATACTCGCCCTGGGTGATCCAGAGCGGCGCGCCGCTCTGATCCTGAAGCCAGGCCGCCAGCCCGAGATGGTCGGGATGGAAATGGGTAACCAGCAGTCGGCCGAGCCGGCGTGTCGCCATGACTGACTTCCAGGCGTCGCGGACCGGATCGAGTGCGATGCCGGTGTCAACGGCGGTCCAGGCATCACCGTCCTCCAGCAGCCAGAGGTTGATATGATCGAGCGCGAACGGCAGCGGCATCCGCAGCCATTCGATCCCCGGCGCAACGGGCATCGCAACGCCCGCAGCCGGCGGCGAGTCATGCGGATATTCAATTGCGGAGGCAGTCATGGCCACTGATTGATTTGCCCGGGGAAATCTGCTTAACTGGCCGCAGAAAGTTCTGGAAAGACAACATTCTACACAAGTCACAGCATAATGGTGCAGCGCAACAATCTTCCGCTTTCATAGTTCCTTTTCCATGAGCGATATCACTTACTCCATCACCGACCTGGCGCGCGAATTCCAGATGACGCCGCGGGCGATCCGTTACTACGAAGACCACGGCCTGCTGGCGCCCGAACGCAAGGGCATGCAGCGGGTTTACTCCAAGCGCGACCGTACCCGCCTCAAACTGACTCTCCGCGGCAAGCGTCTCGGCCTGTCCCTGGCGGAGATCCGCGAACTGATCGACATGTACGACACCGCAGCCGACGAAAGCCCGCAGCTGCTCAAGTTCCTCACCGTGCTGTCCCGCCGCAAGGCGTCTTTGGAACAGCAGCGCGAGGACATCGAGGCCGTGCTCGCCGAGATCAATCGTTTCGAGCAACAGTGCCAGCAGTTGCTGAGCGGGCAAAAAGCCGCCTGACCACTCGAGCATCGTCGCATCACCCGGTAACGATATATTGACGTTGACGTCAACGTCAACCTAAAATCGCCCCAGGAGGAGGCATGCACCTCGAAAAACACAAGATCCGGAGCTTTGAGCCGAAGGATTCCGACTGGGAGACCAAGGCACGCGAGAGCTTTGCCAGGCAGGGCGCGATGGGTCTGATCGGCGCGATGCTCGCGGACCTGCGTCCCGGCTACTGCGAGATCCACGTCCCCTGGCGGGCCGACCTCTCCCAGCAGCATGGCTACTTCCACGCCGGGATCATCTCGACAGCGGTCGATACCGCCGGCGGCTACGCCGGCTTCACGCTGATGCCGCCGAACACGTCGGTGCTCTCGGTCGAGTTCAAGCTCAACCTGCTTTCGCCCGGCGACGGCGAACTGCTG
>JBNKCS010000114.1:0-4214 GCA_050287865.1 Rhodocyclaceae bacterium | reverse complement strand
CGATGGTGACGAAGCGGCGTTCCGTGATCGCTTGCGCCTGATCGATGACCGCGGTGAGCGGTTTGCGCAGGCGCCTGAGCACCTGCGATCCCAGCGCGCCGCCGACAAGCCCGGCAATCGCCAGCGCGACCACCATCTCCCATGCGCTCTTCCAGAGCGCCTGATAGGCGAAGCGGGCGTGACTGACCAGCTCGACCGTGCCGAACTGTTTCCAGCCGTTGCTGATCTGGGCAAGCCCCGGGCTCGACTCGATCGGGAACAATTGGGCAAACCAGGCGGGCACTGCGTATTGGCCGGCCGGCGCCTGACGCTCGACGATGATCTTGCCGAAAGGATCGGTGACGCGAATCCGTTCGTAGTGGCCACTATCGAACAACGCCGCCACCGCGAGTTCGACCCCGACTGCGTCTGGATTCTGCTGGCTGAGCGAGAGGGCGAGCGCAGCCGCGTTGTCCGCATTCTTCATGGTCAGTTGCTCGGACAGATAGCTGCGGGCGCTCAATGTTGCGGCCAGCAGGCTGCCCAGCAGGGCGAGCAAAGTACTGAGGATGATGGCGAGCCAGAGTTGTCGGTACATGGACATGTTCGAGTCCCTTATGAAAATCAGTCGAAGCCTTCGCGGCGGGCGCGTTGCAGGAGATCCTGCCAGCGGGAAAGACGGCCGATGCCGCCCGCGCTCGGCTGGGTTCCGCCCGCGGCGCCTTGCCAGATGCCTTGGCTGTTGAAGCTGAATACGGGGGTCAGGTCGGGCCGGCGCGAAGCAGGCCGGATATCGGTAATCAGGTTGTCGAGCACCAGCGGATCGGCATCCGGCGTCGGATAGTAGGCGAGCACCATGTGGGCCTGGCTGAGCGAGCTGTTGGGCCCGCCGATCCTCGCCTTGACGTATACGAGACGGAGTTGCCGGTCGGGAACACTCGCCGCCAACAACGTGAAGTACTTGCCAATGGTGAAATCCTCGCAATCTCCCATGCCCTTGGCGATGGTTTCCATCGGCGTCGCCCAGTAATCGGACTGGCCCCAGATTTCGGCATCGGAAGAAAAGCGGATGCGACGATTGAAGAACTCGTTGACCCGGCGCAGCTTGTCGTTAGGGGAGTTCATTGCCGAGGCGTTCGCGGTGGCGCGCTGCCAGTCATGGAAGCTATCGGTGGAACCGCCAAGTTTTTGCAAAGAGAGAAGCAGGCGATCCATGTCCAGCGCCACGGCAAGGCTCAGGCCAAGCCAAATTGCAAACATTGCAACACTGGCCTTCAACCCGGCGGCCCTCCATGCCAAACTGCCGGTAGTCCGTTTGGACATGGCGGAATGCGCATACCACCTTATAATTCGGGGAACGGCTTTTCCCAAGGATTTCAAATGCTTTCTCGGCACATCGCAAGAAGATTCGTGGTTATTGCGCTGGGGCTGGCTTCCGCCTGTTCGACTTTTGCACTCGCCCAACAGGATACCCTCAAATCCGTGGCGCAGACGGCGGTACTGAGCAGTCCCGAGGTGCTCGAAAAGTGGCATGCCTATCAGGCGACCGACAACGAGAAGGACGCAGCCTTCGGCGGCTATTTGCCGCGTCTCGATTTGAGCGCCGGCGTCGGCCGCGAGAATCGCGACGACCCGATCATGGTCAAGGACTACACGCGCCGCTCCACCGCCGTTACGCTGACCCAGATGCTGTATGACGGCTTCGCCACCCGCAACGAGGTGCAGCGCCTCGACCACGCGCGCCAGGTGCGCTTCTTCGAACTGCTCGATACCTCCGAAACCGTGGCGCTGGAAGCTACGCGCGCCTACGTCGACGTTCTGCGCTATCGCAAGCTGGTGGCTCTGGCCGAAGACAACTACGTGCGTCACCGCGCGGTGTTCGATCAGATCCAGAAGAAGGCGCTGGCGGGAGTCGCCCGGCGTGTCGACCTCGAGCAGGCTTCCGGACGACTGGCTTTGGCCGAAGCGAATCTGCTGACCGAAACCTCCAACCTGCACGACGTCAGCACGCGCTTCCAGCGGCTGGTCGGTGCACCGCCCGCCAGGGATCTGGCGGATGCGCCGTCTCTGGACCGGGGACTTCCGGGCGAGTCGGCGACGATGTTGCAGACCGCGCTGAACAGCAATCCCGCGATCCGCGGGGCCATCGAGAACCTGCGCTCCGCCGATTCGGCGGTCGACGTCCGCAAGGCCGCCTACCAGCCGCGCCTGGATCTGCGCCTGAAGAACGAACGCGGTACCGATCTCAACGGCTACGAGGGTTCCACCGACAATCGCACGGCCGAGGTGGTGCTGACCTGGAACCTGTTCAACGGCATGTCCGACATGGCCCGTTCGCGGCAATATGCCGACCAGCGCAACGTGGCGAAGGATCTGCGCGACAAGACCTGCCGCGACGTTCGCCAGACCGCGGCCATTGCCTACAACGATACCCGCAAGCTGGCCGAGCAACTGATCTATCTGGATCAGCACCAGTTGGCGACCGAAAAGGCGCGCGACGCCTATCGCAAGCAGTTCGACATCGGCCAGCGCACGCTGCTCGACCTGCTCGACACCGAGAACGAGCTGTTCCAGGCCAAGCGCGCCTACGTGAATGCCGATTACGATCTGCTGATCGCACAGGCGCGCAGCCAGGCGAGCATGGGCAACCTGTTGCGGGCGCTCGACTTGAGTCGCGTGGCGCGCGACCTGGTCGCCGATCCCGCCGACTGGAAGGCCGAAGGCGATGCCGCCGAACACTGCCCGGCCGAGGCGCCGTTGATGTTCGTTGCCGACAAGGAAGCGCTCAACGCCCGTGCAGTCGAGTTCCTGCGCGAGTCGGCGCCGCCGCCGGTTGCAAGCACGGTGGCCAGCCCGGAGACGGAGCGCGAACTGGCGCTATCGCTCAAGGGTTGGGCGCAGGCCTGGATGACGCGCGATATCGAGCGCTACCTCGGTTTCTACTCGCCGACTTTCGTGCCGTCGCAGAATCGCAGCCTTGCCAAGTGGGAGAAGGACCGCCGGCGCATCATCGGCTCGGCCAAGGTGGTCAAGCTCGATCTGTCGGGCATCAAGGTGACGATGAAGGACCCGGACAATGCGACGACGACTTTCGTTCAGGCCTATCAGTCGCCGGTTTTCCGCGACGTGGTGACGAAGTCGATGGAATGGCGCAAGGTCGATGGTAAGTGGCTGATCGAGCGTGAACTTCCCAATCAGGCTTTGCAGCCGATTTCAACATCGGGCGAGTGAGGCCCTGCCGAGATGAAAACGCCACCCGGGTTGCCCCGGGTGGCGTGTCGCCAGCGCCGCCGTAACGTGGAGCAGGGGCCCTGCTTGCGGGGATGCGACCGTGAAGGCGGATGCAGCGATTGCGCTTCGAGTCCTGCGGCGCGCATCCCGCTCGCGGTCGCTTTGCCCCCACTGCGTGGGGCCCCCTCCGCTGCGAGCGGTCGCCTGACTTTTTGCAGCCTCGTGTCGCGGCCTCAGGCCATCGCTTCGTAAAGCGGTAGCGTCAGGAATTCCGGATACTCGTCGGCCAGCGACATCTTTTCAAAGATGCCGGCGGCCTGATCATAGGTCTCCGTCTTTTCGCCAGCTGCAGCTACAGTCGCCTTGACCTTGGCGAGTTCCTCCGGGATCAGCGCCTTGACCATTTCGGCGGTCACTTTGCGGCCGTCGTCCAGTTTGCCCTTCGGCGAACGTACCCACTGCCAGACCTGCGAGCGGCTGATTTCGGCCGTTGCCGCATCTTCCATCAGGTTGTGGATGGGCACGCAGCCATTGCCGGCCAGCCACGAACCGAGATAGTGGATGCCGACGTTGATGTTGTTGCGCAGGCCGGCTTCGGTAATGGGCTGCTCGGGCTGGAAGTCGAGCCAATCCTTGGGGCCGAAAGTGTCGGTGCGCTGTTTTCCCCACTGGTTGGGCTTGTCGCCCAGCACCTTCTTGAACTCTTCCATGGCGATGCCGACCAGGCCTGGGTGGGCGACCCAGCCGCCATCGTAACCGTCGTTGGCGTCGCGCGTCTTGTCGTGGCGGATGCCGGCCAGGGCCTTTTCGTTGGCTTCCGGATCGTTCTTGATCGGAATCAGCGCGCTCATGCCGCCGATGGCCGGCGCGCCGCGCTTGTGGCAGGCCTTGACCAGCGCCAGCGCATAGCTGCGCATGAAGGGCACTTCCATGGTGATGGCGCCGCGGTTGGCCAGACAGAAGTCCTCATTGCGCTTGAACTTCTTGATGCAGGAGAAGATGTA
>JBNKCS010000113.1:0-4304 GCA_050287865.1 Rhodocyclaceae bacterium | reverse complement strand
GACCGAAACGGGTGTTCCGCCCGATCCGGAAGCCGCCGGCCTGCTCGACGCCTTGGGCCACGAATTGTGCACGCTGGATGCCCTGACCGCGCGTACAGGCTTGACGACGGACCGCCTGCTTGCGATCCTGTTGTCGCTGGAACTGGACGGGCATGTCGCCCAGTTGCCCGGCGGACGCTATCAGCGTATCGTGCGCGGCGCTTTGTGAGTCTGTTTATGTTCGATATTCTTGTTTACGTATTCGAAAACTACCTGCCCGGCGCGTGCCCGGAACCCGAGGCGCTTGCCCGCAAGTTGTCCTCGATCGGCTTCGAGGATGACGCCATTGTCCTGGCATTGCAATGGCTGGCCGGACTGGAACAGGCGCAAGAGGAATCGGCTTTTCGGCAACTGCCCGCGACGGCCAGCCAGCGCCTGTACGGAGAGGAGGAGATGGAGTCGTTGCCGGCGGAGTGCCGCGGTTTCATCTCCTATCTTGAAACCGCGGGCGCCATCGACGCGGTTGCCCGGGAGATGATCATCGAGCGGGCCATGGCCGTCGATGTCGCCGATGGCCCGGCCATGACGCTGGCCAGATTCAAGGTCATTGTGCTCATGGTGATGTGGCGCCGGGAGCTTTCTCTGGACAATCTGGCCTTCGAGGATTTGCTCGAAGAAGAAGACGAAGACAACCCGCCGCTGATGCACTGACTTGCCAGCGCGGGCAACCGGCGCTTATGATGCCGCGCTCATTCAGGTAGCGCAGCCATGTCAAAACAACTGATCATCGCCGAAAAACCCTCCGTCGCCCAGGACATCGCCAAGGCGCTGGGTGGCTTTACACGCCAGGGCGACTACTTCGAGAGCGACGAGTACGTCCTCTCGTCGGCGATCGGCCACCTGCTCGAGCTGACGGTGCCCGAGGAATACGACGTCAAGCGCGGCAAATGGACCTTCACCCACCTGCCGATGATTCCGCCTCGCTTCGCGCTGAAGCCCATCGACAAGACCGCCGACCGCCTGAAAGTGCTCTCGCGGCTGATCAAGCGCAAGGATGTAAGCGGCCTGGTGAATGCCTGCGACGCGGGCCGCGAAGGCGAACTGATCTTCCGCTACGTCGTGCAGCACGCCAAGACCGACAAGCCGGTCCGCCGCCTGTGGCTGCAATCGATGACCGCCAACTCGATCCGCGACGGTTTTGCCCATCTGCGCTCGGACGACGAGATGCTGCCGCTGGCCGATGCCGCGCGCTGCCGTTCGGAAGCCGACTGGCTGATCGGCATCAACGGCACGCGGGCGATGACCGCCTTCAATTCGCAGGAAGGAGGCTTCTACAAGACTACCGTTGGTCGCGTACAGACACCGACGCTGGCCATTCTGGTTCAGCGCGAGCGGCGTATCAAGGCGTTCGAATCGCGCGACTACTGGGAAGTCGAGGCCGAATTCAAGGCAGTGGCCGGCACTTATCGCGGCCGCTGGTTCGACGAGAAGTTCAAGAAAGCCGACGATGAACACGCCAAGGCCGAACGGCTGTGGGAAAAGTCCGCGGCCGACGCCATCCGCAGCAAGTGCTTGGGCAAGCATGGCGAAGTCAGCGAAGAAAGCAAGCCCAAGACCGAGCTGTCGCCGCTGCTGTTCGACCTGACTTCCTTGCAGCGCGAGGCCAACGGCCGCTTCGGCTTCTCGGCGCGCAACACGCTGGGCCTGGCGCAGGCGCTCTACGAAAAGCACAAGGCGTTGACGTATCCGCGAACCGATGCCCGTTGCCTTCCCGAAGACTACCTGGCGACGGTGAAGGAGACGCTGCAAGCGTTCGAAGACACACCCTATGCGCAGCATGCCCGGCACATCCTGGCCTCGGGCTGGGTGCACCCGAACAAGCGCATCTTCAACAACGCCAAGATCAGCGACCACTTCGCCATTATTCCCACCGGCACGATTCCGAAGAGCCTGTCCGAACCGGAGCAGAAGCTCTACGACCTGGTGGTGAAGCGCTTTCTGGCCATCTTCCACCCGGCCGCCGAATACAACGTCACCACGCGCATTACGCGGGTGGAGAAGGAAGCCTTCAAGACCGAGGGCAAGGTGCTGGTCACCGCCGGCTGGCTGGCCGTCTATGGCAAGGAGGCGCAGGAGGAGGACGAGAACCCCAACCTGCCGCCCATTCAGCCCAAGGAACGCGTCTGGGCCAACGACGTGGATGTGAAGTCCAAGGCCACCCAGCCGCCGGCCCGCTTCAACGAAGCGACGCTGCTTTCGGCCATGGAAGGCGCCGGCAAGCTGGTCGAGGACGAGGAACTGCGCGAAGCGATGTCCGAGCGCGGGCTCGGTACCCCGGCCACGCGCGCCGCCATCATCGAAGGCCTGATCCTCGAGGAATATGTGCATCGCAACGGCCGCGAACTGCAGCCGACCGCCAAGGCCTTTTCGTTGCTGTTCGCGCTGGAAAAGCTCGGCGTCGACGAGATCCGCTCGCCAGAACTGACCGGCATGTGGGAGTGGAAACTCAAGGAAATCGAACACGGGCGCCTCAAGCGCGACGAGTTCATGGGCCACATCGTCGAACAGACGCAAGTCATGGTCGACAGAATCAAAAAGGGCGATTTGCCCGAGGGCACCTTCGGCACGCTGAAGACGCCCTGCCCGCGTTGCGGCGGCACGATCCGCGAGACCTACAAGCGCTTCGAATGCGAAAAGTGCGACTACAAGCTGTGGAAGGTCGTTGCCAGCCGCCAGTGGGAGCCGGAAGAGGTCGAGGAACTGCTGACCCAGCGGGTGATCGGACCGCTGCAAGGCTTTCGCAGCAAGATGGGTCGCGCCTTCGCCGCAATGATCAAGCTCAATGCGGAGCACATGCCGGAGTTCGACTTCGGCAACAGCGACGACGAGGGCGAGGAAGTCGATTTTTCCGGCCAGGAGCCGCTAGGGTCCTGCCCGAAGTGTCAGTCGCGTGTGTTCGAGCACGGCATGGCCTACGTTTGCGAGAAGTCGGTCGGCGCGGCGAAAACCTGCGATTTCCGTTCCGGCAAGATCATTTTGCAACAGGAAGTCTCGCGTGCCGAGATGAGCAAACTGCTCGAAACCGGCAAGACCAGCCTGCTGAAGGGCTTCGTCTCCAACCGGACCAGGAAGAAGTTCTCCGCCTATCTCGTGCGTGGCGCGGACGGCAAGGTCGGCTTCGAGTTCGAGGCACGCGCCCCCCGGGCGCCCAAGGCGGGCGCGAAAACCGCCGAGCCGAAGGCAGCGGCAAAAGTCAGCCGTGGCGATACGCCACCTGCAAAGAAAACGCCGGCCAAGAAGCCGGCGCGCAAGGTGGTCAAAAAAGCTGCAGCCAAGTAATCCGGCGGCAGCCGCTTGCCGCCTACTTCACCGAGAAGTTCTGGATGCCGGCCGATACGCCGTTCACCATGATCTCGACCTGATAGTCGCCCACCGGCCAGCCGTCGGGTTTGGCGATATGGAACTCGCTGGAAGTCGGACCCGCCAACACCAGTTCCTGCATGGTCTCGCTGACCTGGGCCGATTTTTCGCCCTTGTGATAGGTCCATAACGCCTTCACCGATGCGTTGCCGCTGCCGATGGTGTCCACCACGGCGTAAATCGTGTCGGTAGGCGCGAAGGTGGTCATCGGTGCGCCGGCCTTCATGTCGGCGGTCAGGCTGTTGGTCAGCACGACCTGTTTGACCGAAACCGGCACATTCACCAGGTCGGGTGCGGGTGCAGCGACGGGCGGTGCGGGTGGCGGGGGCGGAGGCGCCTCCTTCTTGCTGCAGGCGACGAGGGTCAGGGCCAGCAGGGCCAGCGAAAGTTGCGTAACGAATTTCATGGGTTATTCCTTTCTGCAGTTCGGAGAATTCAAAGGGGAATCTTGATCTTCTGGCCGGGGTAGATCTTGTTCGGATCCTTGATCTCGTCCTTGTTGGCCTCGAAAATCCTTGTCCAGTCCTTGGCATTGCCGTATTCGCGCTTGGCAATCTTGGACAACGAATCGCCGCCGACGATGGTGTACATCTTGAAGGTGGCCTTCGTTTCCGCCGCCATGCTGGATGCGCCGCTGACGACGTTCGAGAAATCGGGCATGTCGTCGCCCGAGTTGCTGTTGCCCATGCTCATGTTGTCACTCCTGTGCGGATTGAGCCGACCCGGCAAAGCCGGGAGCGAGCTGACGGAACCATCCGTCAACCGCCACTTTGCACCATATGACGCCGCGCTGCGAGGTGTCTGCACGCTACGTCACACAAGTTTGCATTCCCGGTCAGTGTCCCTCGACGCAAATCTCGCGTCGCGCCACCGCCAGTGCCGTACGCGTCAGCAGCATGGCGATC
>JBNKCS010000112.1:0-4346 GCA_050287865.1 Rhodocyclaceae bacterium | reverse complement strand
GGAAGGCTCCGCCAGTGTTTGCTTGGAAGGGCTCGCACTGGGGATCCCGCTTGTGGTTACACGCTCTGCTGGCTCGCCAATCGATCACGGGGTTGAAGGTTTGATCGTGCCGGAGCGTGACACGAGTGCAATCGTTCAAGCTGTCAGAACAATATGCGAAGACCGATCGGTGCGTGAAGAGATGTCGCGGGCCGGAGCCAGGAGGGCGCAACTGCACACGACGAAGAATATATCGCGTCAGTTATGTCGTGCGCTGTCCGAGACCGTCGCTATCGAACAGCGAATTTTGGAAACGTAGTGGCCTTCTGTCCGCTGAGGAAGGACGCTGTCTTTGCGCTCCCATGTCGCGCGGTTCAAGGTATCCGTTGCGGCGACCCCACCTTCATTTCCCATCTTCCCCGCGCGAGAATGGCGGCAGAACCGGTGAAGGGAAGGAGGGCACATGCTTAGTCACACGCAACAGCACAGGCACCAAGGGCGGGACGACTACCGGCGGATCGAGGTGATCACGGGCCAGCGGCGCCGCAGACATTGGAGCGGCGAGGATAAGGCGCGGATCATCGCCGAAAGCCTGGTTCCGGGAGCGAACGTTTCTGCCGTGGCGCGGCGCAATGGGGTGAGCGGCGGGCTGCTGTTCAAGTGGCGGCGCGACGCACTGCGGGTGCCGGCGCCGGTGGCACCGTTCATTCCGGTCACGCTGGCTGCCGGGGGGAGTGGACAGAACGATGCTCCCGGCGCTGCGTCCTGCGGCACCATCGAGGTCGAACTGGCAGGGGCGTGCATCCGTGTGCAAGGCGCCGTCAGCAAGACTGCGCTCAAGACTGTCATGGCAGCGCTGCGAGAGACGGCATGATCGGGATCCCCGTCGGCCGCCGCATTCTGCTGGCCACACAGCCGGTCGATTTCAGGAAGGGGATGGACACGCTCGCTGCTCTGGTGGCGGACGTGCTGATAGCCAATCCATTTGGCGGCGATATCTTTGTGTTCCGCCCGAAACGGTGCGACCGGCTGAAATTTCTGGTGTGGGATGGGAGCGGGCTGATCCTGGCGACCAAGCGGCTCGAGGAGGGACGTTTTTGCTGGCCGCCGGTGCGCAACGGCACGATAGAACTCAGCGCTGCGCAGATGTCGATGCTATTGGAAGGTTTGACGTGGACGAAGACACCGTTCAAGACGGTGAAATGTCCGGTAAAAGCAGCGTAAACGGTTTGTCTTTCCTGGATCAACAGGCGGCTTTTAAGTATATTGCAGTCATGATTCGCGAACTCTCCGATTTACCGTCAGATCCTGATCGGCTCAAAGCAAAACTCTTCGAGTTGGCTAGCGCTGCCGAGGAGGCTGCTGCCCAGCGTGACGCGGCGTTGTTGGAGAATGAGAAGCTCCTTTTCATCCTTGCCGAATTCAAACGCGCTCTTTTCGGGCGGCGCTCGGAAAAGCTCGACCCTGATCAGCTGCAGCTCATTTTTGACATGGCCGGGGCGGCGGCTGCGACCGGCGAGGCCGACGGCGCCCAAGAAGAGCGCGCTGCTGTCGGCGCATCCAGGAAGCCGCGCAAACCGGCGACGCGCAATCGCGGCATGCTGCCCCAGCATCTGCCGCGCATCGAGATTCGCATCGATGTGGAGGACAAGACCTGCCCTTGCGGGGGAGAACGCCATCTCATCGGCGAAACCGTGACCGAGATGCTCGACGTCGTACCAGCGCAATACCGGGTCAAACGGATTGTTCGCCTGCGCTACGGCTGCCGGATTTGCGAGGAGGGGGTGGTTCAGGCGCCAGCGCCGGCGTGGCCAGTGGAAGGCGGCATAGCGACCGAAGCGCTGCTTGCGGCCATCGCTGTCGCCAAATTCGCCTGGCATTTGCCGCTGAACCGCCAACTACGGATGATGCGGGGACAGGGCATCGAGCTTGACCGTTCGACGCTGTCGCTGTGGATCGGGAAAACCGCCTGGTGGCTGCAGCCCCTTTATGTGCTGCTGCTGGCCTCGATCCTCGCACGTCCAAAGATCTTCTGTGATGAAACGCCCCTGCCGGTGTTCGCCCGCGGCGGCACCCGGCGCTGTCAGTTCTGGGCCGTCGCCGTGGATGACAGACCGTGGAGCGGTCCGGCACCGCCTGCCGTCGCCTATGCCTTCGCCACCGGGCGCAAAACGGAACACGCCATGACGCTCCTGGAGAGTTTCTCCGGCGTGCTGCAGGTAGACGGCTATGCGGCTTACAAGAAGCTCGCGGCGACGGAGCGCGAGGGCAAGCTCATCGTGCTCGCCTTCTGCCTTGCCCATGCGCGGCGGAAATTTTTCGAGTTCCACAAAGCCACGAACTCGCCCATCGCGTTCGAGGCGCTGCGGCAGATTGCGGCTATTTACGCCATCGAGAAGCGCATCCGTGGCCAGAGCGCCGCCGAACGGCTCGCCGTGCGCCAGGCCGAGAGCAAACCGCTCATGGAGGCGTTCAAGACCTGGGCGGAAGGTCGGCTGGCGGAGGTCTCTGCCAAGTCGCCGCTCGCCGGGGCGATCCGCTACACACTGAACCATTGGAACGGCCTCACCGTGTTCCTCTCCGACGGCCGTGTCGAGGTGGACAACAACACCGTGGAACGCGACATGCGCCCCATTGGTCTCGGCAGGCGCAACAGCCTCTTTGCCGGCAGCGAAAACGGAGCGGTGTCGTGGTCGATCCTGGCATCACTGATCAACACCGCGCTGCTCAACGACGTTGATCCGCAGGCGTGGCTGACCGATGTGCTGGAGCGGATCGTCTCTGGCCGCACCAAGAGCCATCAGCTCGCAGAACTGCTACCCTGGAATTGGAAGGCCGCCCGCGACGCCGGGGCAGACGATCAGCCCAAAGCAGCCTGAACCGCCGCCGTGCTGCCACCATAGCGGATACGGATCAGTTGCGAGCCATCGTCAAGCGGTTGTGATCGCCGCCGCCAACGTGCGCCGTCACAGCCTGCCCGTTCCAGCGTCGCCCGCGCCAATGCCGCCCGGCGGTGTTCGGCAGGCACCGAAATGGTTGTGACATCCACCCGAACGGGGGGGGCGGTCCCTGCGCCACAATCCCCGGTGCTTCTTGAGGCCGAACGCGTCCTTCGGGTAGAGTCGAGATGTGGCGCGGTGGCGTTAGGCTGAACCTATCCGTTGCCGCCCCTTTCGTCTGGCGGTGTCTCAGTAGTCCTGCCGTAACTCCGTTTCCACATCCCGCTCATCGAACCCGACGTGCGGATTTCCCGCATCGGGCTCTCGGACAAGACGTCACGCCTTCGCCCACGCCTGCTCGCGTCCGCGCGCGGTCAGACGTACGAGCCCGAAGTACCCGTAAAGGTGTGGGAGTGGATAGCTCCCTCCCTTGCGTCGTCTGACTTTGTGCTTGCAACGCAACCACCGGCGCAACCGCATTGCTGTGTAATTGTCGAGCGCCCGGTATGCCTTGGAGACCGTGCCAACCTGAAAGTAGTTGGCCCAGCCACGTAAACTCCGGTTCAGCTTCCTAATCAGCTCTGTGGTCTCTTGCCAGGTACACTTCCGTTCCGTTAGCGCATGGATTTTCTCCACCATGCGCTTGATGCTCTTCTTCGATGGCCGGACGCCAAAATAGGTTTCGCCGGTCTTCGTCGAATACAGCCGCCCGAACGTGTACCCCAGAAAATCGAACTCGCCTTCCGGTACCCGGCAGATTCGTGTCTTCTCCTCATTCACCGTGAGCTTCAGCCTGCCCATGATCTCGCGCAGGTGACGCAGGGCTTCTTCTGCCCTACCCTTCCGGCACAGGATCACCAGATCATCAGCATAGTTCACGATGCACGAGCCGAGGCTTCGCTCCAGGCCAAGCTTCTTCCATCCCAGCACGAACCGGCGCATATACAAATTCGCCAGCAATGGTGAGATCGGAGAGCCCTGCGGAATGCCGCGCCGTTTGTCCTTGGCCTCGGTCGTGCGTGTCTTCCGTCCCCGGCCGTCTGTTTCTTCGACAGCGCATTCCAGCCACATCTTGATCAATTGTTTGTTGGCCGCGATCAGCAAGCATCGCGGTGGATGCAGCACACGCCGGTCAGAGACACGGCGCGCTACCGACTTCAGTAAATCAGCATGCGGAATACTGCCGAAATAGTCGGCAAGGTCGGCGTCCACCACTTCCGGATGGCCCCGGTACATCAGCTCTTCCGCCTTGATCACCGCCTGCTGGGCGTTGCGCCCAGGACGATAAGCATACTGTTCAGGTGGAAGATCGGCTTCAAAGATCGGCTCCAGCACCAACATCGCTGCTGTCATGCAGACCCGATCGCGCAAGGTCGAGATGCCCAGCGGCCGGAGTTTGCCGTTGGCTTTGGGGATATACACTCGTCT
>JBNKCS010000111.1:0-4373 GCA_050287865.1 Rhodocyclaceae bacterium | reverse complement strand
CAAAGCGGGCGCTCAAGCGGGACACTGTTAGAAGCGGCGCCCTTAACTCTAGGTTTGCAAATTCAACGGCCCCGAGCGGGCCATTATTTGAATCACCCACTTTACCGACCGGTCTAGTAGTTACCTTTTCAACCACAGAAAGAGGAGACACACATGGAAACGACCCAAACGCTCGACGCCCGCGGGATGAACTGCCCCCTGCCCATCCTGCGCACCAAGAAGACGCTCAACACCATGCAGGCCGGCGATACCTTGAAAGTGGTGTCGACCGATCCCGGCTCGGTGAAGGACATGGTCGCCTTCTGCCATCAGACCGGCAACACGCTCCTGGAGTCTGCGCAGAGCGGCGGTGATTTCGAGTTCTTCATCCGCAAATCGTAGGAGGCAATCATGAACATCGCCAAACTGCATGTCCCGGAAAGCCGTCCGCCCATGCCAACCGACCTCGCCGGCATGGAAGCGTGGTTCGACAAGCGACTGGAAGAGAAGCTGGCCGAACGCGCGGCGAACAAGGTCCGCTCGCTCGCCATCATCGCCACCAAGGGCACGATGGACATGGCCTACCCGCCTTTCATCCTCGCGACGACCGCCGCGGCGCTGGGCTGGAAGTCATCGATCTTCTTCACCTTCTACGGCCTGGAACTGCTCAAGAAGGATCTCGACATCAAGGTCTCACCGCTAGGTAATCCGGCGATGCCGATGAAGATGCCCTTCGGGCCCGATTGGCTGAAGAAACTCAACGTGCCGGTGCCGAACGCGCTGGCCACCAACTTGCCCGGCTTCGAGAGCTTCGCCACGGCGATGATGGAACGCACGGTCAACACCAAGGGTGTGCCAACCATCAAGGAACTGCGCGACATCTGCATCGAATCCGACGTGCGCCTGCTCGCCTGCCAGATGACCGTGGACCTGTTCAGCTATCGCCAGGACGAGTTCATCCCGGAGATCGCCGAGTGGATAGGCGCCACAAGCTATCTGGCCGAAGCGCAGGACGCAGACGTGTGCCTGTTCGTGTAGGCAGTATTACGTCCTCAGCGGCGTCCCGCCACGGCTGACTTTTCCGTAGCGCGCAGCGTTGCATAGATTCGGTTCCCACGAAGAGTTGCAGGTGGCAGCCGTTGAAGCGTCGGCGGCGCACTTTACCGAGGCTGTGTTTCTGCCAGCGCTAAAAGTGCGCCGCATCCTGTTCGAGTACTGGCTGGACTGGACCCAGCGCAGCGGTCTGCCGCACGGCTGCTGAAAACCCACGGGCTCGGCCATTTCCGCATCCTGCGCGACCCGACCGTCATCGGCGCGATCATCGATTTCGCCGGTGGTAACGATAATCGCCTGCCCGCTGAACTCCCGGCACTGCCGGAACCGGCACCGATTTACCAAACCGACGACGAGACGCCTGCCCACTCGACGCCAGAACTTATCCGCTTCCGGACGATCACATGAGCAGGCTTGCAACCGAAAGCCGGTTCGAACAATTTCCGCCGAGGAGACCCCTATGAAGATTCCCGACAACCAGCGTCGTCGTTTTCTGAAATTCGGTGGCGTTGCATTGACGCTGATTCCCGCCTTGACTGTTTCGCGAACGGCGCTGGCAGCCAAGAATACCGGCATGCGAACAGCCCTCAAGTATCAGGACAAGCCGAACGGCGACAAACGCTGCACCACCTGCATGCACTTCGTACCCGGCAAGACCGCGACGGATCTCGGCGGCTGCAAGCTGATGCCCGGCGACACCGAGATCTCGCCCAACGGCTATTGCGTCGCCTGGGCGAAGAAGGCCTGACGACGCCAGCTTAGGCCGTGGCGTACCGCCACGGCTGACTTTTTCCCAAGCAAGCGCCATCCCGGCTTGTTCTGTGAGAGGTGGTGGTGACAGTGCGATCCTGAACGGGCAGTACGTGCTGCAACCACGCCAACGCAAGAGGAAAACATGAAGCGTTTCTTTTCCCTTGTCATGATGTTGCTGCTTCCGTTCACGGCCGTCGCGAAGACGGTGACCGTCGCGGAGATCCACGGCGCGATCAGCCCGGCAAGCGCCGCGTACTTCCTGCGCGCCCTGAACGAAGCGCAACAAGCCCGCGCCGACCTGCTGGTGCTCAAGCTGGACACGCCGGGCGGGCTCGATTCGGCCATGCGCGAAATGATCCAGGGCATCCTCGCCTCGCCGGTGCCGGTTGCGACCTGGGTGGCGCCTTCCGGTGCCCGCGCCGCCAGCGCCGGCACTTACATCCTGTATGCCAGCCACGTCGCGGCGATGGCGCCGGGCACCAATCTCGGCGCGGCGACACCGGTGGCGATCGGCTTGGGCGGCATTGGTGGGAACGAAAAACCCGCCGACGACCGCAAGCAAGGCGGCAGCACGATGGAACGCAAGTCGATGCACGACGCGGCCGCCTACATCCGCAGTCTGGCGCAACTGCGCGGGCGCAACGCGGACTGGGCCGAGCGCGCGGTGAACGAGGCGGAAAGCCTTTCGGCGGCAGAGGCGCTTAAGATGAAGGTGATTGATTTCGTCGCCACCGACCTGCCCGACCTGTTGCGCCAGGCCGACGGACGCCAGGTCAAGATCGCCAACGGCGAGGCGAAACTTTCTCTGGCCGGCGCCACGGTGGTGACAGTCCAGCACAACTGGAAAGAGCGCCTGCTCGCCGCCATCGCCGATCCCAACATCGCGTTGATCCTGATGATGCTCGGCGTTTATGGGCTGCTGTTCGAGTTCTACACGCCGGGCTTCGGGGTTTCCGGCGTCATCGGCGCCATCTGCCTGCTGCTCGCCTTCTACGCGCTGGCCATGCTGCCGATCAACGCCACCGGCGTCCTGCTGCTCCTGCTCGGCATCGCGATGATGGCGACGGAAGCCTTTGTGCCCAGCTTTGGGGCGTTGGGGACAGGCGGTGTCGTCGCCTTCGTGATCGGCGCCTTGATGCTGATCGACGGCAGCGTGCCGGGCATGACGATCTCGCTCGCCTTCGTGGTGCCGCTCGCAGCGACCAGCGCCCTCATGCTGGCGGCGCTCGGCGGCTTCGCTTTGCGCGCGCGGCGGCGTCCGGCGGTTGCCGGCGTCGAGGCGATGGCGGGCGCGACGGCGATTGCACTAGAGAACATCGAAAACGAAGGCTGGGTGCGGGCGAGCGGCGAGCGCTGGCGCGCGCGCAGCACCGCGCCGCTGGCGGCCGGCGGAGCGGCGCGCATCAAGACGGTGGAAGGCTTGACCCTGGTAATCGAACCCATCGACAAAGGAGGAACGTCATGATCTGGGACTTCGGCTGGAGCGGCGCCTTGCTGCTGCTGATCGTGCTGGTGGTGGCCAGCATCCGCATCCTGCGCGAATACGAACGCGGGGTTATCTTCTTGCTTGGCCGCTTCTGGAAGGTAAAAGGACCGGGGCTGATTGTGGTCATCCCGGGCGTCCAGCAAATGGTGCGGGTGAGCCTGCGCCTGTTCGTCATGGACGTGCCGAGTCAGGACGTCATCTCGCGCGACAACGTCTCGGTGCAGGTTAACGCGGTGGTGTACTTCCGCGTCGTCGATCCGCAGAAAGCCATCATCCACGTCGAGAACTACCTCGAAGCCACTTCTCAACTGGCGCAGACGACGCTGCGCTCGGTGCTCGGCAAACACGAACTCGACGACATGCTGGCCGAACGCGAGCGCCTGAACGCGGACATTCAGCAGATCCTCGACGCGCAAACGGATTCGTGGGGCATCAAGGTCACCAACGTCGAGATCAAGCACGTGGACATCAACGAGACCATGGTACGCGCCATCGCCCGCCAGGCCGAGGCCGAGCGCGAACGGCGCGCCAAGGTGATCCACGCCGAAGGCGAACTGCAGGCTTCCGAAAAGCTGCTGGCCGCTGCCAAGGTGCTCGCGCAATCGCCGCAGGCGATCCAGTTGCGCTACCTGCAGACGCTGTCGAACATCGCCACCGACAAGAGTTCGACCATCGTCTTCCCGATGCCGCTGGACATGCTCAACACGCTGGCCCGACGTGTGACCGAAGGAGAATGACGCCGGCAAGCTGCCGGAACTAATGCACTCTCGCGCGCGTCGAATATTTTGCGCGCTAATGCATGCGCAAAAGGGTCTTCGCATGGGATACCAAAATTCGCAAGGCCATACGCGGTACCCGGGCACGGCGCTGCTGTTCGCCGTGCTGGGGTGCCTGATGCCCGGCATTAGCCGGGCCGATGGGCCGACACCGACAACCTACACATCGATCATGATCGTGCAGCCGCACGACCAGGAAACGGTACACGACAACACCGATTCGCTACGCGTCGACGTGGCGGTCGAACCCTCGCTGCATGCGGGCTCAGGCGACAGCATCAAGCTGGTCGTCGACGGTACGGCCACGGCGGCACAAACCACACCGC
>JBNKCS010000110.1:0-4607 GCA_050287865.1 Rhodocyclaceae bacterium | reverse complement strand
TGGTCCAGGCCGTCGTTGTCATCTTGTCAGCTGTGCACGCCAACTTGTACACACTGTTGTAGTGCAGTGAGGACTCCGAGTACGGGTGCAAGGCGTACGATGGCTACTTTGAGGTGTTCCACGCGCTGCTGGTGGAAGACGGCCGGGTACTTCTGCTGCCCCGCCCGCCGACCGGCATCTGGGGCGGCCTGCTGTCGCTGCCGGAAGTGGAGAATGCCGCGGCAGCTGAATCGGCTGCGCTCAAGCTCGGCTGCAAAATCCGGAGCAAGCAGGCGCTCACCCCGCTCACCCACACCTTCACGCACTTCCGCCTGACGATCACGCCATTGGTTTGCGAAGTGAAACGTCAGCCCGCCGCTGCCGAACCGGGCGCGCGCTGGCTCGCCGCCGATGAATTGACACAAGCGCCGCTGCCGACGCCCGTACGCAAACTGCTATCGACAGCTTTCGCCACCAACCCGGCGTCCCGCCACGGCTGACTTTTCTGTACCGGGTTGCGCGGAACTTCCACAATGCGGCATCATGCGAAACGCATTCAGGTTGCCCAAATCCAATCAACCCATTGATGACTTTGCAATTGCATGCCGCCTCGGATTTTTATACAGCCTTTCGCCGGAAAGTTTTCCGTCACTTTTGGGCAGCACAATTTAAGTTCGGCCCCTCATACACGGTGACTGACCTGCTCATTCGTTATCGAGACTCCGAAGGCAGTATTACGGAGAGGCTTGTCTCAGATGCTGTCTTCGACGGTGGAGACTTCATTGTCGCTTTCTGTCATCTTCGCCAAGAGAACCGGACATTTAAGCTCAGTCGAATTCAATCGGTTTTGGACCCCACTACCGGCGAGTTAATCCAAGACTTACTTCTATTCCTTGGCGTTCGCCCCAAAGAGGCCAAGATGCCAATTCCTCCTCGCCCTTCTGCGCGGCACCCCATACCTACTGGAGAAGAATTACAAAAATTGCGCGCACGTGAAGAGGTGGAGCTTTGGCGCCCGTTTCGATTTGCCGTAGTAGTAGATTTCTTTAAGAAGAAGTTCTTTTCCCTATTTGGCAATCGCTGCTTTAAATGTGGCTCATCGTCAAACTTGGAAATGGATCATCATGTTCCGCTGGCGTTGGGCGGCCATTCCGTCCCGGGAAATCTTGTAGCCCTATGCCGAAGGTGCAACAACCAAAAACTTGCGCGCTCACCATCAGAGTTTTATTCGACCGAAGAACTCGAAAGACTCGCTCCGCTCCTGGAGGAGGAGCGCTCGTTGTTCTGGTTTGAATTCGACTGGAAGCTTTGGGATAAAGATCGTAGAGGCTATCTATTGCAGATTGGGATAAGCGCTGATCTTGTTCATGAGGTACTGAACAATCCTGAACATCGCTTCTTTATTCCGCCCCCCGAAGAGCCTCGCATCGGCGTATCGATCACAATCGACAGCGCAACGGTTATGCAACTCATTGATAAATCTATTTCCGGAAAGATTGGTACTTAGTTGTGATGTTTCAATAGGTTGTTCACCCGGAAGATTCTGGGAAACTGGAGTTCTCGAAGCTTCAGCGACCCAAGGGGATCAACCGGATGAACAGTCATAAGAATGCCAGAACCACGTTTGCAGGACGCAAATTGCTGATTGAACGGATCGAAGTCATGGGACTGATGCCAGCGGCCGAGGCCGCTGGCATCAGTCCGCGCACGGCGCGCAAGTGGCTCGGGCGATTTGAGGCGCTGGGTGAAGCCGGCCTCATGGACCGCAGTTCCCGCCCACAAAACACGCGCACAACGCTTGACGATGAGTTGCGCGCCCGGATCGAGCAACTCCGTCGCAATCGAATGCCCATGCGGAGCATCGCCCGAGTGGTGGGACGCAGCGTCGCCACCATCAGTCGCGTGCTGGCCACCGTGGGGCTGTCGAGCCTGAAGGCGCTGGAGCCCAAGGCACCGCAGGTGCGTTACGAGCGTGAGGCACCGGGCGAGTTGTTGCACCTGGACACGAAGAAACTCGGCTATATCGCGGCCCCCGGCCACCGCCTGACCGGCGATCCTCGCGACCATACCCGCGGTGCGGGCTGGGAAGTGGCCCATGTCGCCATTGACGATCACTCGCGCGCCGGCTTCGTCCAGATGCATGCCGATGAGAAGAAGGCTTCCGCCGTCGATTTCCTGAAGGCCGCCGTCGCCCACTACGCCGCCCTGGGCGTGCGTATCCAGCGACTCCTGACCGATAACGGCAGCGCCTACCGCTCTCGCCTCTTTGCGCGAACCTGCGAAGCCTTGGGTATCAAGCACAGCTTTACACGGCCCTATCGGCCGCAGACCAACGGCAAAGCGGAACGCTTCATTCAGACCTGCCTGCGGGAATGGGCCTACGCCAGGAGCTACGCCAACAGTGCCGAGCGTACCGCCTGGCTGCCCGCTTTCCTGGCCTACTACAACAGCCGTCGCCCACACTCGGCCCTCGGCTATATGCCTCCTGCTTCTCGCCTCGGCGGGAACAACCTATTGCAACTCGACACTTAGTTGCGTGAGTGGCCGAACCCGTCATTGCGCCGGACCTCGCGCGAAAGGCCGCGCGAGGTCGCTCATTTCAGGCGTTGAATCCGCAGAAATGCCGCGCCCAGAGCGGTCCCCCGGAGTGGGATGTCCCTTATCGGCGTACCGCCACGGCTGACTTTTCCTAAAACAGCGCTAGCGGTTCTGCTTGATCAGCCTGTCGTTCGTCGGCTGCACCGGCCGCGCGTTGTAGGGATAGAGACGCGCGAAGATGGCGATCTGCTCGGGCGAAATTTTCAACGGCTGCTTGAACACCAT
Organism: Rhodocyclaceae bacterium; assembly: GCA_050287865.1. Lineage (GTDB taxonomy): Bacteria > Pseudomonadota > Gammaproteobacteria > Burkholderiales > Rhodocyclaceae > Fen-999. Next base: position 1,805 of record JBNKCS010000110.1, on the reverse strand, counting down.
CCACAGCACGTCCTCGGTGCAGGGCGGCGTGGTCAACGAACCCATGTAGGTGTAGTACTGCCTGTTTTCGGGCAGCAGGTTGTTGAGATCGATCGCCACCGACGGCGTCACGTAGAGGTCTTCCTCCAGCGGCAGATTGTTCCAGAGCGTCTGGATCAACGGATTCTCGGAGCCTTGTTCGAGCAGGACGGCGATGACCGCCAGATTGCCTTCGCTGTCGCGATGAACGAGGTGGATGACCATGTCGAAGGATTTTCCGTTGACGCGCTCTTCCGAGGGCCGGTGGAAGTGGAACTGCACGAACTCGTAGGTGCGGCCCATGATGGTCATCGTGCTGCCCTTGCCGACATTCACCTGCACACTGTGTCCGTTGTCGACGATGTTGAAGTGGGTGGGCAGGTAGTTGAACTGGATCGGCTCGAGGTCGACGCCGATGCCGTCGCGAATGTCGATCGGCGATTGGCGCTGGCCGGTGGCGCAAAGCTTGTACTCGGGCTTCAGTTTGCCCCAGTTGGCCGGCGAGCCTTCGCCTTCGTAGCTCCAATGCACCGCATGGTGCTGAACGACCGCCTCCGGCACCGGCTTCGGAGCGGGCTTCGAGCGACGCACGGGCTTGCGCCGTGGGCCCGAGGTCGCCAACTGCATTTCACGCTCGTGAAGCGTGATGTTGGCGACGGGAACCGGATCGGGAGCGGGGGCCGGCCTGGCGGCCGGTTTCGGTTCGGGTTTCGCCGCGGCCGCTTTGCCTTCGTCCGGCGCGGCTTCCTTCGACGCGGACGACTGGGGCCTTTCCGGCACGGGCAGGCCGAAGAAGCGCGGCCGCTCGCTCGGCGGGCGAATTTCGATATTGGTCTCGGCGGCGGACTTCGGCCGCTGTTCCGCCGCCTTCGAGTCAACCGGCGGCGTTTCGGCAACGGTAATGGGCGGGGTTGCCGATTCATCGGCAGCCTTGCGGACATCGGCGTACATCACCCCCGGCTTGTCCTGCTGCGCCTGTTTGGCGGCCACTGCGGCATTTGCCGCAGCTACCGCGATCGCATGGGCTTCGCCGACGGTGCGCAATTTGCAGGCTTCCACCAGCAGCTTGCCATCGAGGCTGCCTTCGGACACGGAGACTTCCTTCGGCGAGGCGACCTTTTCCTCGCGGACGGCGACATCGCCCTTCATGTAAACCCGACGCAGCGTGGCGAACTTGCCGGCCTCGCATTCGTAGCGGTTCATCGCCTGAACCGCCGTGTAGCTGCCGCCGCCATCCTTCAGTTCGCGCCCGAGCACCAGCTTGGTCCAGGCAATGGTCCGCCCCTTGCCGACGCGCATGATGCGCGTCTTGTCGATTTCGACCCGCTCGCCGCCGGCCGTCGCCACCGCCTGCCAGTCGGCGGCCAGCGCGCTGCCGGAAAGGGCCAGACTGGCCACGAAAGCTAAGAAAGCAGATGAGATGCGCATTGAAAGCCCCTGATCCAACTTGCGGTTTACGTCTTTACGACGCCGCACATGCATACTTTAGCCGCAAATGCCACGGGTTGCATTCCGGGGGGGTTTCCAGTAGCGTCGGAAATTCCCCAAGGAGTCGCCGAATGAACGCTCACGAACAATTCATCGCTGCCCGTGCTCACGTGGACGAGGCAGCGATACAACCCCTCCCAAACTCGAAGAAGATCTACGTTACGGGCAGCCGGCCGGACCTGCGCGTACCCATGCGCGAGATCAGCCAGACGCCGACCGAGGGCGAGGCCAATCCGCCCATTTATGTATACGACTGTTCCGGTCCCTATACCGACCCGGCGGTGAAGATCGACATCCGC
>JBNKCS010000109.1:0-4620 GCA_050287865.1 Rhodocyclaceae bacterium | reverse complement strand
GCGCATCGCCATGCGCATCCTGTTTCGCATCGGCCGCCGCACGCGGGACCGCAAGTACATTTGCTCGGAGCTTGTCGACGAGTGTTTTGCCGCCGCCGGCATCGAATTCACCCGGCAGGACAACTACATCAGCCCCGACGACATCTGGCGCAACGGTTGCGTCACCCTGTACAACCGGGTTCTGTAATCGCGCCGCCGCTATTTTTTGCCGATGCCGCCCAGCAGGGCGGCGACGGGACGCAAGGGGCGCTTGGGCGGTAGTCCGTCGGCGGTTTTCGGTGGCGTATCGCCATCGCTGACTTTTGGTTCGTAGGGCTTGCCGAAGTCGAAACCGTCGGCGGCGATTTTTGGCTTGGGCACGTGGGCGGCGGGCCGCGGCAACTGGACCGGCGCCTTCGGGCCGTGGCGCTCGCGTTCGCGGTGCGAATGGCCATGGCCGCCGCTGCGGCCGCGCTTGTCGCTCTCGACGATGGCGCTTGTCGCAAACTCCGGCAGCGACACTTGTTCGATCTTGAGCTTGAGCAGCTTCTCGATGTCGTTCAGGCGCGGCTTTTCCTCGGGGGCGACCAGCGAGGTGGCGTCGCCCAGCTTGCCGGCGCGCCCGGTGCGGCCGATGCGATGGATATAGTCTTCGGCGACATGCGGCAGTTCGTAGTTGATGACGTGCGGCAGGTCGTCGATATCGAGGCCGCGCGCGGCGACGTCGGTGGCGACCAGTACGCGCGCGGTGCCGGACTTGAACGCTTCCAGCGCTTCGGTACGCTGCTGCTGGCTCTTGTCGCCGTGGATGGCGACGGCATTGACGCCCTGGCGCTCCAGCCAGGTGGCGAGCCGTGCGGTGCCGAACTTGGTGCCGACGAAAACCAGCGCCTGCATGGTGGGCGCTTCGTTGACCATGTGCAGCAGCAGATGGCGTTTGCGGTCCGAATCGACCGCGTACATGCGGTGGGTGATGGTCTCGGAAACCGTGTTGCGGCGCGCGACTTCGATGAGCTGCGGGTTCTTCAGCATCGTGTCGGCGAGCTTCTTGATCTCGTTCGAGAAGGTGGCCGAGAACAACAGGCTTTGCCGTTCCTTCGGCAACATGGCCAGGATGCGGCGGATGTCGGGGATGAAGCCCATGTCCAGCATGCGGTCGGCTTCGTCGAGGATGACGAACTCGACCTGGCTGAAGTGAACGCTCTTCTGTTGCACGTGGTCGAGCAGCCGGCCCGGCGTGGCAACGACGATCTCGCGGCCTTCGCGCAGTTCCGCCGTCTGCGGCTTGATGTCGACGCCGCCATAGACACAGACGGAGCGCAGCGGCAGGTGCTTGCTGTAGGTGACAACGCTTTCATGCACCTGCATGGCCAGTTCGCGCGTCGGTGCGAGTATCAGACAGCGCACCGGATGGCGCGCCGGCGAGAGGCTGGTGTTGGCATGGCGGGCGATGCGTTGCAGCATCGGCAGCGTGAAGCCGGCGGTCTTGCCGGTACCGGTCTGGGCGCCGCCCATGACGTCGTTGCCGGCAAGGATGACGGGAATGGCTTGTGCCTGGATAGGAGTGGGCTCCGTGTAGCCGGCGTCTTCGACGGCCCGGAGCAGTTCGGGCATCAGCCCGATATCTGCGAACTTCATTGAATCTCCCGAAGCGGCCTGCCCGCGTGCGCGGGTACCGGTTCAGGCGATTGGTGTGGGGAAAACGTATCGAACAACCTGAATTGCGCGCCAACCGGCAGGGCGCCTGCGCGGCATTCTACCGGAATCGGCGGGGCATGACCGTTCAGGTGGTGCGGCGCGGCAACGGCGGCTGCGGCGCCATCGGCGCCAGGCTGCGCTTGAGGCCGCCTTTCTTCTCCGCGTCGTCGGCGCCTTTCGCCGGCGCCGGCTTTTCCTCCACGCCGCCCGTGGGCGGATCGACCAGATCGGGCACGACCGGCTTGATGCCGTTGTCGCGCATATAACCGTCCATGTCGCGCCAGCCCGCATATATCGCCGACTTGAGCGCCTTCGGATTCATCACGTAGCAATCTTCCAGCGCTCGTCCGGAATGACGGCAGGCGCCACCGATCGCCCGGCCGTCGGCCTCCTTGGCTTCGGCTGCCTTGGCGGAATCTCCCAGACCGGGAATCTCGCAGCCGCCCAGAGCGAGCGTCAGGATCGGCAGGAGAAGTAGCTTATGGAAGCGCATGTATTTCCTTCATGGCAAAGCGCAGACCCATGATTCTACGGCATTTGCCGATTACGCTTTAGCCATGAGGTGGCGGCGGTCCTGTCCGCTTCGCCGGTTCGGGCCCCGATAGCGCGGATCCTGGCGCTTGCGACGGTCCTCTTTGCGCCCCAACTGGTGTGTTGCCGGATGCGGGTGGGCCACCTCTTCGATCTCGTGCACGATCGCGCTGGCCCTTTCCGGCGGGATTTGATGCAGTTCCTCCACGATGCGGTGGTCGGCGGCCGAAACGGCGCGCTGCAGGATGCCGAACACCAGCCACGCGACCAGGAGGTCGATGCTGAGGAGGATGAGTTCGAGATAGAGGAGGGGAGTGAAGAAGTGCCGGTGTCGCTTGTCCCCGAACACGAAGTAGAAGCCGTCGAATCCTTCCTGGGGTCCCCGCACCAGCGACTGATAGGGCTCGAAAGGTGGAAAGAGCAGGATCACGGCCACGTTGGCGACGGCGAACCAGGCGAAGCCGCGGATCATGGACGATCCGCTGAGCTGGAAGTCGGTGCCCTCCGTGGCGTTCAAGGCCAGCCAGGCAGCCAGGGCATTGGCGACGACGAACATGACCTCGATCATCAGCAGTCCCTGGTGGACGATGCGACCGGGGGGTGCCATCAGAAGGAAGTAGAAACTCTCGAAGCCACGGACTGCGCCGCGTTGCAGGGAGTAGTCCAGAAATGGCGGGAAAATCATCAGCAGCACGAGGTTGAGTGCGGCAATGACGGCGATGGCGTTTTGGTATCTGTTCATTTGGTTGCCCGCCCGAGTTGCCTAATTATTGCAGCGCCTGCCATCACCTGCAAGCACGACGATTGACAGACGATGCCGGCTTGCATTACAAGGCCGGTGCCAACCCAACTCGCCCTCAGGAGGCACCGCGCCATCATGGTCTATCCGAGAATCATCGCCCATCGCGGTGGCGGCGGGTTGGCGCCCGAGAACAGCCTGGCCGGCTTGACGGCCGCAGCGAATACTGGCTGCCGCGGCGTCGAATTCGACACCATGCTCTCGGCGGACGGCGTGCCGGTGCTGATGCACGACGACACGGTCGATCGCACCACCGGCGGCAGCGGCGCAGTGTCACGGCTGACTTTTGCCGAACTGCGGCAACTGGACATCGGCGGCGAGCCGGTACCGTCGCTGGCCGAGGCGCTGGCGCGCTGCGCCGAACTCGGCCTCTGGGCCAACATCGAGCTGAAGGTCGCCGTGGAGGCCGATATTGCGGCACTCGGGCAGTCGGTCGGACGAGTGCTCGCGGAAGTCTGGAATGGCCATGGCGTGATTTCCTCGTATTCGACGATTGCGCTGCTCGCCGCCAAAAGTCAGCTGTCGCGGGACGCCGATTACGCGCTGCTGGTCGACGATCTGCGCCCGGACTGGCGGGAGCGGGTCGTCGAGGCCGGCGCCTGCGCCGTTCATATGGCGGCGGGATGGGTGGACGCCGCGGCAATCGCCGTCGTCCGCGCGGCCGGCCTTGAACTGGCCTGCTATACGGTCAACGACTATGGCGAGGGCGAACACCTGCTCGCCGCCGGCGCGACCGCCATCTTCACCGATCACCCCGAGTTGTGGCACGCGCCCGATCCGGCACGCGCCGCTTCACAAGTCCTTGCGCTAGTCCCTGCCGTATAGCGCTTGCTGAATGGCGACCGCCGGCGTTCGTCGCTGATCGCCTCCCCGACGACCTGCCCAGCCGAAAAGGCCCGCCTGGCGGGCCTTTTTGCTTTCCTTCGCGTAAAATCGATCCATTGCGCCAACCCCTGCATTTGCCATGAAAAGTTCCGAAATCCGTCAGGCCTTCCTCGATTTCTTCGCCTCCAAGGGGCACCAGATAGTCGCCTCCAGTTCGCTGGTGCCGCACGACGATCCGACCCTGCTGTTCACCAACGCCGGCATGAACCAGTTCAAGGACGTCTTCCTCGGTTTCGACAAACGTCCCTACAACCGCGCCACCACCTCGCAGAAATGCGTGCGCGCCGGCGGCAAACACAACGATCTCGACAACGTCGGTTACACCGCGCGCCACCACACCTTCTTCGAGATGCTGGGCAACTTCAGCTTCGGCGACTACTTCAAGCAAGACGCCATCCACTACGCCTGGGAATTGCTGACCGAGGTGTACAAGCTGCCCAAGGACAAGCTGTGGACCACCGTCTATGCCGACGACGACGAAGCCTTCGACATCTGGACCAAGGAAATCGGCGTGCCGGCCGAGCGATGCATCCGCATCGGCGACAACAAGGGCGCGCGCTACGCTTCCGACAATTTCTGGATGATGGGCGACACCGGCCCCTGCGGCCCCTGCACCGAGATCCACATCGACCAGGGCGAGGCCATGCGCTGCAGCCACCCGGACGGGTGCGCGGTGGGGGTCTGCGACTGCGACCGCTGGCTCGAGCTGTGGAACCACGTGTTCATGG
>JBNKCS010000108.1:0-4755 GCA_050287865.1 Rhodocyclaceae bacterium | reverse complement strand
CTGAGGGTAACGAACGGAACCGGGAACAGATCGAACGGCGCGAAACCGAACACCGTCGCCGCACCCGCCAGTAGCGCGACGAGCAGCGACTGCCTCATTCCACAGCGCTCGGCGCCGGGCTACGGGGCGGATCGACCAGCAGGGTATGCACCCGCCGGCTGTCGGCGCGCAAGACCTTCAGCCGGAAGCCGTCGATCATGACCACTTCGTTGCGCTTCGGCAGCCGCCCGAGGCGGTGGATGACCATGCCGCCGAGGGTATCGTAGTCCTCGTCCGAAAATTCGGTGCCGAAGGCGGTATTGAAATCGGCGATTTCGGTTATCGCCTTGACGCGATAGCGGCCGGAATTGTCGAGCACGATGTTGCCCGCCGCCTCGTCGAAATCGTACTCGTCCTCAATGTCGCCGACGATCTGCTCCAGCACGTCCTCGATGGTGACCAGTCCCGATACGCCGCCGTACTCGTCAACGACGACGGCCATATGGTTGCGCGAGGCGCGGAATTCGCGCAGCAGAACATTGAGCCGCTTCGACTCGGGAATGAACACGGCGGGCCGCAAGGTATCGCGCAGGTCGAAATCCTTGCCAGCGAAGAAGTGCAGCAGTTCCTTGGCGAGCAGGATGCCGACCACGTCGTCGCGATTGTCGCCGACCACCGGGTAGCGCGAATGAGTGGCTTCGATGACGAAGCTGGCGATCTTTTCGATCGGATCGTGCAGGCTGACCACATCCATCTGCGCGCGCGGCACCATGATGTCGCGCACCGGCAGATCGGAAACCGACATGGCGCCCTCGATGATCGACAGTGCATCGGCGTCGAGCAGGTTGCGCTGGAATGCGCCTTGCAGCAGCTTCAGGAGCTGCTCGCGGTCCTTCGGCTCGCACATCAGCAGCGACGAGAGCCGTTCGAGCAAGTGCGGTTTATGACTGTCGGAATCCATCAATCGGAATACGGATCGGCATAGCCCAGGCCGGCAAGAATTCTTCGTTCCTCGGCTTCCATGCGCTTCGCGTCGCCAGTACCGGTCTCGTGTTCGTGACCTAACAGGTGCAGCATACCATGCACGATCAGGTGCGCGAAATGCGCCTCCGCGGATTTGCCCTGTTCGGCCGCCTCGCGCAACACGACCGGCAGGCAGACAACCAGGTCGCCGACCACGCGCGGTTCGCTCTCATAAACGAAGGACAGCACGTTGGTGGCGTAGTCCTTGTGACGATAATCGCGATTGAGCGTACGGCCCTCCTCGGCGTCGACGAAGCGCACCGCCACCTCGGCCGGCCGCCCGCAGCTCGCGCGCACCCAGCGGCGCACTTGCGGACGCGAAGGTAGCACCTCGTCCTTGCAGCCGTATTGCACGCCGAGGATCAGTTCAGGAAGCTTTCTTGGCATGGTGCTCGTAGGCCTCGACGATGCGTGCCACCAGCGGATGCCGCACCACGTCGGTGGCATCGAAGTCGGTAAATGCCAGCCCGCGCACGTCGGCGAGAATGCGCCGCACCTCGACCAGACCGGACTTCTGGCCCTTCATCAGGTCGATCTGCGTCACGTCGCCGGTGATCACCGCTTTCGCACCGATGCCGATGCGGGTGAGAAACATCTTCATCTGCTCCGGCGTGGTGTTCTGCGCCTCGTCGAGAATGATGAACGAGTGATTGAGCGTGCGCCCGCGCATGTAGGCCAGCGGCGCAATTTCGATGTGTCCCTTCTCGAACAGGCGCCCGACCTTGTCGAAACCCATCAGGTCGTAGAGCGCGTCGTAGAGCGGGCGCAGGTAGGGATCGACCTTTTGCGCCAGGTCGCCGGGCAGGAAGCCGAGACGCTCGCCGGCTTCCACCGCCGGACGCGTCAGCACGATGCGCTGCACCTGGTCGCGCTCGAAGGCGTCGACCGCCGAGGCGACTGCGAGATAGGTCTTGCCCGTGCCGGCCGGGCCGATGCCGAAAGTAATGTCGTGATCCTGGATCTGGCGCAGGTATTGCGTCTGGTTCGGGGTGCGGCCATGCAGGTCGCTCTTCTTCGTTTTCAGCGTTGGCGCCGATGCCTGCGTTCCGCCGCGGTTGCGCAGTTCGATCAGGCCAAGCTGGATGTCGTCGATCGACAAAGGCTGCAAGGCCGCTGCGTAAAAATACGTCAGCGCCTCGGCGGCCAGCCGCACGCCGGCTGCGTCGCCGGTAAGGCGGCAATGCTCGCCACGGCGGGCGATGGTGATGTCGAAGGCCGTTTCGATCTGGCGCAGGTTTTCGTCAAGCGGTCCGCACAGACAAGCGAGGCGCTCGTTGTCGAGCGGCTCGAGCGTCACGTCGAGCGGCCGGGGCTTTACCATTCGGATGTCACCACTTCACCGCGCAGGCTGTGCGGCAATGCCGCAACGATGCGCACCTCGGCGAACGTATTAATCAGCCGCGGCGAACCGACGAAGTTGACGATGCGGTTGTTGTCTGTGCGGCCGGCCAGTTCGTGCGCATTCTTCTTCGACTCGCCTTCCACCAGCACGCGCTGCACGGTGCCGACCATGCTTTCGGACACCGCAAAGGCCAGTTCGTCGATGCGCTTTTGCAGGCGCATCAGGCGCGCCGTCTTGACCTCCGCTGGCGTGTCGTCGGCCATCTCGGCCGCCGGCGTGCCGGGGCGCGGGCTGAAAATGAAGGAGAAGCTGGCGTCGAACTCGACCTCGTCGATCAGCGTCATGGTCTTCTCGAAATCCTCTTCCGTCTCGCCGGGAAAGCCGACGATGAAATCCGTCGAAATGGAGATGCCCGGGCGCGCCGCACGCAGCTTGCGGATGATGGACTTGTATTCGAGCGTGGTGTAGCCGCGCTTCATGGCGGCAAGAACGCGGTCGGAACCGGACTGCACCGGCAGGTGCAGGTGAGACACGAGCTTCGGCACGCGCTGATATAGGTCGATCAGGCGCGACGTCATTTCGCGCGGATGCGAGGTTGTGTAGCGCAGGCGCTCGACTTCCGGCATCTCCGCCAGCGTTTCGATGAGGTGGGCCAGATCGGCGGTATCGCCGTCCTCCATCTCGCCTTGATAGGCATTGACATTCTGGCCGAGCAGGTTGAACTCGCGCACGCCTTGCGAAGTCAGCCGTGACACCTCGCCGAGGACGTCGGCCAGCGGCCGCGAGACTTCGTCGCCGCGCGTATAGGGCACGATGCAGTAGGTGCAGAACTTCGAACAGCCCTCCATCACCGAAACGAAAGCCGATGCGCCGTCATTGCGGACGCTCGGCAGGCTGTCGAACTTCTGGATTTCCGGGAAGGAGACGTCCACCTCGGCGCGACCGGAAGCGCGACGGCGTTCGATCAGTTCGGGAAGCCGATGGAGGGTCTGCGGCCCGAAGACGATATCGACATACGGCGCACGCGAGACGATCGCCTCGCCTTCCTGGCTTGCGACGCAACCGCCGACGCCGATGATCAGGTTGGGGTTGGCCTGCTTGAGCTGGCGAACCCGGCCGAGTTCGTGAAAGACCTTTTCCTGAGCCTTCTCGCGCACGGAACAGGTGTTGAAGAGGATGATGTCCGCTTCCTCCGGCCGATCGGTCTTGATCGCGCCCCAGGCGGAACCGAGCACATCGGCCATCTTGGCCGAATCGTACTCGTTCATCTGGCACCCGAAAGTGCGGATGAACACCTTGCTGACCATCAGGGCTGCGCTGCTTCCCGCTGCGAGAGAACCCAGACTTTGGAGATCGCGCCGGACGGGTCCGTCTGATAGCGGACAGGCACCTGCTGCCGCAGCATCCCGGGGAGGACGACCATGTTGAAGGGATCGCGGATCTGCACACCGGGTGCAAGCATCCTCATTTCGCCGTTAACTGCCGCGCTGGTCGGACTGAAAACGATCATTTCGCCGCGCAGCGTGTTCTCCGGCAACATCCGTGGAACACCCTCGATGGGCACAGGCGCACTCGGCGGCGGCAGGTTGGCGATGTCCTGTATCACGCTGCCGACGACGGACCCGATAATGGTGGCGGTAATGGGATCAACCGGCATGCTGTCATTATAGAACTCATTTCACAGATGGCGCACTGCCGCGTCCCGGGCGGCCCGACCGATGCCGTTGTCCGGTCTGCTAACATCGGGCCATGCAACCAGCGGTAATCCTGCTCTCCGGCGGTCTCGATTCCGCCACCACCCTGGCAATCGCCCGTGACGAAGGCTTTACGCCTTTCTGCCTGTCGGTCGACTACGGCCAGCGCCACGGCGCGGAGCTGGTCGCCGCCGGGCGGGTAGCGGCGGCGCTGGGTGCCAGGGAACATCGAGTCATACATATCGACATGAACCAGTTCGGTGGCTCGGCGCTCACCGACCCCGACATCGCCGTACCGACGGACGGCATCATGCCCGGGATTCCGGTCACCTACGTGCCCGCCCGGAACACGGTCATGCTGTCCCTCGCATTGGCTTGGGCCGAAGTGCTGGGCAGCCGCGACATCTTCGTCGGCGTCAATGCCGTGGACTATTCAGGTTACCCGGACTGCCGCCCCGAGTTCATCCGCGCCTTTGAAAGCATGGCCAATCTCGCGACCAGGGCGGCGGACGAAGGTTGGCACTTGCGCATCCACGCCCCCCTGATCGACATGACCAAGGGCGAGATCGTCCGTCGCGGAACGGAACTCGGCGTCGATTTTGCGCTCACCGTGTCCTGCTACCAGGCGGATCCGGACGGGCGCGCCTGCGGACTGTGCGACGCCTGCCGCCTGCGCCGCGCCGGCTTCGAGGCCGCGCAGATTCCGGATCCGACCCG
>JBNKCS010000107.1:0-4802 GCA_050287865.1 Rhodocyclaceae bacterium | reverse complement strand
CTGTCTGGCCAATGCGACGGAACTGGCCGATTGCGAGGCCTTCTTCGAACTGATCGAGAAGCTCGACGCCGCCGGGCGCTTCAGCCCCGAGCAGCTCGCAGCGGACATGGGTCGGCTCTACGGCGCGCCCGACAGCGCGGCGGACGGCACGCTGCAGTTCATGACGCTGCACAAGGCCAAGGGGCTGGAGTTCGACACCGTGATCCTGCCCGGCCTGCACCGCAAGCCGGGCGGCGGCGACCAGCCGTTGATGCGCTGGGAAGAGGTGGTTCTCGACAGCCTCGACGAACACCTGATCGCGGCGCCGATGAAGCGGCGCGGTCAGAAGGAAGTGGTGACGCCCTACGATTACCTCGGCGCGCTGGAGCGCGAGCGTGCGGCGAACGAGGATGCGCGCGTGCTCTATGTCGGCGCCACGCGGGCGATCCGCCACCTGCATCTGGTCGGCGTGGCGAACCTGAACGCGAAGGGCGAGGCGAAGGCGCCGGCCAATACCTTCCTCGACCGGCTCTGGCCGGCGATTGGGCAACACTTCACCGTGGCCGATCAACTGCCGGCCACGCCTGCCGAAGCGCCGGCTCCGTTCATACCGAAGCTCGTTCGCGTTGCCGTGCCGGTTAAGGTGGAGATGACCGCGCAGTCGCCGGTCGAGGCGGACGTCGTACCCGTTGCAGCCGACGAAGGGGGCGATCAGTCGCTGGCCGCGCGGATCGGCACGCTGGCGCACTTCTATCTGGAAATGTTCGCCACGGATGGCCTCGATGCGTGGACGGCGACGCGATTGGGCAGTTTGCGCGGCGCGATGGAAATCTGGCTCGCGCAGCAGGGCTGCAGCGATGCGGAGGCGGCGCGCGGCGCGGAACGCGTGCTGGCGATACTCGACACGACGCTGGCCAGCGAAGCCGGCCGCTGGGTATTACAGGCGCGCGAAGGCGCTGCGTCGGAACTGGCGCTGCAAAAAGTCAGCCGTGGCGTGACCGAAGGAAATCCCCATGGGAGTACGCCGATCAGCGTGGTGGACCGCACGTTTGTCGACAACGGCACGCGCTGGATCGTCGACTACAAGACTGCGGAACCCGAGGGCGATCTGGCGGCGCATGCGGAGAACTATCGCGAACAACTGGCGCGCTACGCCGACCTGTTCGTGGACGAGGGCTTGCCGGTGCGTTGCGCGATTTACTACGCTGCGCTGGGGCGGTTGGTGGGAATTCCGCTAAAGACCGATTGACCGCTCGAAGTCGTCGATCGATTCCGGTCTGCCGAACAGATAGCCTTGATACTGCTTGCAGCCGTGCGCGGCGAGGAAGTTTCGCTGACCTTCGGTCTCGACTCCTTCCGCGATGACGTTGAGTCCCAGGCTCTGGCCGAGTGCGATGATGGTTCTGACGATGGCGGCGTCGTTGGGATCTGTTTCAATATCGCGCACGAAGGACTGGTCGATCTTGAGCTGATCGAGAGGCAGTCTCTTCAGATAGAACAGCGAGGAAAAGCCGGTGCCGAAATCGTCGAGCGAGAAGCAGATGCCGCGCTCTTTCAATTCGGTCATTTTGCCGACGACGGCTTCAGCATCCTCGACCAGCGTGCTTTCGGTCAGCTCAAGCTTGAGACGCGTCGGATCGACCCCTGTAGCGTCAAGTATCCCGAGTACCTGGGGCACGAAATCGGCTTGCTGGAATTCACTGGCGCTTACGTTGATCGCCAGTACCAAATGACGGGTGGCGGGGTGCGTTTCCCACGCCTTGAGTTGGCGACAGGCCGTTTCCAGCACCCAGCGACCGATAGGCAGAATCATCCCGGTCGTCTCGGCCAGCGGAATGAATTCCGCTGGACTGGTCAGGCCAATGCCCGAACGTTGCCAGCGGACCAGACCTTCGGCGCCGAACGGACGGCCGCTGTCATCCACCTGCAGTTGAACGTGCAAGCGAAGCTCATCGGGAATTGCGCGCCTTAGCGCCGCTTCGAGCACGATGCGTTCTTCCAGCGCGGACTGCATTGCCGGGTCGAAGAAATGCGCGCGGTTCCGGCCCAGACGCTTAACCTGGTACATCGAGGCGTCGGCCTGTTTCATGAGTTCATCGACTGAAGTTTCGCCCTTGCGAAACAGGCTGATGCCTACACTGGCCGTGCATTGATAGTCGAGTCCGCCGAGCAGCATCGGCGTCTGAATTGCCCTCTGTATTCGGTCGGCTGCTGCCTGTGCCCGCTTGGCTGCCTGTTCGGGGTCGTCGGGCAGATCGTCGAGCATGACGACGAATTCATCGCTGCTCGGGCGCGCCACGTTCTCCTCGCCGGGTACGGATGCCCGAATCCGCCTGGCAGCCTCTATCAGCGCCAGGTCACCGATCTCATGGCCGCGGGTGTCGTTGAGATTGCTGAAGTCGTCGAGGTCGACAAACAGAACCGCCCCATAGGTTTCGTGGTGGCTATCGGCCTGCAGCAACTGGTTCAGCCTCTCCAGCATGAAACGCCGGTTCGGCAGCGATGTCAGCGCATCAAAGTAGGACAGGCTGTGGATGATTTGCTCGGCCTGCTTGTGCTGCGAGAGGTCTGAAAACGCGCCTATGTAGTGCGTCACGCGGTCGTTCTCGTCGAAAACCGCCGAGATATTCATCAGTATGGGAAAGACCTCGCCATTCTTGCGCCGGTTCCAGATTTCTCCCTGCCAGAAGCGGTCGTGTTCGAGAGAATCCCACATGTCCCGATAGAAGCTCGCTCCATGACGATCCGACTTCATGATGGCAGGCTTGCGGCCGATGACATCGTCCGCGGTGAACCCGGTGATGTCCGTAAATGCCTGATTGACGCGCAGGATGGTTTCCTTCCTGTCCGTGATGATCATGCCGAGTTGCGACTCGAACGCGGTTGCCGCGATGCGCAATTCGCTTTCCGCCTGCCTGCGGCTTTCAGTCTCCCTCTCGTGGGCGGCACGCGTCTGTTCCACCAGCCGTGAAACCAGACCGTACAGCAGCACGGTAGTGACGGCGACAAAGGCCCAGCCCTTGATAATGCTCGCCCGTACCAATTGGTCGTGATCGGTGACGAACATCCCCATCAGTTGATCGGAGAACAGAATCCACACGCCGGCGAAGATTGCATAGACCGCAACTACCGACAGGGCCCCGACCATTCTGGAAGTCGTTAGACGACCCGACTGGGAACTCTTGGAAGTCTCTGGCATCGGGGAATATGATAGAAGAAAATGACTAAAAGTACATTGCCATAACCGGTTTCGACACTTGCTTCCCAACCCCCACTCGCCGCGACACTGACAAACGGCCCTAGAACACCTTGAGCTTCAATTGCAGTGAAATCGCGCCGTAGAGGCGGTCCTTGTAGGTCGGCACGATGGCGACGTTGAGGCCGACGCGGCCGTATTCGTAGCTGAGCATCGGGATGGCCGCCAGGAACCAGCCGCCGTCGTGCATCCGCGGATAGCCGTTGAAACCGCCGACGACCGCGCCGATGCGGACCGGGCCGATGGCCCATGGTTGATAGTAGAGGCCGGCGTAGTTGGAGTAATAGCGGTCGCTGTTGTAAAAGCGCCCGGCGGTGACGGAGGCAACGGTAGAAAAGCGGTATTCGACACCGATGCCGGGATTGCTGTCGTTGAGGTTCTTGTCGCGGTTGTAGTGATAGGAATACATGCCGGCGTTGAGCCACAGTTCGCCGAGCGGCTTCGATTCGATGCTGGTGATCAGGTCGTCCGCGTACGCCGGGATGCTCAAGCCGGCGAGGAGAATCGACGCGGCGATGCGGCAACAGGGCTTTCTCAATGAGGGTGTCCTACAATGCTCGGGCTGGATCATGGAGTTCCACCTCGTTTGTTTGAATAAGGGCATGGCGAATGGCCACACAACCGGACATTACCAGCATGGCGCTGTTCTGCGACTTCGAGAATATCGCACTCGGCGTGCGCGACGCCAAATTCGCGCAGTTCGACATCCGCAAGGTGCTCGAACGCCTGCTGTTGAAGGGCAGCATCGTGGTCAAGAAAGCCTATTGCGACTGGGAGCGCTACAAGGAGTTCAAGGCACCCATGCACGAGGCCGCCTTCGAGCTGATCGAGATTCCGCATGTGCGCCAGTCGGGCAAGAACTCGGCCGACATCCGCATGGTGGTCGATGCGCTCGACCTCTGCTACACCAAGGCGCACGTGGATAGCTTCGTCATCATCAGCGGCGATTCCGATTTTTCGCCGCTGGTTTCGAAGCTGCGCGAGAACGACAAGTACGTGATCGGTATCGGCGTGCGCGCGGCGACCTCCGACCTGCTGGCCGCCAACTGCGACGAATTCATCTATTACGACGATCTGGTGCGGGAACAGGAAGCCAAGCGCAAGCGCGCCGAAAAGAAGGCGCCGGCCAAGGCCGCCCAGCCCAAGGCGAAGAAGCCGGCGGCGAAGATGGAAGACAAAACGGAAGAGAAAGTCGATGAAAAGGTCGAAGAGCGGAGCGACGACGACCGCCGCCAGGAAGGACTGGAGTTTCTGGTGGAAACGCTGGAAGCCTTGGTCGCCGAGCGTGGCGAGGACGAAAAGATCTGGGGCTCGATGGTCAAGCAGACCATGAAGCGCCGTCGGCCCGGCTTTGCCGAGTCCGCCTATGGCTATCGTTCCTTCCGCGAGATGGTCGAGGCTGCCGAAAAGCGCAAGCTGCTGGCGGTGGCGCGCGATGAGAAATCCGGCCAGTACCTGCTGCGGCTGCCCGTGGCGGAGGAGCAGGGATAGATGTTGCGCTTGCTTGCGATTGGTGTGTGGCGGTACAATGAAGTAAGGAATCCTTACTTGTGGAGTTAGCGATGCT
>JBNKCS010000106.1:0-4851 GCA_050287865.1 Rhodocyclaceae bacterium | reverse complement strand
GGTGCGCCTCGCCTATCGCAACGGCGACGCCGAAACCGAGATCGCTCTGCCCGAGAACTGGCGCGTCACGCTCGACGACGCGCTGCTCGCCTCCCTCAACGACTGGCTCACGCCGAACAACGTCCGGGTCGTCTACGCATGATCAGGCTGATCGACAACGCGCTGCTCGACGAAGTGAGCGCCGAAGCCCGCGCCAGCGCGCGCGGCCGCAAGAACCGCAACTTCCACACCGACGACGCCCAGCCCGGCCACCGTCTGCTCAACGCCATCGAGCCCGGCTCCTACGTCGCGCCGCATCGCCACCTCGATCCCGACAAGAGCGAGACCATGGTCGTCCTGCGCGGCAGCATCGGACTCGTCACCTTCGACGATGCCGGCGGCGTGGTCGAGGCAACAAAAGTCAGCCATGGCGTGACCGGAGGGAATCCCCGTGGGAGTACGCCGCTGGGCGTCGATATTGCCTACGGCACCTGGCACACCGTCTTCGCGCTCGAACCTAGCACCGTGTTCCTCGAAGCCAAGGCCGGCCCCTACCTGCCGCTGACTGCCGAAGAGAAGGCCTCATGGGCGCCCGCCGAAGGCGACCCCGCCGCGCCGGCCTACCTCGCGAAACTGACCAGACTCATCCCCTGATTGCGCCGTCGTGGCGTACCGCCACGGCTGACTTTTCGTGAAGGTCGCAGCACCTAGCCCGAAATGGCCACGGACTTGCCTAGATAGTCGGGGGCAAGCGCTGCTTGCGCCAGAAAGCTCGCAACCGCGGAACGGGCTACTTTTCTGGAGCGTGTCTGGCCGATAACGGAAACGTACGGCGCTTGGTCCGGGTGCTCGTTGGTCAAGTGAACCGGCTGGGCAATCACCCATTCGACTCCGCTCGTGCGTACCACTTGCTCCTGCATCTCGGTGTCTTCCATCTGAGGCTTGAGCACAAGACTGAAGAGCAGTCTCTCGGCGAAACTCAGGAGACTGCGAGTTTCGCCAACGCCATAGGAAGTCTGGACAACGAGCCGCCGGACCGCGTGCTTCTTCATGGCTGCAACGACGTTCCGCGTGCCCAAAGAGCGAACATGGTCGGGTGTGTGTGCGGCACCAAAGAGCCGAACGCGGAACGCGTTCTCAGCGATCCCCAAGGTGACGATCACGGCATCCTGTCCGGCGACCGCGCGGTCGACCTCCTCGGCGTTCATGACGTCGCCATTGATGATCACCAGCCGGTCAGAGAGTTCTCTGAGACGGTCGGCGTGCCGCGAGAACGCGGTCACCAAGTGACCCTGTGCCAAAAGACACTCCACCGTGGCGCGTCCCGATCCACCTGTGGCGCCGACTACGACGATCCCGGATTGTTTTTGCACTTCCTGTCTCCACGCGTTGCCAGGTTCGCACTGTATGTTGCGATGATTGGCGCAGGAATGCCCGAAGCTCCGTTCTTTATGACCGAAACGCCTGGTCGTTTGGCGCCACGGAAAATCTCCCGTAGCATTTACGGCATGCCGAACTACACACCTACCGTCAATCGAACCCCTCGCATCGATCCGGTCGGCGAAGCATTGCACTACTTGCGAATGAACGGCGCTTTCTACTGCCGCTCGGAAACGTCAGCCCCCTTTGGAGTGGACATACCGGCACTTGATGGCACGCTGATGTTTCATATCGTGATTGCTGGGCGAACCTGGCTTGAGGTACCGGGCGAGGCGGCGCAATGCCTGCAGCCCGGAGATCTCGGCCTCGTTCCACATGGCCGAGGTCATCGGCTGGTCAGCGAGCCGGGCCAGCCCTGCGTAGATCTCTTCTCGCTTGAGGCCGAGCAGGTTTCGGAACGTTACGAGCGGGTGGTCCACGGAGGCGACGGACCCACCACCACCATGCTGTGCGGGGCTGTCACGTTCGACCATCCGATGGCCAAGAAACTTGTACGCATGCTGCCGAATCTGGTTCACGTCGACACCTGGAACGCGTCCGAGGCCCAGTGGCTGCAGAGCACGCTGCGTTTCATCATCTCCGAGGCGCAGGCGCTGCGGCCAGGTGGCGAGACCATCATCACGCGACTTTGCGACGTACTGTTGATTCAGGCAATCCGCGCCTGGATGGCCAACGCACCGGCTACCCAACAGGGTTGGCTCGGCGCCCTGCAAGATGAGCAGATTGGTCGCGCACTCGCACTCATTCATCGCGAGCCGTCAACCGAGTTCACGGTGCAAATTCTTGCGGCGGAAGCGGCCATGTCGCGCTCTGCGTTTGCTGCGCGCTTCGCCAAGCTCGTTGGCGAGCCGCCGATGCGATACGCCACTCGCTGGCGCATGGAGGTCGCCATGTCGCGCCTGCGCGACGACCGCGCAACAATATCCGACGTGGCGGACCGACTCGGCTACCAGTCCGAAGCTGCCTTCAGCCGTGCTTTCAAGAGGCTAACCGGCATGTCGCCGGGAGCCGCACGTCGCGCATGCCATGTCGTTGCGGCGTCAATCTCGCCGTGATCCACTCGGAGGAGATGCCCCGCCATTTGTGAACGCCCATGGCCCTTACTCGATTTGGCGTGATCATTCGGGGGCTAGATATTGGCATCCTGCACGCTGGCGGAAAAGTCAGCCGTGGCGCTACGCCAACCGGGCGGGTATCGCGCGCGAACTGTGGCCGGGCCGCTTTCCGCCAGGCGTCATTTGCGTGCGGCGACGGACTCAGCGAACTTCCTGTCGTGGGTCATGATGTGCTCGACCAGCCAGCGGTGGATGAAGCGGTTCAATTCCCTGGGGAAGTCCGGCCCACCCGCTTCGAGGCGCATTTCCATGTCCCGCGCCTGCGCGATCAGGGCGCGATGGACGGCATGGTGCGGCGCCAGTTCCGGGTAGCCGGCCTCCGCCATCAGCTTTTCCTCGCTGGTGAAATGCGTGGCGGTGTAGTCGAGCAGTTCGCCCACCGCGACGCGGGCGGCGGACAGGGCGGCATAGCTGCCGGAAGACAGGGCGTCGTGAATCCGCCCGGCGATTTCGAACAGCCGCTGGTGCTCGCGATCCATTTGCTCGATGTCGAGGAGAAGGCGGGGACTGAATTCCGGTCGTTTGTCCATGGCACATCCTTTGCGCGGCGGTGCTGCCTGCCCCGGTCGCGCTTTCGCTACACGGGGATTGTGCCAGTTCGGAGGACAGGGTGGTGGCTTCGCCGGGCGGCGTTCCGCGACGGCTGACTTTTTTCGGGTCGCTGCAAGCAATCGTCCAGCTAACGGATCTCGCCGGCGTATTCGCCGCGCGCCGGGTAGTCGTTGGCGATGGCGAAATCGATGGCGCCCAGCAAGTCCTGAAACTGCGGCCGCGCGAACGGCATGGTCTGAACCGCGCCGTAATACAGGGTTCCGTCCGGCCGGACGAGGAATACGCCGGGCTCGCTGAACAGCGGCGGCTCTTCGATGCCGATCGAGGTCTTGCCGCGCGATGTGCTGATGTAGAGCCCCCATTGCCGCGCGCTCTTCAGGTCGAGGTCGTAGGCGAATTTCAGCGCGTCGGCCTTGACCTTGTCCGCCATGGCTTTTGCCCGCTCCTCGCCGTCGCTGCTGACCGCGACGGTGTTGACGCCGCGCTTGGCGAATTCCGGCGCCAGGCGTTCGAGTTCCAGCAGGTACTTCAGGCAGATCGGGCAGTGCAGACCACGGTAGAAGACGACCAGCGAGAACGCCTGCGGCGCGTCGGCGGCGAGGTCGTAGTCACCATGGGCCAAGGTGGGCACCTTCAGCGCGGGCACGGGCTGGCGGGGCATCAGGGCTTGCGGGCGCATGTCATGTCCTTTCGTGATTTCGTGACTCGATTATGCAGTACTATAAGCAACAGTATGTTCATAAATGGTTGCCGTTAGTACAGAATGAAGGCCGCTCCCCGTCTGGACAGACTGTCCGCCCTGTTGGAAGGCGTCGCGCCGCGTGTCGAGGTCACCCGGCCCGGGGCGGACGTTCGCGAAATCGTCCGCGAGGCCACCGCCGGGCAGTTCCTGCATCTGTACCTGATCGCCGAAGGCAGGTTCCGCTTGCGCACGGCACAGGCGCAGAGCTGGACTATCGATGCGCCCGCCATCGCCGTCTGCCGGGCGGATGTGGCGCATGTCCTCGAAGCCGTGCCGTCGAACGCGCTTCGCGGTCTACTGTGCGCGAAAACCTTTCTGGACGGCCCCGTCGGCGAACTGTTGTTCGACGAGTTCTCCGAACCGCTCGCGGTTTCGCTCGCCGAACCGGATGTGTCGCTGACCCACGTCATCCAGTTGATCGCCGCCGAACTGCATACGCCGCGCTGCGGCCAGCCGGCGCTGCTCGACCGCGCGGGAGACATTCTGTTCATCGGCCTGCTCCGGCACCTGATCGCCCATCCGAAAGTGGCCGGCGGCCTGTTCGGCGGGCTGGCCGACCCGCGCATCGCCCGGGCACTGGTCGCGATGCACACCGCGCCGCGTAGCGGCTGGACGCTCGAATCGCTCGCCGCCGAGGCCGGCATGTCGCGGACTTCGTTCGCCAACACGTTCCGGGACGTCATGCACCAGACGCCCGGCAAGTACCTGGGCAAGCTGCGACTGGCGATCGCCGCCCAGGCGGTGCAGTCGGGACGCGGACTCAAGAGAGCAGCCAGCGAATCGGGCTACCTGAGCCCCTCCGCGCTTTCACGCGCCCTGTCGCGGGCGAGGTCGCCGAGCCCGAACTGAGGTCGCGAGTGCGGTGCGGGAAGCGAAAAGTCAGCCGTGGTGGTACGCCGGTTTGCGTTGCCGGCGCCCGTTTGGCCTTCGCTTTCTTCCCCTAGTCTTTGTCGTCCAGGTATGTGACCTTCGTTGCCTCGATGTATCGCGAGCGCGCTGCATCGGGGGCCCGCCCGACGATCA
>JBNKCS010000105.1:0-4908 GCA_050287865.1 Rhodocyclaceae bacterium | reverse complement strand
GTCTATCGCAAACTTGGCATGATCAAGGAGCCGCCCAAGAAAGAGGGCGACGTCTGGAGCTGGATCAGCGAGGTTGACTATGAAGCCACCCGGGAACAGGAAAGCTGATCGCCGCCCGCACTGCGAAACCGCTCAAGCACTCGCCAGCGCGGCCTTGACCTGAGGCCACAACCTCCGGCTGACCACCAGCCGTTCCGGAATATCGCCCAGAAGGAGCGCCCAGCGGGGATCGGACTCGCCCGCCGAATCGTGATCGCGCTCGTACCCGGCAATCGCATTGCGCGCCACGAGACAGTTGCGGTGAATGCGCATGAAGCGCTGGCTGAATTCCCCTTCAAGCTGGGCGAGCGATTCCTCGATCAGGTACTCCCGCTCGCGCGTACGTGCCGTAACGTACTTTTGCTCGGCCTTGAAATACAACACGTCCGCGACCGGCACCAGCAGTACCTTGCCCCTTTCCAGACAACGTAGCTGGCGACGACCGCCCGGCTCGATGGCTTCGGCGGCCTGGCTCACCGCGGCTGCCGTCGCCGGCGACCTGAGCGCCTTGCCCAGCGCCTCGGCAAGCCGGGCCGCCTTGACGGGCTTGAGCAGATAATCGGCCGCGGACAGTTCGAAAGCCCGAACCGCGTACTGGTCGTAGGCCGTCACGAAAATCACCGCAGGCGGATGCGCCAGACCAGCCAGGTGCCGGGCGAGTTCGATTCCGTCCATGCGCGGCATGCGGATGTCGATCAGGGCAATATCGATTTTCAGCCCCTCGATACGCTGCAACGCTTCGATGCCGTCGCCGGCTTCGGCGACCACTTGCGTCGGCACCTGCTCCGCAACGTCGTCAAGCAGGTTGCGCAGGCGCGCACGCGCAGGCGCTTCGTCGTCGACGATCAGCAGCCGCATTGCGCCGGTCATGTCGCCCCCTCGCGCCGATAGGGAATTTCGATGCGCACCACGAAGCGCCCATCGGCGGTCTCCGTCGTCAGCGTCGCCTCGAGGTCGAAGAACAGCGCCAGGCGTTCGCGGATGTTGTCCAGCGCCATGCGGTTACCGGCATGGTGGTTGCCGCCCTGCGGCTGTTCGCACGGATTGACGATCTCGAAAATCAGCCGATCCTGGCGGCGCACGAACGTCACCCCGATTTCCCCCCGTTCGCCGAGCGGTTCGATGCCGTGATAGACGGCGTTTTCCAGCAACGGCTGCAACATCAACGGCGGCACCAGCGCATCGGGCGGACAGGATTCGATGTCCCAGCGCACGTCGAGACGCTCGCCCAGCCGCAGGCGCTCGAGATCGAGATATTGGCGCGACAAGGCAATTTCGCTGGACAGCGGCACCAGATCGCGGTTTTCCTGCATCAGGCTGCGAAAGAGCTCGGCCAGTTCTTCGAGCGCGGTTTCGGCGCGACGGGGGTCCGAGCGGATCACGCCAAGAACCGCATTCAGGCTGTTGAACAGGAAATGCGGCCTTATCCGGGCCGTCAGCGCCATCAGGCGGGCTTCCGCCACCGCCGGCGCATGAGCGCGCGCGGCGAGATCGAACCAGGCCAGCAGAAGCCCGACCGCCAGTACCGTCCAGAACCAGATGCGCAGCAACGAAGTCTGCCCTTCGTCCAGCGGCGCGAGCAGGGCCGCCGTCCCCGCTGCGCAAGCCAAGGCTACCAGCAGCGTCGCCAGCACCCGCAACGGCGGCGTCAATCGCGCAAACCAGCGCTGTCCGCCGCAAAGAACGATCAGGCTGCCGAAGACGATCGGCTCGACATAGGCCGCCGACTCGACGAATACGTCCGATAGCGTGGCGAGGCGTCGGGTGCCATGCACGGCGACTATCAGGGCCGCGGCGTTCACCGCCAGGAGAATACGCAGCCACGTCCCGAGATTGCAGAAGTCGGGCAACCGAGGCGAGCCGAGGTTTTGTCGTCGGCGTCCGCCTGCGTCCTGCCCCATTTCCCGTATACTCGTCATCTTACGAAACAATGCCTTAAGCAACCTTCATTATGTCAGACAAAGCCTGGTCGGGTCGTTTCGCGGAACCCGTTTCCGAATTGGTCAAACGCTATACCGCTTCCGTCTTTTTCGATCGCCGCATGGCGGCCCAGGACATTCGCGGTTCGCTGGCCCATGCGAAGATGCTCGCCGCGTGCGGCATCATCGCCGCCAAGGATCTCGCCGACATCGAGCGCGGCATGGCGCAGATCGCCGGCGAGATAGAGCGCGGCGAATTCCAGTGGAGCCTCGACGCCGAGGATGTCCATCTCAACATCGAAAAGCGCCTGACCGCGCTGGTCGGCGACGCCGGCAAGCGCCTGCACACCGGCCGTTCGCGCAACGACCAGGTAGCCACCGACATTCGTCTCTGGCTGCGCGACAGCGTTGACACCATCGACGGGCTGCTGCGCAACCTGCAGTCCTCACTGCTCGACGTCGCGGAAACGCACGCGGAAATGCCGCTGCCCGGCTTCACGCACCTGCAGGTCGCCCAGCCGGTCACTTTCGGCCATCACCTGCTCGCCTATGTCGAGATGCTGGCGCGCGACCGCTCGCGCTTCGCCGACTGCCGTCGGCGCATGAACCGCCTGCCGCTCGGCGCCGCCGCGCTGGCCGGCACCACCTTCCCGATCGACCGCGAATTCGTGGCGAAGGAACTCGGTTTCGACGGCGTCTGCGAAAACTCGCTCGACGCGGTGTCGGATCGCGACTTCGCCATCGAGTTCTGTGCCGCAGCCTCGCTGGTCATGACGCACGTCTCGCGCTTCTCCGAGGAACTGATCCTCTGGATGAGTCCGCGCGTCGGCTTCATCGACCTCGCCGACCGCTTCTGCACCGGCTCGTCGATCATGCCGCAGAAGAAGAACCCCGACGTGCCCGAACTGGCGCGCGGCAAGACCGGCCGCGTCTATGGCCACCTGATGGGTCTCCTGACCCTTATGAAGGGCCAGCCGCTCGCCTACAACAAGGACAACCAGGAAGACAAGGAACCGCTGTTCGATACGGCGGACACCTTGATCGATACGCTACGGATCTTCGCCGACATGGTGCCTGGCATCCGCGTCAAGCCGGAAGCCATGGCGGAAGCGCTGCGTCAGGGCTACGCCACGGCCACCGACCTGGCCGACTACCTGGTCAAGAAGGGTCTGCCCTTCCGCGACGCCCATGAAGCCGTCGCCCGCGCCGTGCGGGCCGCGGAAACCAAGGCTTGCGATCTGGCCGACCTGCCGCTGAACGAACTGCAGCAGTTCTCGCCGCTGATCGGCGACGACGTCTACTCGGTGCTGACAGTCGCCGGTTCGCTCGCCGCCCGCGACCACGTCGGCGGCACTGCCCCGAAGCAGGTCAAGGCGGCGATCGCGCGCGCCCGCAAACGCCTCTGATGGAAACGCTCGGCAAATACGAGCTCATCCGCAAACTTGGCGAAGGTTCCACCGCCGCCGTCTGGCTTGCCCACGATACATTCGCCGGCCGCGACGTCGCGATCAAACTGATCGACCCCAAGGTGCTTCGCGACGAGGCGCAGAGCCGCATTTACAGGCGCCTGCTGAAGAATGAGGCGTCGCTGGCCGGCAAGCTGATCCATCCGCACATCGCGCAGATCTTCGACGCTGTCGTTTCCGACGAACAGAGCTACATCGTCATGGAGTACGTCGGTGGCGGAACGCTCGACCAGTTCTGTTCGCCCAAGAATCTTCTGCCGCTGGACCGTCTGGTCGAGATCATCTTCAAGTGCACCCGTGCCCTCGACTACGCGTTCCGCCTGGGCATTACCCACCGCGACATCAAACCGGCCAACATCCTGCTCACCGAAACGCTCGAGGCCGCCGACCGCGGCGACATCAAGATTTCCGACTTCGGCGCGGCCATCCAGGCGACCAACCAGACGCAGACACAGGTATCCGGCGTCGGCTCGCCTGCCTACATGTCGCCGCAACAGGTCAGGGAAGCCGAACTCAACCACCAGACCGACATCTACTCGCTCGGGGTGGTGATGTACCAGTTGCTGACCGGCCGCCTGCCATTCCAGGCCGCCAACAACTTCGCCATGGTCTACCAGATCTGCCACGTCGACCCGCCGCCGCCGTCCAGCTTCCGTCGCGAGATTCCACCCAGTCTGGATGCCATCGTTGCCCGCGCCATGCGCAAGGACCTCGACGCCCGCTACGCGACCTGGGAGGCGTTTTCGCACGATCTCGCGCAGGCGTTCCGAAATTCACAGCTCGCCAGCCGCAAGCAGGATTTCCCCGACAGCGAAAAGTTCGAGACCCTGCGAAAGCTTCCCTTCTTCACCGAATTTTCCGACGTCGAAATCTGGGAAGTCATGCGCTTCTCGCGCTGGGAGGCGGTCGCGCCGGACACCGTCATCATGAAGGACGGCGAGATCGGCGACTTCTTCTGTTTTCTCACCGAAGGCGAGTTGCGGGTCGCGAAAAAGGACCGCACCCTGAGCGTGCTCGCGCCGGGGGACTGCGTCGGCGAAATGGCCGTGATCGGACGCACCGATCACCAGAGAGGCGCAGACGTGGTGGCCCGGACGATGGCGAAGATCGTGACGATTCCGGGCGATGGCCTGCGCAGCGCATCCGACACCTGTCGCATGCATTTCTACCAGGCTTTTCTCGAAGTCCTGTCCGGGCGCTTGAGTCAGGCCAACATTCGCCTTTCCGCGAACTGATGGCGGCTGCTTCGCGACCGCCGTTCGTCAAGACCGGCGCCGCCGGCGATCTGCCCCGCCTCGCCGCAGAAGCGACCGGACTCGCCGCCTTGCGGGCGACAGGCACGGTGCGCGTGCCGGACGTCTATCGTTGCGAAATTGTCGACGGACACGCGCGCTTCGAAGTCGAATTCCTGGATCTGCGCGGTCTGGATCGCGAAAGCGGCGCCCGCCTCGGCCGGGAGCTCGCCGAACTGCATCGCCACTTCG
>JBNKCS010000104.1:0-5039 GCA_050287865.1 Rhodocyclaceae bacterium | reverse complement strand
AGGAAATTCATCAAACTGACGCGACGCGACTCGCTCAATCTTGCTGGCCGACTCCGTCAGTCGCTGGCCGAGCACCGTGAAATCCTTGCTGCCGTGCAGCAAAAGCGGCCGAATGAGGCTGCCGACCTGATGCATCGTCACATTCTGTCCGGTCGCGCAGCCTTGGCAAAACTTCATACCTCCCGCTGATATCGAACCGGTATTTTCCGACTCCCTTGCTTCAGGTATGGTATTTCTGTCAAATTGGTGACAGAATCGGTACTTTAGTCAATTCTCGGGAGGAGGAGACATGTCGAAGAAGCCACAGCAATGGCAGCTGCAGCGCGGAGTCAAGATCAGCGAAGATGCCGCCGCCGAGGTTGCGAAGATCGCCTGCGCGTTGAAATCGCTTTCCGTATACACTGGTTTGGTGCTCGATCAGGACGACTGTCCGGAAGACTTGCAGCGAACCGTCGATGAAGGCATCGGCGCAATCGACAAGCTGTTCATCTGGTAATACATCACACAACCCAACTCTAGGAGACAGACATGGCCCACGTCGTAGTCATGGGTGCCGGCATTGGCGGCCTTAACGCCGCTTACGATATGCGGGAGCAATTGAGCTCCGGCGACAGCGTCACCGTCATTTCGGAATATCCCTATTTCCAGTTCACACCCTCCAACCCCTGGCTCGCCGTCAACTGGCGCAGCCGCGAAGACATCTCGTTCGACATGGCGCCCTATCTGGAAAAGAAGGGGATCAAGCTGATCGCCAAGGCCGCCAAGCGCGTGCATCCGGAGAAGAACCAGGTGGAGCTGATAGACGGCAGCACTGTCGACTACGACTACCTGATCATCTCGACGGGACCGAAGCTTGCCTTCGACGAGGTTGAAGGCGCCGGCCCGGAACATCACACCCAGTCGATCTGCACGGTCAATCACGCCGAAAAGGCGTCCCATGCCTGGACGGAATTCGTCAAGGACCCGGGCCATATCGTCGTCGGCGCGGTACAGGGCGCTTCCTGCTACGGCCCGGCCTATGAATTCGCGATGATCATGGACACCGACCTGCGCCGCCGCAAGATCCGCAGCAAGGTGCCGATGACCTTCGTCACCGCCGAACCCTACATCGGCCATCTCGGCCTGGGCGGCGTCGGCGACTCCAAGGGCATGATGGAATCGACCCTGCGCGACAAGCACATCAAGTGGATCTGCAACGCCAAGGTCACCAAGGTCGAAGCCGGCAAGATGTTCGTCACCGAGCTCAACGAAGACGGTTCGGTCAAGAAGGAACACGAACTGGCCTTCAAGTACTCGATGATGCTGCCCGCCTTCAAGGGCGTCGATGCGGTGTTCGGCATCGAAGGCCTGACCAATCCGCGCGGCTTCATCCTGATCGACCAGTTCCAGCGCAACCCGAAATACAACAACATCTATTCGATCGGCGTCTGCGTCGCCATTCCGCCCGTCGAAGCCACGCCGGTTCCCACCGGCACGCCCAAGACCGGCTACATGATCGAGTCCATGGTCACCGCCACGGTCCATAACATCCGCCTGGCCATCGCCGGCAAGGAACCGGATCAAAAGGCCACCTGGAACGCCGTCTGTCTCGCCGACTTCGGCGACAACGGCGCCGCCTTCGTCGCCATTCCGCAGATCCCGCCGCGCAACGTCAGCTGGTTCAAGAAGGGCAAGTGGGTGCACCTGGCCAAGGTCGGCTTCGAGAAGTACTTCATCCGCAAGATGAAGAAGGGCAACACCGAGCCGGTCTACGAAAAGTACGTGCTCAAGCTGATGGGCGTAACCCGTCTGCACTGAACGCGGTAGCAACTTGTCAGGCGACGTCCTGCTTGAGCGAAACGGTGGCCTGGCCACCGTTTCGCTTTTCAATCCCGGCAAACTCAACGCCATCGATGCCGCCATGTGGCGGCGCCTCGCGGCGGTCATGGCCGAGCTCGACCGCGACGACGAGCTTCGCGTCGTCGTCGTGCGCGGCGACGGCGATGCCTTCGCGGCCGGCGGCGATCTCGACGAATTCCGCACCGAGCGGGCCACCGTCGACAAGGCCGTCGCCTACCACGAGGCCGTCGGCACCGCACTCAAGGCCGTCGAAACCTGCCGTCATCCGACCGTCGCGATGATCCTCGGCCCCTGCGTCGGCGGCGGACTGGAGATTGCCTGCGCCTGCGACCTGCGCATCGCCGGGGAATCCGCGAAATTCGGCGCGCCGATCAACAAGCTCGGCTTCTCGATGTATCCCGGCGAACTGGCCGGACTGCTCGATCTCGCCGGCCCCGCCGTCGCCAAGGAAATCCTGCTCGAAGGCCGGCTGCTGACGGCAAGGGAAGCCTACGAAAAAGGACTGCTGACACGCGTCGTGCCCGACGAGTCGGCGGAGGAAGAAGCCCTCGCCACCGCCCGCCGCATCGCTGCCGGCGCGCCGCTCGCCGCCCGCGCGCACAAGCGATGGATCGCGCGCCTGCGCGACGGTCGGCCGCTCACCGACGAGGAAAAGCGCGCGTCCTTCGATTTCCTCGATCACGCCGATTACGCCGAAGGCCTCGACGCCTTCGCCGCCAAGCGGCGTCCCGTTTTCAAGGGACAGTAACTCCGCTATCCTGATGACGACCGCACGTCAGAGGCGGCTTCACCCACCGATAGAGAGGAGATTCGCCATGACCATTTCCCGTCTTTTGCGCCGGCTGGCGTTATCGTTGCTGTTCGTGGCCGGAACCGCACTGGCTGACGAGCCGGTGAAGGTCGTCTATCAGTTCAGCGAAGGTTTCGCGCAAGCCAGCCGCGGCCTGCGCAACATCGCCAACCATCTTGAAACGGACCCCGACGCAAAAATCGTCGTCGTGGCGCTCGGGCCGGGCATCGACTTTCTTCTCAACGGCGCCAAGGACAAGAACGGGATGGACTATCAGGTGCCGATCGCCGACCTGGCTTTGAGGGATGTCGAGTTCCGCGTCTGCAACGTCACCCTGCGCTCGCGCAAGATCGACCCGGCCAGGCTGGACCCCGACGCCAAAGTCGTTCCCTCGGGCGTCGCCGAAATCGCCAGGCTCCAGTACAAGGAACATTTTGCCTACATCAAGCCCTGACATCGACTGGCGCGGCGTCGATACCGTCCTGCTCGACATGGACGGCACGCTGCTCGACCTCCACTTCGACAACCACTTCTGGCAGGCGCACGTACCGCTGCGCTATGCCGAGATCAAGGGCATGTCGCACGAAGCCGCGCGCGAAGAACTCATGGGCCGCTACCACGCCCGCGCCGGCACGCTGGATTGGTACTCGGTCGACTTCTGGGAGACCGAACTGGAGATGGACATCATGCGTCTCAAGTACGAAGTCGCGAACCTGATCGCCATCCACCCCAGCGTCGTCGAGTTCCTCGCCGCCTTGCGCGACGCCGGCAAGCGCGTGATGCTGGTCACCAACGCGCACCACAAGAGCGTCACGCTGAAAATGGCCAGGACCGGACTGCGCCCGCACTTCGACGCCGTCATCACCTCGCACGAACTAGGCCATGCAAAAGAGGAGCAGGCCTTCTGGCATCGCCTGCAGGAATGCGAACCCTTCGATCCGCAGCGCAGCCTGCTGGTCGACGACAGCCTGCCCGTGCTCGATTCGGGGCGCGACTACGGCATCCGCCACCTCGTCGCCGTTCGCCGGCCGGATACCCGGCTGCCCGAGAAGAACACGGCACCCTACCCGGCCATCGCCAGCTTCGCGGAAATCATGCCGTTACCCGCGACATGACCCGCATCGACGAAGCCGCCGCCCGGCAAATCCTGATGTTGCGGTCGTTCGAGACGGCGGAAACGGACTCGCCGCTCTGGACGCGCGAAGATCGCGTCTGGGCGAGTCGACTCGCCAAACAAACGCTGGCGGAAGGCGCGCCGGCCGAACAGTTCGTCGCGGAACGCGCGCGCCACGCGATGGAGCGTCTGGCGCCGCGCGATCCCGGTGTCCGTCGCTGGACGGCGCCGGGCGCCGGTGTCCTTCGCCACTGGCCGTGGGCGGTCGCGATCGGCCTCGTCGTCGGCATGCTGGCCGACGCCATGGGCGGCGTGCAGCACATCGATTTGTTGTCGCCGCCGCTGTGGGGCCTGCTGGCGTGGAACATCGGCATCTACCTGCTGCTGGCCTGGCGCGCCACGCGTCCGGAGGCCACGCATGACTGGCTGCGACGTCTGGTCCGCCGGCTCGGTCAGCCGACGCGCGGGCAGCGCCATGGTCCTTTGCGCGCCTTTGCCCTCGACTGGACCCGGCTGGCGGTGCCGTTGGCCGCAACCCGGACGGCGCTGTTCCTGCACCTTGCGGCCGCCACGCTGGCAACCGGCATGGTTGCCGGCATGTATCTGCGCGGCCTCGTGCTCGACTATCGCGCCGGCTGGCAGAGCACCTTTCTCGATACGCCGACCGTGCATTCGTTGCTAGCGACACTGCTGGCGCCGGCATCGGCCGTCACCGGCATCGCGGTCCCCGACGCAGCCGCGCTCGAAGCGCTGCGCATCAGCGCCGACACCGTCGCCACGGCCGACGCGGCGCCGTGGATACACCTCCACGCGACCATGCTGGCGCTGTTCGTCGTCGTGCCGCGCATCCTGCTGGCGCTCTGGAACGCGTGGCGCGGCTGGCGTCTGTCGCGCCGGTGGCAACTGCCGTGGGAGGAGCCGTATTTCCAGCAATTGCTGCGCGAGTATCGCGGCCAGCGGGCGCACGTTCAGGTGATACCGCACGGCACGACGATCTCCGCGCCGGCGGCCCTCCATCTGCGCACGCTGCTCCTGCCGGTGCTGGGCGACGATCTCGACTTCAGCGTCGCCGACCCGGTGGCCTACGGCGATGAGGAGACTGCCGCGGTGCCGGCCGAACCCGGCACCACTCTGCGCCTGGTGTTGTTCGACCTCGGCGCCACGCCGGAACCCGAAGCGCACGGGCGCCTGATCGCCCGCCTGCGCGGACCGGCGGCCATGGCGATCGTCGCCGACGAAGCCGCCTTCGCCCGCCGCTTCACCGCCTTCCCCGAACGGCTGGCCGAGCGCCGTGTC
>JBNKCS010000103.1:0-5108 GCA_050287865.1 Rhodocyclaceae bacterium | reverse complement strand
CGCTGGCAGCCGGAATTCGGAAAGGTGCTGAACGCGGCCTACCGCTACACCCGCGACCAGGTGGACCAGGTGGACATTTCCGGACAGTGGCCCGTCGGCGGCGGCTGGTACGGCGTTGGCCGCTACAACTATTCGGTCAGGGATCGCCGGCTGGTCGAGGGTGTGTTGGGCATGGAGTATGATGCGGGCTGCTGGATGGCGCGCGTCGTTCTCCATCGTCTGGCGACCTCGACGGCGACAACCTCGACCGCGCTCTATCTTCAGCTTGAATTGAACGGATTGGCGCGCATCGGGACGAGTCCTCTCGACCTGCTCAAGCGTCAGATCTCCGGTTACGGCGTCATCAACAATCCGACCGCCGACCCGGTCTTCGGAGACCAGTGATTCCTGTCATGAAACGTCACGCTGCCATTTCCCTGCTGCTTCTGCTCCTGCCATTCTTCGCCATGCCGCAGCCCGTCCGGGCGCGTGCCATCGAGGCCGACCGCATCGTCGCGGTCGTTAACAGCGAAGCGATCACGCTCTTCGAGTTGCGTTCGCGCCTGGCCATGGTCGAACGGCAGTTGCGTTCGCAGAACGTGCAATTGCCGCCCCGCGACGTGCTGGAAAAGCAGTTGCTGGAACGCATGATCCTGGATCGCGCGCAAATGCAGTTCGCCAACGAGAACGGCCTGCAGGTCGCCGACAGCGAAGTGGATGCCTCATTGGGCCGCATCGCCGAGCGCAACCACATGACAATGGCCGATTTTCGCAAGGCGCTGGAACGCGACGGCATTGGCTGGTCGAAGTTCCGCGAGGAAATTCGCCAGGAAATCACCATTGCCCGCCTGCGCGATCGCGAAGTCAACAACCGCCTGACCGTGTCCGACAACGAGATCGACGGTTATCTCGAGAACGCCGCGCGCATGGGCGGCAACGGCGATCTGGTGGAGGTTGCCCACATCATCGTCCGAGTGCCGGAAAAGGCTACTGCGGCGCAGATCGAGCGCAGCCGTCAGCGGGCCGAGCAGGCCGTTGAGAAGCTGAAGGCCGGGGAAGAGTTCGGCAGCGTTGCCGCCACATTCTCGGACGCGCCCGACGGGTTGGCCGGTGGCGTCATGGAGGCGCGGCCCCTGGAGCGATTGCCGTCGCTTTATGCGGATGCCGTGCGCAACCTGAATCCCGGCGAGACGAGCGCGATCTTGAGGAGTCCGGCCGGTTTCCACATCGTGCGCCTGGTCAGCCGGCAGGGCAACGTCGCGCAAATGCAGGCGCTCAAGCAGACCCACGCCCGGCACATTCTCATCAAGGTCAACGAGCTGCTGTCCGACAGCGAGGCTCGCCAGCATGCGCTGGTGCTGAAGGAGCGGCTCGACAACGGCGCCGACTTCGCCGAACTGGCTCGCCTGCATTCCAACGATCTCTCGGCCGCAAAGGGCGGCGATCTCGGCTGGCTCTATCAGGGCGATACCGTACCCGAATTCGAGCGGGCCATGGATGCGCTGAAGATCGGCGAAGTCAGCGCGCCCGTGCGTTCGCCTTTCGGCTGGCACCTGATCCAAGTCTTGGAACGCCGCACGGCGGAGGCTACCAAGGACCGGCAGCGCCTGATCGCGCGTCAGGCCATCAGCGAACGCAAGGCGGACGAGGCCTACCAGGAATGGCTGCGGCAGTTGCGCGACCGCATCTACGTCGAGTACCGCCTCGAAGAGAAGTGAAGCAACCCGTCATAGCGGTAACCAGTGGTGAGCCGGCCGGTATCGGGCCGGATATCTGCCTGACGCTGGCCGAATGGTCGAAAAAGTCAGCCGTGGCGACATGGAATGCCCCGCATGGGGTACGCCAGGTTGTACTCGGCGACCGCGACCTGATCGAGGCGCGAGCCCGCAAGCTGGATGTCGACATCGCCGGCCTGGAAATCCGCCACATTCCGTTGCGCGCCCGCTGTGTCGCCGGCCAGCTTGACACCGCCAACGCCCGCTATGTGCTCGATCTGCTCGATGCGGCCTGCGACGGCTGCGTCACCGGCGAATTTGCTGGCATGGTCACCGCGCCCGTGCACAAGGGCGTCATCAACGATGCCGGCATTCCCTTTACCGGCCACACCGAATACCTTGCCGAGCGCACACACACGAAGCGCGTGGTGATGATGCTTGCCGGCACCGGCGAACTGGCCGGTCTGCGCGTCGCGCTGGCCACCACCCACCTGCCGTTGAAGGACGTGTCGGCGGCGATCACGCGCGAGGACCTGACCACCACGATTCGCATCCTGCATCGCGACCTGGTCGGGAAATTCGGCATCGCACGGCCGCGCATCCTGGTCGCCGGACTGAATCCGCACGCGGGCGAGGGTGGTCACCTCGGCCACGAGGAAATCGGCGTGATCATTCCCGTGCTCGACGCTCTGCGCGCCGAAGGAATGGACCTGGTCGGGCCGCTGCCCGCCGACACCTTGTTCACCCACAAAGTGCTGGCCGGCTCCGACGCGCAACTCGCGATGTATCACGATCAGGGGCTGCCGGTGCTGAAGTACGCCGCTTTCGAGGAAGGCATCAACATCACGCTCGGACTGCCCATCCTGCGCACGTCCGTCGACCATGGCACCGCGCTCGATCTGGCCGGCAGCGGCCGCGCCGATCCGCGCAGCCTGTTTGCAGCGGTCAAGGTTGCCGCCGACATCGTCGCTCGGCGATGAGAGAACATCAGGCTGGAAAGCGTATTAGTTCCGGCCGCCGCTGGCGCGGCTTTACTTCGCAAGCAAGGTTAGCCTTCACCGAAACGGCGCCGAAATGACCATGCATACTCCGAGGCGCCGTTTTGGCCAGAACTTCCTGGTCTGCCGCGGCACCATCGCCAGGATCATCGATGCGATTTCTCCGCGCCGCGCCGATCGCGTGGTCGAGATCGGCCCCGGTCTGGGCGCACTGACCGAACCGCTGCTCGAGTGTCTCGACCACCTGCACGTCGTCGAGATCGACCGCGACCTGATCGCCCGCCTGCGCGAGCGCTTTACGCCCGAGCGCGTGACCGTGCACGAAGGCGATGCGCTCGACTTCGATTTCGGCTCGCCCGGCACCGACCTCCGCATCGTCGGCAACCTGCCCTACAACATCTCGACGCCGTTGCTGTTCCACCTTGCCGGCTTTGCAGCCTTGGTGCGCGACATGCACTTCATGCTGCAAAAGGAAGTGGTGGACCGCATGGTCGCGGAGCCGGGCACGGCCGACTACGGTCGGCTGTCGGTGATGCTGCAATACCGCTTTTACATGGAGCGGTTGTTCGTGGTGCCGCCCGGTGCTTTCAACCCCGCGCCCAAGGTCGATTCGGCCATCGTGCGCCTGATCCCGAGGCTGGCCGCCGAATTGACCGCACGTGACGAAAAGTTGCTGGCGAAGCTGGTGCTGGCGGCCTTCGGCCAGCGGCGCAAGATGCTGCGCAACAACCTGCGCGAGTTGGTGGATGAAGCCGGGCTGGAAGCGGTGGGTATAAAGCCAACAGCTCGCGCCGAGGAACTCGGCGTAGCGGACTACGTGAGACTGGCGAACGCGCTGGCCAAATGAAAAAGGCCCGCCGGGGAGGGCGGGCCGCTACTCTCGGCCAGGTCAGGGGAGACTGACCTGGCCGGGAACTGCCACTTACTCCTTGGCCTTGCAGGTGCTCATGCCGATGATCGGGTAGAGCGGGCAGAAGCCGATTGCGCCGGTGGCCAAAGGAATGATGCCAATCCAGGCCCAGACTGGGCCACCCATCAAGGCCCAGGCCACCAGGGCCAGACCAACAACAATGCGCAGAATGCGATCGATACCGCCGACGTTAAGTTTCATTCCGTTCTCCTGTAGGTGATTTGGGACGACCGGCGCATTTGAGCACGTCCGACGGGTGAAGTCTGTGACTAATGTCACCGAGCGGGGAAGTCGGGAATAAGCGCGGGATCAAGGATCGGCGATCCGGCGCAGCCCGGCCGGATCGAGGATTTCCACCTGTTCCCGCGAAAGGCGCACCAGTCCTTGCTCGGCGAAGCCCTTCAGCAGGCGGCTGATGATCTCGCGGACGCTGCCGAGTTCGTCGGCCAAGTGTTGGTGGGTGGCATGGACCAGCTTGCCTTTGCCCAGCAACAGACCGGCCAGTCGCTGGTCGAGCTTGCGGAAGGCGACCTCCTCGATCAATTGCATCAGCTCCGAGATACGCTCGGAAAAGAGATGGAAGACGAAATCGCGAAAGGCCGGCTCGGCCAGCAGTTCGTCGAACAGGGGGCGCGGCATCAGCGCCAGCGTCGTTTCGCCCTCGGAGATGCCGCGCGCGTTGTAGTCGCGGTGGCCGAGCAAACAGCTCGAGGTGATGATGCAGGACTCGCCGGGAAGCACTCGGTAGAGCGGCAGTTCGCGGCCGTTGGCGGCCGGTTTGACGACCCGGATGTCGCCCTCGATCACGAACGGAAAGCCCTGGCAGGCCTGCCGCTCGTCGAACACCACGGTGCCGTCCGGCACGGTCATCATCTGGGCTTCGGCGCCGATGCGGCGGCCAAGTTCGGACGGCAGCAGTGCCAGCACCGGATAGAGCTGGTCCAGGCTCGCGCTCATCCGCGCAACTCCGCAAACACCGGTGCGTGATCCGAGGGGCGCTCCAGTTTGCGCGGCGCGCGGTCGATGGCGCAGGCGGTGCAATCGGCGGCAAGCAAGGGTGAGAGCAGGATGTGGTCGATGCGCAGCCCCTGGTTCTTCTGGAAGCCGAGCATGCGGTAATCCCACCAACTGAAGGTCTTCTCCGGTTGCTCGAAGAGGCGAAAGGCGTCGGCAAGGCCCAGCGCAATCATGGCCTGGAAGGCGTCGCGCTCCGCTTCCGAACAGAGAATCTGGCCGCGCCAGGCGACCGGGTCGTGCACGTCGCGGTCGTCCGGCGCGATGTTGTAGTCGCCGAGCAAGGCCAGCCGCGGATGTTGCGCCAGTTCGTCTTTAAGCCAGCGATTGAGCGCGCGCAGCCATTTCAGCTTGTATTCGTACTTGTCCGAACCGACCGACTGGCCGTTCGGGATGTAGGCGCAGACGATGCGGGTGCCGTCGACGGTGGCGGCGATGATGCGCGCCTGCGGGTCGTCGAAATCGGGAATGTTGCGGACCACATTCAGCGCT
>JBNKCS010000102.1:0-5290 GCA_050287865.1 Rhodocyclaceae bacterium | reverse complement strand
CTTGAATCGACCAGGTGCGGTCCAGAAGATTGATGCGCGAAAAGGAAATCAGGCGCTGCAGTTCGGAACGAACTCTCACATCGCCGGATTTTTCGATAGTAAAAAACCGCCGGATGCGGCTCTCGGCGATGCGTTCGACCCGTTCCGGGTCGTATATGCCTCGGGCAGCGGTCGCCAACACATGGGTGTCGATATCGCTGGCCAGTATTTGCACCGGTGGCGTGTATGAATCGAACGCCTCGCAAGCAGCGATGGCGAGCGAATAGGGTTCTTCGCCCGTCGAGGCCGCCGCGCACCAGACACGAAATGGCCGCAGCTTGCTGTCCATCGCTTGCCGGGCAAAAGTCTCGAAATGATGGGCTTCACGAAAGAACGACGTGAGATTGGTGGTAAGGGAGTTGATGAAGGTCTCCCATTCCAGCTTGTCGTCCTGATCGAGCCGCCTCAGGTAGTCTTCGAATTTCGTCAGACCCAACGCGCGCACACGACGCACCAGACGCGAATACACCATGTCCTGCTTCGCCGGCGCCAGCGCGATACCGGCGCGCTCCCGAATCAGCGCACGAACACGCTCGAAGTCGGCCTGAGTGAATATGAACTCGCGGCCCGTCGCAGCCATCCGGTTCGTCGTCCCGCCTAGCGGAACTCGGCGGAGTCGACGGGCAGGGTAGTCGCCTCGCCGGAGGTCTGGCTACCCGCCTCTGGCGTTGTGGCAGGGTCTCCCTCTCCCTCGGCGAGAGCGCCATCACGGAGAATGGCGTCCTGCGTGCGCTTGTTGAGAACGACGATGCTGATGCGACGGTTGGCGGGGCTATAAGGGTCCGACTTGTCGTACAAAACGGTGGATGCCAGCCCAACGACACGAACCACCTTGCTGTCCGCCATCCCGCCAGCGACCAGTTCGCGGCGCGAAGCATTGGCGCGGTTGGTGGACAATTCCCAATTGCCGAAACCCCGCCCGCCACCGGCGTAGGGCGTCGCGTCGGTATATCCGGTCAGGCTGATTCGATTGTCCACCTTGTTCAGCGCCTTGCCGATTTCAAGAAGAATGTCGCGTGTATAGGGCTTGAGCTCCGAACTCGCCGAGTCGAACATCGGACGGTTCTTTTCATCGACGATCTGGATGCGCATACCCTCGGTCGTCAAGTCGAGAAGCAACTGATTCTTGAATTGTTTCAGCGTTGGCGTGGCTTCGATCAGGTTCTGCAGTTCGCCCTTGAGGTTTTCCAGCTTCTGCGTCTCACGGCGCTCGAAATCCTCCTTCAAACGCTGCAGGTTGATGGTCTTTTTTTCCGCCTCGGTTTCGCCCTTCTTCACCTGTCCGTAGGTCCGGGTCAGGTCTTCACCACCGCCCTGGACGACCGACGACGAGTCGCCCGAGCCGGAACCGCCGAACAGCGCGACCTTGAGCGGCGTATTGAAGTAGTCGGCGATGCCCTGCAAATCGCCCTTGGTGGTTGATCCCAGCAGCCACATGAGCAGGAAGAAGGCCATCATGGCCGTCACGAAGTCGGCGTAGGCGATCTTCCACGCACCGCCGTGCGCGGCACCTCCACCCTTCTTGATGCGCTTGACGACAATCGGCTGCTGGCTATCGTCGCTCATGACAGGCTACTTGCCCTTGCGCGCCTTCAGATCTTCTTCGAGCTCAAGGAATCCCGGCCGATCCTTGGAGTACAGCACCTTGCGTCCAAACTCGACCGCGACCTGAGGCGCATATCCATTCATGCTCGCGAGCAGCACGGCCTTGATGCACTGGAAGATCTTGCCCCCCTCTTCAGCCTTCTGTTCAAGCTGGCCGGCGATGGGGGAAACGAATCCGTAGGCGACGAGAATACCGAGGAAGGTGCCTACCAATGCGCCGCCGATCATCTTGCCGAGCACTGCCGGCGGTTCGCCGACGGAGCCCATGACGTTAACGACCCCCATGACGGCGACGATGATGCCGTAGGCCGGAGTGGAATCGGCGACCTTCGACATTACGTGCGCGGGCACATGCGCCTCATGGTGATGGGTTTCGATCTCGAGATCCATCAGATTTTCGATCTCGAACGCGTTGAGGTTGCCGCCGACCATCATGCGCAGGTAGTCGGTTGTGAATTCCATGACGTGATGATCGCGCGTAACGGTAGGGTACTTGGCGAAGATCGGACTGCTTTCCGGATTCTCGATATCGCCCTCGATCGACATCAGGCCTTCCTTGCGGACCTTGCCGAGAATCTCGTAAAGCATGGCCAGCAGTTCCATGTACAACGCCTTGTTGAAGGGTGAGCCCTTCAACACCGAAGGCAATGCCGAAAGGGTTGCCTTGATGGCCTTGCCGCTATTGCCGGCCACAAAGCCGCCGATCGTCAGACCGATAATGGCGAGGTACTCCATCGGCACAAACAGGGCCGCCAGGCTCCCGTGAACCGCGTACGTCCCGACTGACGCCGCGATAATCACCAAGTAACCGATCAACAGAAACACGGACAGCCTCCCCGCATGAAATCAACCCGACCGGCCCGGATGCCTCCGGGCTCAATGGCCGTAATCATATCGGGATTCAAAAGCCGACGGGTAAGTAGACCCGAATCATGCCGCCCGGCCGTTTCCGGGCGGCAGAGGACAACGATCAGGCTGCGGCAGCAGCGGCAGCCGCAGCGGCGCGCCGGGTCTTGCCGGCGCGGGCCGGCATGTGGCAAAGACCGCAGACGTAGCCGCGGGTCGGATCGTAGGCATGCGTGACAAACTCGCCGCCGCATTCTTTGCAGGTTGCCATCTGCAGCATGCTCGCTTCGAAAAAGCGCACCATGGTCCACGCACGCGTCAGCGACAGGACGACGTCCATACCCGCGCGGGTAACTTTCTCCAGATACATGCGGTAGGCCTTGATGATGAGTTCCAATCCCTCGAGCCGCGTGTTCCGGGAAAGAAAACGGAAGTAGGCCATGAACAGCGACGCATGAACGTTCGGTTGCCAGGTCATGAACCAGTCGGTGGAAAACGGCAACATGCCTTTCGGCGGCGATACGCCCCGCACCTCTTTGTACAGCTTGAGCAGGCGCTCGCGCGAGAGATTCGTTTCGGCCTCGAGCAGTTGCAGACGCGCGCCCAACTGAATCAATTCGATCGCGAGGCGAATATCCCTGGCTTCCGAAATTACGGACTTGTTGCGCATAAAGGAACCTCCGTCCTGATTCTTGTGATTGTCGCGGCCGATCAGGCCACGGTTTCGACTGGCCGGCCGGCGGCCAGAATGGCCGCATGGATATGGCCGACGCCGCGATCGCGTTCGTGATTGGCGAGCAAATCGAGCAGCAGCGAGTCGTCAAAACGGAAATTGCACAGCAGCATCTCGGAGGCGGCCATCTTCAGGACCTGCCCTGGAGTGAGCTGCGCCAGGATGTCGGCAATCTCCTCGCTGATGCCCAAACGGAAAATGGCGCCTTCCTTGTCGGAACGCACCATGTTCTGCGCCAGCATCATGTAGGCAAGATTGACTTCCTTTATATCGTTGTAGGTGTCGGTCGATTTCATCAGAGGCTCCTTACTTATAGGGTCCGCCGCGGCTGCTTTGACGGTGTTTGCATTATTCCGGGCTTGCGTCAATGAAAGAATCACTGGAAAACTGTTTCTGATGTAAGAATTGGATAGCGCATCCTTGTAATCAAAAACCTTACAAAACACACGTAAACATTTGAATTTGAGCCCAGATATTTGCCCCTCAAACGCTTCTTTAAAATGGCCTGCATGAATCCGGCGATCAACTACTGTTCAAGCTGCGGTGCGGAAGTCGGCTTTCGCGTCCCGCCGGGCGATACGCTGCCGCGGCATGTCTGCGACGCCTGCGGCACCATCCACTACCTCAACCCGCGGCTGGTGGTCGGCGCACTGCCCGTCTGGCAGGATCGGGTACTGCTCTGCCGACGCGCGATCGAACCCTGCCGGGGCCTGTGGACCCTGCCGGCGGGATTCATGGAAAACGGCGAAACCGTTGCCGAAGCCGCGTTGCGCGAAACCCGCGAAGAGGCGAACGCCAACATCGCCCTCGGCGAAATGTTCACGCTGATTTCCGTACCGCACATCAGTCAGGTACATGTCGTGTATCGCGCCACGCTTCTCGATCTATCGTTCTCGGCCGGCGAAGAGACGCTCGAAACCCGCCTGTTCAGCGAGGCAGAGATTCCCTGGAACGAGATCGCTTTCCGTACCATCGCCCTCACCCTGCGGCACTTCTTCGAAGATCGCCGCGCCGGAACTTTCGGCTTTCACCCAAGCGATCTGCCACCACCCTGATTCGAGGCCTGCCCCATGAACTTCGCCACCGCCGATCTCTGCGACCAGCACGAGGCCCTGCTCCGCACGGGGAACCTGCGCGTCGTCGCGCCCATGTTTCGCAGTTTCGGCGGCCGCAGTTCGTTTCACGGCCCGATCGCCACGCTCAGGTTATTCGAGGACAACTCCTTCGTCCGCAAGGCGCTCGAAACACCGGGTGCCGGACGCGTGCTGGTCATCGACGGCGGCGGCTCATTGCGACGCGCCCTGGTCGGCGACCAGCTTGCCGCGCTTGGCGTCGCCAATGGCTGGGCCGGAATCGTCGTCAACGGCTGCATCCGCGACTCGCAAGCCATTGCCGCCATGGACATCGGCGTTCTGGCAATCGCCACTCACCCGCAGAAGACCGAAAAGAAGAACGTCGGCGAAACGGACATCGCGGTGACGTTCGGCGATGTCCGCTTTCAGCCGGGCGACTGGCTCTACGCCGACGGCGACGGCGTACTGGTCTCCGACCGCGCCCTGGCCTGATTTCGCCAGCCAAGGGCGGCGTGCCGCCATAGCTGACTTTCACAATCAAGTAATACTTTTCGCATTGCGATAAACGATTCGCAACATGATGTATTTTTGATGAAAAATATTATCTACTATCTTATATAAGACTATTGCTGCTTCGCGTCATTTTGCCTATACTCTGTTCCACCAACAGTCGCTCAACAACGTTGAAACGCACTCCCAACCACCAGACAGAGGACTACAACAATGACTAATCGCCAAGCTCAAATCGCCGCTCTGGAAAGAGACTGGGCCGAGAATTCCCGCTGGAAGAGCGTCAAGCGGGGCTACACCGCCGCCGATGTCGTCCGCCTGCGCGGCTCGCTGCAAGTCGAGCACACGCTCGCCAAGCGCGGCGCCGAAAAGCTCTGGCGCCTCGTCAATGGCGAAGCCGCCAAGGGTTACGTGAATGCCTTCGGCGCCATCACCGCCGGACAGGCCATGCAGCAGGCCAAGGCCGGCCTTGAGGCCGTCTACC
>JBNKCS010000101.1:0-5336 GCA_050287865.1 Rhodocyclaceae bacterium | reverse complement strand
CAGGCCGAAGACGAGGGCGAGGATCAGGAGCGCGCGCTTGCGGTGGCCGTTCTGCGGGGCTTCGTTCATGAGAGTTCTACCAGCCGCGGGCGCCGAAAATCATGCGACGGGCGACGAAGTGACGGACGGGGGGAAGTAGGTCGAGGGCGAGCAGGCCGGCGCCGCGCGCGTGGCGCAGCAGGAAGTTGTCGTTGCTGAACAGATGCACCAGCGTGTCGGTGAAGCGCATGGCGCCGTAGCGGTCGGGGCGGCGCGCGGCGTCGTAGCGCGCCAGCAGTTCGGGTGAGCCGGGGTCCTGCGCATCGGCAAGTGCGCGCGCGAGCTCAAAGATGTCGCGCAGCGCCAGATTGAAACCCTGTCCCGCGACCGGATGCAATGTCTGCGCGGCGTTGCCGATCCACGCCTGGCGTGTCGCCACGGCTGACTTTCGGTAGCGCAGGCCGAGCGGGAAGACGAAGCGCCGGCTGACGGAAGTGAAGCGCACGCGGCCGCCGAAGCGGGCTTGCAGCTTGGCGAGGAAGGCCGAATCGTCCAGCGCGGCGATAGCGTCGGCTTCGTGCGCGGCGCAGGTCATCACCACGGCGTAGTCCGTCCCCCAAGGCAGCGCGGCGACCGGGCCTTCGGGCGTGAAGCGTTCCCAGGCGCGGCCGGCATGCGGCTCGTCGGCGGTTGCGGTGCAGATGACGCCGTGCTGGCCGTAGTCGCGCACCGTCGCGGCTTCATCGGGAATCGCGCCTTCGGCCCAGATCGTGAGCGGCGCGTCGGGCTGCGTGTCGACGTGCGTGTGTTCGCGGAAGGGAATGTCGGTTTTCGCCAGCGCCGCGTCGAGGCTGGCGGCGAGATCGCCGGCGGCGAGCACGTAGCCGAGCGCGGGCACGCCTTCGTCGTCTGCGGTGAGCTTGGTCCGACCGAGGCCGCCCTGATGCGAGATGTGGATGGTGGTAATGTCGGTATGCGGGATCGCGCTCCAGACGCCGAGCCATTCGAGGATCTGTCGCGCGCCGTGCGAGAGGGCGAGGATGCGTTTGTCGTCCTTCGCCGCGCCGCGCGCGCGGGCGTCGACGACTTCGGCGGCAACGCCGTTGCGATGCAATGCGAGGGCTATCGCCATTCCCGCCGGTCCGCCCCCGACGATGGCAACCTTGCGTTTGCCATCGTCGGCGTTGCCGACAAATGTACGACCTTCCCCCCGTCCCCCTTCCCGAGGAAGGGGGCGACTGTCTTGGCTCACTACGCTCGCGAGATGTCCTAAGGGTTCAATCGCCATGACGTTCGGCCATCAGCGCCTCGATATCGGCGACGGACTTCGGTGCGGCGGTGGTGAGGATTTCGCAACCGTTCAAGGTCACGAGCGCGTCGTCCTCGATGCGGA
This sequence comes from Rhodocyclaceae bacterium, assembly GCA_050287865.1. Taxonomy (GTDB): domain Bacteria; phylum Pseudomonadota; class Gammaproteobacteria; order Burkholderiales; family Rhodocyclaceae; genus Fen-999. The sequence continues at coordinate 3,964 of JBNKCS010000101.1, read as the reverse complement.
TGCCGATGTTGTGGAAGGCGACGGGGACGTCGTCGGCCGGGCGGATGTAGCAGCCGGGCTCGACGGTCAGCACCATGCCGGGCACGAGGCTGCGCCAGTCGTCGCCGGTCTTGTACTCGCCGACGTCGTGCACGTCCATGCCCAGCCAGTGGCTGGTGCGGTGCATGTAGAAACGCTTGTAGCTTTCCGATTCGATCACGGAATCGACGCTGCCTTGCAGCAGCTTGAGGTCGACCATGCCCTGCGCCAGCACTTTGAGCGCGGCTTCGTGCGGCGCCATGAAGTGTGCGCCCGGTCTGGTCGCGGCGATGGCGGCGCTTTGCGCATCCAGCACCAGTTGATAGACGTCGCGCTGCGGGCCGGAAAAGCGGCCGTTGACAGGGAAGGTGCGTGTGATGTCGGAGGCATAGCCGTCGAGTTCGCAGCCGGCGTCGATCAGCACCAACTCGCCGTCCTGCATCTGGCGGTCGTTGTTGATGTAGTGGAGCACGCAGGCGCCGGGACCGGAGGCGACGATGCTGGTGTAGGCCGGGAACTGGCTGCCCTGGCGGCGGAACTCGTGCAGGAACTCGGCTTCGACTTCGTATTCCCAGCGACCGGGCGCGGCGGTCCGCATGGCGCGGACGTGCCCGGCGGCGGCGATGTCGGCGGCGCGACGCATCAGCGCGATCTCGTAACCGTCCTTGACCAGGCGCATTTCGTCGAGCGCGGCGCGCAGGTCGTGGATCGCCGTCGGCGCGCGTTTGCCGGCGCGGCTTTGTGCGCGTACGGCGTTCAGCGCCTTGCCGATGCGCGTATCCCATTCCGGCTCGAAGCCGAGCGAATGCCAGAGCGACGGCTGGTTCGCAATCAGCTCGGGCAGCTTTTCGTCGAGTTGCGAAATCGAATACGTCTCGTCGAAGCCGAAAGTTTCCTTCGCGCCTTCCGGGCCGTAACGGTAGCCGTCCCAGATTTCCTTGTCGGGATCGCGGTCGCGACAGAAGAGGATGCTTTGCGGAGTCTCGCCGGCGATCAGCGCCAATACGCCTTCGGGTTCCGGGAAGCCGGTGAGATAGTGAAAGTAGCTGTCGGCGCGATACGGGTAGGGCGTGTCGCGGTTGCGCGTCTTCTCGGTCGCCGTCGGCAGGATGGCGACGCCATGCTCCATGCGGGCGAGCAAGCGGTTGCGGCGGTCCAGGAAGGGTTGGATGTCCATCGTCCGATTATAGAGAGCGAATCTCGGCATCCAGTTCCATCAATCGCTCCGGCGTCCCGACATCGACCCAGCGGCCGGTGTGGATTTGGCCGGAAACATGGTCTGCCGCCATCGCCTCGCGAAGCAGCGGCGCGAGTCTGGCCGGCTTGCCGCGTTCGACCGACGCGAATAATTCGGGGTGGTAGAGGCCGATGCCGGAAAAAGTGTGGAGCGTTGCTCCATCCCTCGCCTCGCTCGGGACCGCCACTTCGTGGCGTCCTGCGCCCTTCGGGCTGGTCAGCTGTGGCGATACGCCGGGCGTGTCGAGCACGCGGCCATTTTGCAGAGCGAAGTCGCCATCCGGGTGGTGGGGCGGGTTGGGAACCAGCACGAGGTGGGCGAGGTCGTGGTCGGCCAGCTTCGGCAACGCGGCGAAATCGAGGTCGCACCAGATGTCGCCATTGACGACGAGGAAGATGTCGTCGCCCGGCCCATTTACCAACAGGGGCAGCGCATTGGCGATGCCGCCCGCGGACTCGAGTGCGCCGGGCGATTCCTCCGAATAGCGGATCGAAACGCCCCAGGCGGAACCGTCGTCGAGCAGCGCCTCGATGTGATCGCCCAAATGCGCGTGGTTGATGACGATGTCGCGGAAGCCGGCCTTCGCCAGCCGCTCCAGATGCCAGACGATCAATGGCTTGCCGGCCACCGGCAGCAGCGGCTTCGGCGTGACGTCGGTCAGCGGACGCATGCGTTCGCCGCGACCGGCAGCGAGAATCATGCACTTCAAAACGTGTACCCCGCGTCGGCCTGGCGGTTCTCCGCGAGGTCGAGAATGCGCAGCAGCGGAGTCAGTTCGCGATAGCGTTCGCAGGCGGTGCGCAAGTATTTCGCGACCAGCGGCATGTTTTTCAGGTAGCCGCCCTTGCCGTCGCGATGGCAGAGCCGCGCGAAGATACCGAGCACCTTGACGTGCCGCTGCACGCCCATCCATTCGTAGTCGCGGTGGAATTCGCCGAAGTCCGCGCGCACCTGCAGCCCGGCCTTCTTCGCCGCCTGCCAGTATCGCGCCAGCCAGTCGAGCGTACGCTCCTCCGGCCAGTCTATGTAGGCGTCCTTGAACAGCGAGACGAGGTCGTAGCTGATGGGACCGTAAACGGCGTCCTGGAAATCGATGATGCCCGGGTTGGGGTCGGCGACCATCAGGTTGCGCGAGTGGTAATCGCGATGAACATAGACTGATGGTTCGGCGAGATTGACGGCCATGATCTTCTCGAACACCGCGGCGAGTTGCGCCGACTGACTTTCCGTCAGATCCAGTTTGAGGTGCTTCGCCAGATACCAGTCCGGAAACAGGTCGAGTTCGCGCTTCAGCAGTACGCGATCGTAGGATGGCAGTTCGTTTGGCTTGCTGGCCAGCTGAATCCTGATCAGCGCGTCGATGGCGGCGCGATAGTGCGCGTCGGCATTCGCGTTCGTGAGGTCGGTTAGATAGGTCGTCGAGCCGAGGTCGGAGATCAGCAGGTAGCCGCGTTCGAGGTCGGTGGCGAAGACCTCGGGCACATGCGTCCCGGCATCGTAAAAGAGCCGTTGCACATGTAGCCAGGGCTCGACGTCCTCGTGGCTGGGTGGCGCGTCCATCACGATCCGGCTGCTGCCTTCGTCGAACGTCGCGCGCAGATAGCGGCGGAAGCTGGCATCGGCCGAGGCGGGGCCAAGGGAAAAATCGCGCCCGGGCAGTAGCGCGCGGAGCCATTCGACGATCTCTTGCTGCCTTTGCTGCTGGGCGTTCACGCTGAGTGGTCCGGTCGGAATGCTAGAATCGAAATTCTATCATTGGCCTTCAGCGCGCCCGGTGCGCGACGATATCGAACGATGCACTTTCGCCTGCGGGGACTGCTGATCTTCATGTGTTCGGTGCCGCTGGCGGCCGGTGCACTGGCCCAGACCGCGACGCCCCCGACGGCAGAACCGGGGCCGTCCGAGGTGAGCGCCGACAGCATCAGCGGCCGCAGCGACGTCGAGACGATCGCCGAAGGCAATGCCGAGTTCCGCCGTGACGACATGGTAATCAGCGCCGATCATCTGATTTACCGCCAGCTCGAAGACGAGGCTGAGGCAACCGGCAACGTGCGCATGAAGAAGAACGGCGACCTGCTCACCGGTCCGCACTTGCGGCTCCAGGTGCAGGACAACCTGGGTGTCTTCGATCAGCCTGCCTTCGTCATCAAGCGTCCGCCCAAGGTCTTGCCAGGGCTCACAGTGTCGCGCGAGCCTGACGTCGGCAGCGGCGAGGCGGAGCGCCTGGATTTCGAAGGCGAGGGGGTGTACCGGCTGAAGAAAAGCACCTTTACCACCTGCACGCCGAATCGCGACTGGTACATCGTCTCCGACGAAATGGTGCTCGACTACAACCGCCAGTTGGGTGTTGCCGACAGCACCAAGGTGGTTTTCATGGATACGCCGATCTTCTACTGGCCGTGGTTCAGTTTTTCGCTGAATGAACAGCGCAAGTCGGGTTTCCTGTCGCCAAGCTACGCCACCAGTACCACCAGCGGCCTGGAATTTTCGCTTCCGTGGTACTGGAATATCGCGCCGAACATGGATGCCACCATCGCGCCGCGCATCCTCGCCCGGCGGGGTCTGCAGTTGAATTCCGAACTCCGCTATCTCAATTACGGCTACAACGGGCAGGCGCGCTTCGAGTACCTGCCCAACGATCGGGTGGCGGGCATCGACCGCAGTGCCTATGCGGTCGTCCACAACCAGGTGCTGGCTCCCGGTCTGACT
>JBNKCS010000100.1:0-5407 GCA_050287865.1 Rhodocyclaceae bacterium | reverse complement strand
ATTCGCCGGCGTCGCCGACCAGCTTCATCGGCTTCTCGGTCAGCGTCGCGGTGTGGATGTGGTCGAAGATGATTTCGGTGTTGAAACGCTCGGCGTGCTTCTGGAAACGCGCCATCAGATCCGGGCCCTGCACGCCGTCGGCGTCGGCGGGCCAGTTATCGACTTCCGTGGTCGTCATCAACTGGCCGCCCTGGGCCATGCCGGTAATGACGACAGGTTTCAGGTTGGCGCGGGCAGCGTAGACTGCTGCCGTGTAGCCGGCCGGGCCGGAACCGAGGATGAGCAGGGGGCAGTGGCGGGTGGTCATGGGGCGGCTTCCATTGAAATCAGGTTTGGCCGCCAATTATAGAACCGGCGCATTCGCCGTTCCCCGACAAGGTGTCGCATCCCCCCATTAGCGTCGTAAAATTCGCCTTCCTCGCCGGTTTGTGTGCCACGATAGGCACTAAAATCAATATGTTACCGTTGGAGTCCCACTAGTCATGGCCATTACCCCGGCCCAGCGGAACGGCACCGTTCCGCTTCCCGAAAAAATCGCTGCCCTGGTGCATGAAGTGCGCTGGCTCGTGGTCGGCGGCGTCGGCCTTTATGTGGCGCTGATCCTCTGGGGCTTCGATCCCGCGGATCCCGGCTGGTCGCATGCGGCCACCGTCGAGAACATCGCCAATCCCGGCGGACGCTTCGGCGCCTGGCTCGCCGACATCCTGCTTTACGTTTTCGGTGTTTCCGCGTGGTGGTGGGTCGCGTTGCTGTTCTTCCTGGTCGCCTGGGGTTATCAAAGGTTGCATCTCCTGTTCCGCGGCGACCGCCGGCCGCTGGCGATTGCGCTGGCCGGTTTCGTCATATTGCTGGTGGCCAGCAGCGGACTGGAAGCCATGCGTTTTTGGAGCGCTAAACTCGCTTTGCCGCTCGAACCGGGCGGGGTGCTCGGCCACGAAGTCGGCCGCATCGCAACTTCCGTTCTAGGCTTCACCGGCGGCACGCTGCTGCTGATCACCTTGTGGCTGGCCGGCGCGGCGCTGTTTCTGGGCATTTCCTGGCTGAAAGTGGCCGAGCGCCTGGGCGCATTGCTGGAAGCGAGCTGGTTCGGCTCCATCGCGCTGTGGCAGAACTGGCAGGATCGCCGTTACGGTCGTGCTCTTGCCGAGCAGCGCGAAGCCAAGGTCGAGGACGTGCGGCGCAAGTTCGAGATCAAACCGCCGGTTCGCATCGAATCGGTCGATCTGGAGATTCCGAAGGCGCCCAAGCTGGATGCGCGCAAGGACAAGGAACGCCAGGTACCGCTGTTCTTCGACGTGCCCGGCGGCGCGGTGCCGCCGCTGCATCTGCTCGACGAACCGAGGCACGATCCGGAGGATCTGCCCGCCGCCGAAACGCTGGAATTCACTTCGCGCCTGATCGAGCGCAAGCTCGGCGACTTCGGCGTGGACGTGAAAGTGCTTTCCGCGCACCCCGGCCCGGTGGTGACGCGCTACGAAATCGAGCCTGCGACGGGCATCAAGGGCGCAATGGTGGTGAACCTCGCCAAGGATCTCGCCCGCGCGCTGTCGCTGGTCAGCCTGCGCGTGATCGAGACCGTGCCCGGCAAGTCCTGCATGGCGCTGGAACTGCCCAATCCGCGTCGGCAAACGGTGCGGCTGGCCGAAATCATCGGCTCCAAGGCCTACCACGACTTGCATTCGCCACTGTCCATCTGCCTCGGCAAGGACATCGCCGGCGGCCCGGTGGTGGCGGATCTCGCCAGGATGCCGCACCTGCTGGTGGCCGGTACCACGGGCTCGGGCAAGTCGGTCGGCCTCAACGCCATGATCCTGTCGCTCGTCTACAAGTCCGAGCCGCGCGACGTGCGCATGATCATGGTCGACCCGAAGATGCTCGAGCTTTCGATCTACGAAGGCATCCCGCATCTGCTGGCGCCCGTCGTCACCGACATGACCAAGGCCGCCAACGCCCTGCACTGGTGCGTTGGAGAAATGGAGCGGCGTTACAAGCTGATGTCGGCGCTGGGCGTGCGCAATCTCGCCGGCTACAACAACAAGATCCACGAGGCCGAAAAGGGCGGCGGGCATGTTCCCGATCCTTTCTCGCTGACGCCCGAATCGCCTGAACCGCTGACCACGATGCCGTACATCGTCGTCATCATCGACGAACTGGCCGATCTGATGATGGTGGTCGGCAAGAAGGTCGAGGAACTCGTCGCACGGCTGGCGCAGAAGGCGCGCGCTGCCGGCATCCACCTGATCCTCGCTACCCAGCGGCCGAGCGTCGACGTCATCACCGGCCTGATCAAGGCCAACATTCCGACGCGCATCGCCTTCCAGGTTTCATCGAAGATCGATTCGCGCACCATCCTCGACCAGATGGGCGCCGAGGCGCTGCTCGGCCAGGGCGACATGCTCTACCTGCCGTCCGGCACCGGCCTGCCGGTACGCGTGCATGGTGCCTTCGTCGCCGACGACGAAGTGCATCGCGTCGTCGATCACCTGCGCAAGGTCGGCAAGCCGGACTACATCGAAGACGTGTTGTCGGCGCCGGCTGCCGAGAACGGCGACGGCGGTCTTGGCGGCAACGGGGCGGACGACTCCGAGGCCGACCCGATGTACGACCAGGCCGTGCAGATCGTCCTGCAAACGCGGCGGCCGTCGATCTCGCTCGTGCAGCGTCACCTGCGCATCGGCTACAACCGCGCCGCCCGCCTCATCGAGGGCATGGAGCGCGCCGGCCTCGTGTCGGCCATGAACGCCGCCGGCAACCGCGAAGTGCTGACGCCCGACGTCCGCGAATAGGTCGTTTACCGCCAAGGGTGCATAGAAGCCCAAGGGACTGCGAGATAATGCGTCCATGAAATACTCTTCCGCTTTTCTTGGCGCCCTTTGCGGTGGCCTTCTCTCCGCTTCGGCGCACGCTTCCGGCATCGACGAATTCCGCGCCTTCCTGCACGCGACCAAGCAAGCGCGCGGCAGCTTTGCGCAGACCGTCATCGCCAAATCCGGACGCAAGCCGCAGGAATCGTCCGGCACCTTCGCCTTTTCCCGGCCCGGCAAGTTTCGCTGGAGCTACGAAAAGCCGTACGAGCAACTGCTGGTCAGCGACGGCAAGAAACTCTGGAGCTACGATCCCGACCTGAACCAGGTCACCGTGCGCAAGCTGGGTGCGGCGCTTGGCGCCAGCCCGGCGGCGCTGCTCGCCGGCGACGACCTGGAAAACAACTTCACGCTGATCGACGCCGGTACTGCCGACGGCATGCAGTTCGTCGAGGCCGTGCCGGCCTCGAAGGAAGGCGCCTTCGAGAGTGTGCGCATCGGCATGAAGGACCAGCTGCCGCGCGTGATGGAAGTGCACGACAATTTCGGCCAGACCACCGTGCTGCGGCTGATTCGGATCGAAGCCAACGCGGCGCTGCCGGCTACCACCTTCCGCTTCACGCCGCCCAAGGGCGCCGACGTCGTCGGCGAGTAGCGGTTCCCAAAAGTCAGCCGTGGCGGTACGCCACGGGCTCACTCACCATCCGTCGTGTCGCAGGATCGACGTGAGGACTCCGGCATCGTTCCACCGTTGTTCCGCTAACTAGCCTTGTCGGGAATTCGGTAGCCGGAAAAACCCTTACACTTACCCAAAGCTGAACGGCACTTGTTTGGCATACTGCCCCGGTTCGCAATGCAATCGGCAACGTTGCCCGGATTTGAACCGGCATGGAGAACCTGATTCGTCGAAGGTCGTGCCGGAAGCACGCACCACAACGCCGAACTCGATAGGTGGTAGCGGGAGAAGACATGGGTAGCAAGCGCAACAGAACGACGCAAACGGCAGCGGCGCCAACGACATTCAAGTTTTCCGAGGAATGGCTGCGCGGCTTGATCGAGCAGACGCTGGCCGGCATCTACCTCATTCAGGGCGGTCGTTTCCGCTACGTGAATCAAGGGTTCGCCGACATCTTCGGCTACGCCTCGCCGGTCGATCTGATCGACACGGTGACCATCAGCGAACTGATCGCGCCGGAGGACCGGCAAATGGTCGCAGAGAACGTTCGCCGGCGCACGGACAAGGACGTTGAGGAAATGCGATACACCTTCGTCGGGTTGCGCAAGGACGGCCGCCGTATCGACGTCGAAGTTCATGGACGAAGCATGGAATTCGAGGGACAACCCGCTGTGATCGGGCTGATCCTCGATATCACCGAACGTCGGCAGGCGGAGGCGGCGCGTCTGGCCGAGGCTGCAGTCCGTGTCACCGCGACGGTATTCGAGGCGCAGGAGGGGATGGTGGTCACCGATGCGTCACGCGTGATCCAGCGCGCCAATCGTGCCTTTGCCGAATGCACCGGCTACACGGTGGATGAGGCGTTGGGCCGCCCGGTTGGAAGCCTCTTTCGCTCCGGACGGCAGGCGGACGACTTCTTCGACGCCGTGTGGGAATCCGTCGACCATAGCGGTTCCTGGCAAGGCGAAATCTGGAGCCAGCGCAAGCATGGCGAGGACTATCCGGGCTGGATAACGATCACTGCCGTGCGGGGCAGTGACGACGTGCTGACGCATTACGTGGTGACCTTGTCCGACATCACCGAGCGCAAACATCTTGAAAGCGAGATGGCGCGACGTATTGCGGAGCTGCACGCACTCAATGAACGTCTTGAGGACGCGCAGACCCAATTGCTGCAAGCCGAGAAGCTGATGGCCGTGGGACAACTCGCCGCAGGCATCGCACATGAAATCAACAATCCGGTCGGTTTCGTGACCTCCAACCTCAGCTCGCTCAAGGGTTACGTTTCCGACCTGCTACGGGTCATCGACTCCTACCGCGAAGTCGCGGCGACGCTTCCGCAAACGAACACGAGCGCGCAGTGCGCAGAAGGCCTCTGCGCTGAAGTCGATCTCGACTTCATCCGCGAGGATGCGCTGGACTTGCTCGACGAGTCGAAAAAGGGCCTGGACCGCGTTACCCGCATCGTTGCCGATCTGAAAAACTTCTCGCGCGTCGGCGAGTCACCGTGGCAGTTCGCGGATGTGCACGAGGAACTGGAAAACACGCTCAACGTCGTTGCCAGCAAGATACGACACAAGGCGACGATTGTTCGCGAGTACGGAGAGCTGCCGGAAATCCGCTGCATGCCCTTCCAGCTGAAACAGGTGTTCATGAACCTGCTGCTCAATGCCGTCCAGGCAGTACACGAGCCTGGCACGATCACGCTGCGTACCGGCCGCCAAAAAGACAGCGTGTGGATCGAGGTGGAAGACAACGGTATCGGCATCGCGCCGGATAACCTCAAGCGCATCTTCGAGCCCTTCTTTACTACAAAGCCGGTCGGCACCGGAACCGGACTCGGCCTATCGGTCTCCTACGGCATCGTGCGGCAGCACGGCGGGAAGATCGAAGTGCGCAGCACGGCCCACAAGGGCAGCCTCTCCCG
>JBNKCS010000099.1:0-5434 GCA_050287865.1 Rhodocyclaceae bacterium | reverse complement strand
ACGACAGTTTTGCCGATATCCAGGCACATTCGCAGAACTGTCGCTTCGCCAACTGCACGCACACCAGCGAGCCGGGCTGTGCCATTCAGAGCGCCATCGCGCAGGGTGAACTGGACCTAGCACATCTTCAAAACTACCTGAAGCTCAGGAAGGAGTCCGAGTTTCACGAAATGTCTCATCTTGAAAAGCGCAAGAAGGACCGGGCGTTTGGAAAGTTCGTGCGTTCCGTCGTCAAGGCCAAAGGGAGGCGGAACGAGTACTAGGGCAGAGACCCAGCCCACTGGTCGAATTGACGTTTCCCGGCAAACCGGGAAACGTCTCTCGTCTCAAGCGCAGAGCGGGGCCTTGGGCGCGGTGGACGCGGCGCTCAGTTGAGCGCCAGATTGAGCTTCAGCCAGATGAAGCGGCCGGGCTCGTTGACTCGCGTCGTCGCCGGGTTGTAGCCGGACACCGCGGCACCGGCCCGGCTGATGTGCTCGGCGTAGGCGCGGTCGAATACGTTGTCGATGCCGGCGGAGAGCAGCGCCGTCTTGTTGATGCGATAGGAGGCATTGAGCGCCAGCGTGGCGAAGCCGCCGGTGGCCGCGATATCCTGGCCGACGATGCTGCCGTAGTGGGCGTGGATGCGGTCCTGCCGGTCGACGGCGCGCAACAGGCTGCCGACGGTGTAGGGGCCGGACGCGTAGTCGAGGCCGAGGCGGATTTCCGGCGGCGGCGTCTGGGCCAGCGGCACGTCCATGCTGTCGTTCTGGGCGCGCACGTAGGCGTAGCCGCCGCGCAGGGTCCAGGTGTCGGCGAAGCGCCAGGCGGCGTCGGCTTCCAGCCCGTAGCGGGTGGCGTCGACGTTGAACGCGCAGTTCCACATGCCGGTCATCATGTTCTGCGTGCCCGTCGGACAACTGCCCTGCGCCGTGCTCGAATAAGTCAGCACGTAGTCGTTGATCTTCGAGTACCAGGCGGAGACGGAGGCGCTGAGGTCGCCGCCGTGCCAGAGCAGGCCGGCGTCCAGCTGGTTGTTGGTCTCGGGATCGAGCTGCCGGCTGGCGGTGATGCCGTTGTAGGTGGTCGCTTCCCAGTGGTCCATGGCGCGCTGGCCGCGGCCGATGCCGACGTAGGTCGTCGTGGCGACGCCGAGATCGCGCTCGTAGCGGACGAAGCCGCTGGTGAGGTTTTCGTCGGCACTGCCGACGGCAGCGCCGGTCATGGCGTTGTAGCGATCCGCGCTGTAGCGGTCGTAACGCAGGCCGGAAACCACGCGCTGCTTGTCGGCCAGCGCATAGGTCAGTTCGCCGAAGGTGCCGGTCGTGGTGGAGGAAAGATCCTTGACACGCGAACGCGAATCGACGCTGACGATCGTCGTACCGCTGTAGGTGCGTAGCGTGTGCTCGTTCTCCTGCCGGTCGGCGCCGAGGGTCAGCAGCGTCGACTGTCCGAGGCCGAGATCGGCGCTGGCACGGATGCCGGTCGTCTCGCGATCGGGGTTGTTCCACATATAGTTGGCTGCCGCCGGCTTGGTGCGCAGCGAGTAGTTGTCCATCACGTGGTCGATGTAGTTGTGGTTGTACTGCGCCTCGATCTTGCGCAGCACATCGGATATGCGCCGCTTCTCGAAGTGGACGCCCCAGCCGTCGCGGTCGAAGATCACACCATCCATCGCCCGGTCGGCGTACGCGGCTTCGGCTTCGCTGCGCACGGCCGAGAGTTCCAGCCGGGTGTTCGAGTCGGGCGTCCAGCCGCCCGCGACGTTGTAGCTTTTGCGGTTGAAGGCGGAATGCACCTTGGCGCCGTCGCCGTCCTCGTAGTCGTCGGAATCGGAATAGCTGGTGCTGCCGCGCACGTAGAAGTCCGGCGTCCCCCAGGTCGCGTCGCCCATGGCGTCGAGACGTCCCCAGGAACCGGCCATCACGCTGGCCACGCCGCGCGCGCCGGTTTCGCTGAACGGCTTTTCCACGCGGTCGAACAGCACGACGCCGGCCAGGTTGCCGTTGCCGTAGCGCACCGTCTGCGGCCCCTTGATGACAGTGACCTTGTCGTACACCTCGGGGAAGACATAGGCGGTCGGCGGGTCCATGCGCATGCCGCAGCCGCCGTGGAATTCGGCACCGTCGAGCAGCACGTTCAGGCGCGAACCGGCCAGACCGCGCAGCACCGGATCGCCGTCGGTGCCGCCCTTGCGGATGACGTTGAAGCCGGGAATATTCTTCAGGAAGCTGGCGCCATCGCCCGCCGGCACGGGCGTTTGCGGCGCCTTGGGGTCGGTGACGACGACCAGCGGGTCGCTCATCCGCGGCGCGGTGACGACGACTTCGGAGAGCGTGCCGTCCTGGGCATGCGAAGCGAAAGGCATGGCAGCGACGGCCAGCGCGATGGGGAGGCGGGTAAATTTCATGGCGGGGGGAACGAGGAAGAGGAGACCGCGCAGATTCTAGGCAGCGCGGCCGCTCGCCCGAAGTGACATGGTGTCGCACCCATCTGCCGATGTCTTCGCCGAGCCTGTGCTGTCCGTATTGCACGCTGCGTCAACCCGGGGTAGGCTAACGGCACCACGTTTCGCATCGGCAGGGATCAATGAGTTATCAACTGACCCTCGTGGAGAAACCCGGCTACATTCATGCCATCGCGACCGGCAGCAATAGCCGCGAAAGTGTGGCCCTCTACCTGATGGAAGGGCTCAAGGAGTGCGAGGCACGAGGCTGCACGCGCGTACTGATCGAGTCCCGCCTGGAGGGGCCGCGGCTTCCGCTGTGGGATACCTTCGAGATCGCGTCGTGGCACGCCACGTTCGACCAGGGAATCTTCGACGCGATCGCCTATGTCGACGCGATCGCGCCGGCTGAAGTATTGGATTTCGTCGAAAACGTCACGAGCAACCGCCTTCTGCCGCTGCGGGTCTTTCCCTCGGTCGCGGCCGCCGAACAATGGCTCGTCTCCACCCTCGACGAAGCCAACGCTCCGCTCGCACGATGAACGGGCGAAACGCCTAGCGGCAAGTGCCCCCCGGCGTAGCGCCGGCCAGGTCATAAAGTCACTTGACGATATCCAGTATGATGTTCGGCGATATGCACTCGTGGCTGAATTAGAGGCTTGAAAGGCAATGGCAACCATCGTCGAAGCGGACACCCCTCTTCAAGTAGTACCCATTGACTCCCTGGCAGCGTTGCAAAGTCATCGGGCCGCTTACGATGCCTTTATCCAGACGCTGCCCGACAGCTGCAGAATTTTTCATTCGCTCGACTGGATCGAGTCGATGTTCCCGCTGTACTGCCCCGAGCCGGGGCAGTTTCTGTTTCTGCTCGCCTTCAAGGGTGAGCAACTTGTGGGTGTGGCGCCGTTTTACTTCCAGGGCTCGCGCCGGCTGCGCGGTCTGATCGGCAAACTGACCTCTTGGGGCGCGATCCGCGCATCGCTGATGGTCGAAGCCGACCTCCTGATCCCGGATGCCGCGAACACGGAGGAGTGTACGGCGGCCTTCCTGGACTGTTTGTTTCGCAGCGGCGCAGTGAAGGTCGACTGCCTCGACTTGCGCTACCTTCGTCCCGAAACCGCAACGTACGATGCCCTGCGGCGCGCGCTTCCCGGTGCAACCGTCACGCGCGAAAGCATGGATTCCTACCAGGTTGATTTGACCAAACCATACGCCGAATTTCTGGGAACTCGCTCCAAGAGCATGGTCCAGCAGCTTGCCAGACGCGATCGCGCATTGGCCCGCGACTTCGGTTACACCTTCGAAGGCAAGGACGAAGTCAACGAAACCGAATGGCAGGAGATCATCGCGCTCCATATCGCGCGACAGAGCGAACTCATCGCCGGAGGACGAGATCGCTCCTCGCTGTTTGGCGACACGCTTTCCCGGACCTGCTATCGCTCGGTGCTGGAGAAACTCGCCGCCCGGAATCTCACCTGCTTTTATCTGCTCAAGGCCCGTGGCATCACCATCGCCTTTTCCATCGTATTGCGCGCCGGTCCGGTCCTGATCTGGCACCTCACTGCATTCGACAGCGCCTACGCCAAATACAGTCCGGGAAAGCTAGTGGTCCTCAAGATAATCGAAGCGGAGATCAATGCCGGCCGACACAGCAGGATGGACATGATGCCAGGCGTCACCAGAGTGAAAACCGATTTCTGCGACATCAAGCATCCCAGAATGCGTCTCTTCGCTGGCAACACCACCAGCCTGAAGTCGATGGTCCGATATGCACTGTGCTGGACGCTCGTCAGGGCGAAAGAATCCCTGGAGACCGCCACTTGGAAGGAATGGCCAAAGGCGTTGGCTGCACGCTTGCGCAAACGCGCCTGAAACCCACGGGCGTAATCGAAGCTCCGCCCTGCTGGTACCCGAAACGCATCATTTGATCGACAACCGGCCACGGCTGAGGCTGTGACGGTCGCGGCCGTGCTTCGGCGTCCCGCCACGGCTGACTTTTGTCAGCGCGGCGCCGGCTCCGTCACGAAGGCGATCTTGACGATGCCTGCGGCCTGCGCGGCGGCCATGACATCGGCGACCTTCTCGTAGCGGGTGCCACGGTCGGCGCGCAAGTGCAGTTCCGGATCTTCGAGGCGCACGGCTTCCAGCCGGCCCGGCAGGCTGTCACGGTGGATCGCTTCTCCGTCCCAGAAGATGGTGCCCACTTCGTCGATGGCCAGTTGAATGACGTGCGGTTTGTCTTCCAGTTTGGTGGCATCGACCTTGGGCAGATTGATCGGCACCGCCTGATGGAAGAGCGGCGCGGTGATGATAAAGATGACGAGCAGCACCAGCATCACGTCGACCAGCGGCGTGGTGTTGATTTCCGACATGGGCGCGACGCCTGGCTTGTCGTCGAATCCGCCGAAGGCCATGGTCAGGCTGCCCGCGAAAGCTGGCCGGCCGGCGCCGCCTGGATGCCGGCGCTGTTCTTGGCGCCCGTGGTCAGATAGGCGTGCAGGTCATGGGCGAAGCCGTCGAGTTGCGCCATCACGACGCGGTTGCCGCGCGTCAGCGCGTTGTAGGCGAGCACGGCGGGGATGGCGACGAAGAGGCCGGCGGCCGTCATGATCAGCGCTTCGCCAACCGGGCCGGCGACCTTGTCGAGCACTACCTGCGTCGCGCCGGCCAAACCGACCAGCGCATGGTAGATGCCCCAGACGGTGCCGAAGAGTCCGATGAAGGGCGCAGTCGAGCCGACCGAGGCGAGGAAGGTGAGGCCCTGTTCGATGCCGGCCTGGGTGCGCACGATCTGGCTGCGCAAGGCGCGCGTCACCGTTTCGCTCTGGCTGACGCCGGCGCCGATGCCGCGTGCGCCGTGCTGCTCGTGCGATTGCGCGGCCGAAGCGCCGGCCGCAGCCATGTGCGCGAAGACGCCGCTGCTGTCCTCGGCCTGGATCGCCTCGACCGCGCGACTCAGCGACTCCGCCGACCAGAAAGCATTCATGGCGCGGTCGAAACAGCGGTTGG
>JBNKCS010000098.1:0-5739 GCA_050287865.1 Rhodocyclaceae bacterium | reverse complement strand
GGCGAAGAAGCCGGCAACCGCGCCAAGCACCAGATAGCCGATGAACCATTCGTTCATTTCAAGAGCCTGTCCACAATGAAGTTCCACTCCGCCGGATCGACCGGCGTGATCGACAGCCGGTTGCCGCGTTGCAGAACGCGCATGTGGGCCAGTTCCGGATGGCTGCGCAATTCGGCCAGCCCGATCAGCCGCGTCTTCTTCGTCACCCGCACATCGACATTCACCCAGCGCGGATTCTCCGGCGTGGCCTTCGGATCGAAGTAGTGGCTTGCTGGATCGAACTGGGTGCGATCGGGGTAGGCGAGCTTCACCACCTCGGCGAGGCCCGCGATGCCGGGTTCGGCACAACTGGAATGGTAGAAGAGCACCTTGTCGCCGACCTTCATCTGGTCACGCATGAAGTTGCGCGCCTGGTAGTTGCGCACCCCCCACCAGTCCACGGTCTGCTCCGGCATTGCGAGGACATCGTCGATGCCGACCACGCCGGGCTCGGTCTTCATCAGCCAGTAACGCATGCTCCGATCCGCAAAAAAGAAGAGCACGGAATCTTCCGTGCTCTTGTCTGGTTCCCCGCGCATGCCGTCAGGCCGAGTCTCCTGAACCTGGGTTCAGGGAGGTCGCGTTCCTGCCGCATCAGGTGCATCCGGCTAGGGATGCTCACAACAGCGGCGTCTATGGTCGGCAACCTTGTCACGAAGACATTGGTTCAAAGGAATTACGACCTTAACGAACACCGCAGGGAAACTCTGCGGGCGGTCTAGAAGAGTTCTTCCTGTGGAGCAAGAACCGCATCCAGACGCGCCTCCATGGCAGCGATTCTACGCCTCGCCTCCGGCTCGTCAATTGTCGTTGCGGGCTCTTTGATGTTGATCAGTTCATGCGCAAGATTAAGCGCGGTCATCACCGCCAGTCGCTCGCCGGAGCTCTTGGTCTGCTTGGCGATCTCGCCCATTTTCCAGTCGAGGAAGGCGGCGATTGCCAGCAGATCCTCCTTCTCCTCGGGCGTACAGGCGACACGGAATTCCTTGCCGTGCAGCGTGATATCGATTGTGCTGGAAGCGCTCATTCGACCGGCAACCTGTCCACGACCGTCTCGAGACGTTCCCGCGCCGTGGTCATGCGTGCTGCGAGCGCTTGCTTCTCGTCCTCGAGCTTGGTGATGCGCTCGCGCAGGGCGTGATTCTCCTCGCGCAGCTCCTCGCAGAAGGCAGCGACGCGTTCGACTTTGGCTTCGAGGGACGAAATGTCGATATCCACTTTTACCAGTGTCGTCGAAAATTCCTGCTTGGTCAAGCAGTAAGCGACGATATTGAAGGTTATGCCGCATGTATCGTCTAACTCTCTGATGAATGGAAAACCGCGATGCTAGAATGCCTTCCGTTCGTGGTGCCCGCCCGCCCTCAGTCATGGGCGTTCGGGTGAAACGGGAAACAGGTGCGCCGAACGATCATGTCCGGCAATGCCTGTGCTGCCCCCGCAACGGTAAGGAAGTGCGGGTGCGCCAATCAGCCACTGGGGATAACCCGGGAAGGCGGCGCATCAAGACTTCCGAGCCCGGAGACCGGCCATGGACAACGGTTGGAAATGTCGCGGGAGGCGGCAGCCGATGTTCCTGGCTCCCTGCTCCCCCAGCGTTTCCGTTTGGCAATGTGCCGGCGTGCGGGACTGCGCGCCGCTCATCGGGAGTCTTCATTCATGCAACGCCCTCATCTCATCGCCACCGCATTCGCGGTACTTGTCGCGTCTGTTCCTGCCCTCGCAGCGGATGATGACGCCACCATCGTCGTCACCGCCACGCGCATTCCGACCCGCGCCAGCGAGGTTCTCAGCGACGTCACGACACTGACCCGAGACGACATCGAACAGGCAGGCGACGCCACGCTGCCGGAACTGCTGAATTCGCTGCCGGGCATTCAAGTTTCGGCCGGCGGCGGACGCGGCGCGACAGGGACCTTTTCCCTGCGTGGCACCAACAGCGCACACACGCTGGTGCTGATCGACGGCCAGCGGGTATCCTCGGCAACCGTCGGCACGACGGCCATCGAACACCTGCCCGTCGAACAGATCGAGCGCATCGAAGTGCTGCGCGGCCCGGCCAGTAGTCTCTATGGTGCCGACGCGCTGGGCGGCGTGATCCAGATAATTACCCGCCGCCGCGAAGGCAAGCCGGCGCCGGAGATCGTGGTCGGCGCCGGCCGCTACGACACCACGGTCGGATCGATCGCCTACGGTGGCCGCAGCGGCGACACCCGTTTCCACATCCAGGCCGGCGAGGAACGCAGCAAGGGGTTCAGCGACGTCAAGGAAGCCAAGGGCGGCACCTACGACATGTACAACCCGGACCGCGACGGTTACGACAACCAGAACCTGACCGTCAGCATCGAACAGCAGCTTTCGGCCGGCCTGGCGATCGGTGCCGACTATTTCCACACTCGCGGCGAAAAGCATTTCGACTCGACCAACTGCAGCTCCACCTACCCCTGGCCGTGCACGGCCGATTTCGACAACCGGCTGCGGCAGACGCTGGACTCGTTAGGTGTCCACGCCGACTACCATGTCACCGATGCATGGACAACCTCATTGCGTATCGGCCAAAGCCGGGATCGGCTAACCAACTGGCAGTTCGATCCGGTCGGCAGCATCGTCACCGAACCCCAATACGAGACGCGCGACAATCAAGCCACCTGGCAGAACGACATCGCCGCCGCGGGCGGCAAGCTGATGGCGGCGGCCGAATGGCGCGGCGTCCATGTCGACTCGACGCAGCCGCTCGACGAACACGACCAGAACACGATGGCGTTCATCCTCGGCTATCAGAAGTGGCTCGGTGACCATTCGCTGCAGGCCAGCGGCCGCAGCGATTCGATATCCCGCCTCGGTCGCCACAACACCGGCTCGCTTGCCTACGGCTATCGCTTCGCCGACCGCTGGATCGCGCGCGGATCAATCGGTACTGCATTTCACGCGCCGACCTTTAACGATCTCTATTGGCCGCTCGACACGGTGAACTTCTACCAAGGCAACCCGGACCTGAAACCGGAACGGGCACGCAACCGCGATCTGGGTGTCACCTACGAGGCACTCGGTGTCTCGGCGAACGCGACGCTCTACTACAACTCCATCACTGATCTGATCGACTACGTTCCGGGCACCGCCCCGACCTACATCGGCACGATGGACAACGTCAGCAGCGCCACCATCAAGGGCGCTTCGTTCCAG
Source organism: Rhodocyclaceae bacterium (assembly GCA_050287865.1). Classification (GTDB taxonomy): domain Bacteria; phylum Pseudomonadota; class Gammaproteobacteria; order Burkholderiales; family Rhodocyclaceae; genus Fen-999. The sequence continues at coordinate 2,520 of JBNKCS010000098.1, read as the reverse complement.
TATCAGCGGGCTTCTGGCGACTGGCACTGGCTGGCCGCCTACGATGTTCTCAGCGCCCGCGACGACGCCACCGGCAAGGTCCTCCAGCGCCGCGCGCCACGCTCGGGTAGCTTCGAGGTTCGCTACCATCTGGAGCGCCTCAATGTCGGAACTCAGCTTCGCGCCGTCAGTCGCCGCTTCAACGACCGCAGCAACAGCCAGACGCTCGGTGGCTACGCAGTTGTGAACCTGAGCGCAGACTATCGAATCAACGGCGACTGGAGCGTAAACGCGCGACTCGACAATCTATTCGACAAGGACTATGTCGTCGTCCGCAGTACGATGGCGCCGTACAACGACTATGCCGTCGCCGGCCGCTCCCTGTTCGTCGGCCTGAGATACGCGCCAAAATAGCCCATGCCCTCGCGCCGCCGCGCCCTGCTCGTTCTTCTTTCGCTGGCACTGCTGGCGGCGGCGAGCTTGGTTGCGGCGCTTGGCGCGGGCAGCCTTTTGCTGCCGCTCGGCGACATCCTGGCCGCCCTGGCGGGTAGCGACAACGTTGCGCACGCGGTAGTTTTCGACCTGCGCCTGCCGCGCGCTCTGGCCGCTTTTGCCTGTGGCGGGTTGCTGGCTCTTGCCGGCGCGCTGATGCAGGTTCTGCTGAGGAATCCTTTGGCCGACCCCTACGTACTCGGCATCTCCGGCGGCGCCGGCGTCGGCGCGCTGACCGCGATGCTGCTCGGGCTGGCGGGCCTCGCCGTTCCAGGCTTCGCCTTTGTGGGCGCGCTCGCCGCGATGCTGCTGGTATTCGGCCTCGCCCACGGCGACGGCAGCTGGACGCAAACACGGCTCTTGCTCACCGGCGTGGTGGTCGCCGCCGGCTGCGGCGCACTGGTAGCGCTGATCCTGACGCTGGCGCCCGACCAGAAAGTACACGGCATGCTGTTCTGGCTGATGGGCGACCTCTCGCAGGCCGTCAACCCGCTGCCCGCGCTGGGCGTGCTGGTCGTCGCGCTACTGACGGCCATTCCCTTCGCGCGCGAACTCAACCTGCTGGCGCGCGGCGCCGATCAGGCGCTGGCGCTGGGCGTCGCCGTGCCTACCCTGCGTCGCATCATCTACGTCGTCGCCTCGCTCGCCACCGCGGTCGCCGTCACCACGGCCGGCTCGGTCGGTTTCATCGGCCTGATCGTGCCGCATCTGGTGCGGCTCGCCGTCGGCAACGACCAGCGCCTGCTGCTGCCTGCCTCGGTGCTGGCTGGCGGCAGCTTGCTGGTGCTGGCCGACACGGCTGCGCGCACCCTCGTCGCGCCCACCCAGTTGCCCGTCGGCATATTGACCGCGCTAATCGGCGTGCCGGTGTTTCTCGCCTTGCTGGGCAGGAGTGCGCGATCATGATTCTCGAAACCCGCCGCCTCGCCGTCAGCATCGGCCCCCATCAAGTCTGCCGCGACCTCGACCTTGCATTGGCGGCAGGCGAGCGGCTGGCCATTCTCGGCAAGAACGGCGCCGGCAAGTCGACGCTGCTCGCCACGCTGGCCGGATTGCGCGCCGCCGACAGCGGCGACTTGTTCGTCGAGGGCCAGAGCTACGCCGACCTCGGCCTGCGCGATGCGGCGCGGATTCGCGGCTGGCTGGGCCAGGACTTCAGCGACCCCTTTGCCAGCACCGTGCTGGAAGCGGTGCTCACCGGCCGCCACCCGCATCTCTCTCGCTGGTCGTGGGAATCGCCGTCGGACGCGCGCATCGCCCGCGCCGCGCTGGCGGACATGCGCCTCGCCGACATGGAAGATCGCGAAATGCGCACGCTTTCCGGCGGCGAACGCCAGCGCGTCGCCATCGCCGCGCTGCTTGCGCAGCAGACGCGGCTATGCCTGCTCGACGAGCCGCTGGCGCACCTCGACCTCAATCACCAGATCGCCACGCTCGAACTGCTGTCGCTGCGCGCCCGCCGCGACGGCGTCGCCATCGCCATGGTGCTGCACGACCCGAACTTCGCGCTGCGTTTCTGCGACCGTACGCTGCTGCTGTTCGGCGACGGCACCTGCCTCTCCGGTCCGGTCGCCGATGTGCTCGACGAGGCGAACCTCACGCGCCTCTACGGCCACCCGCTGCGGCGTGTCGCCACGGCTGACTTTTCGCAGGCCGTCTTCGTCCCGGAGTAGCCCGGGCGCACCGACGCGCCGTCAGGAGCTGCGCACCACCAGCGGCACCGCGTCGCCGGCGTGCTTCTTCGCCTGCTTGGCGGCTTTCTTCTCCTTGGGCGTCTTTGCAGCCTGCTTCTTGGCTTCCTTGTTCGACTTCTGGACCTTGGACATGAGGCGCACTCCTCTTGAAGTGGGCGAAATCGCGTCCGGAGTATAGGCGCGCGCCAAAAATGACGGGAAGTATTCGTGCGGCGCGCCGGCCGCACTGGCGCTATACTGAATTTTCCCCACCTCCGAACCGACGCTTTTGGCCGTGACCCAACGCGTTCCATTGAACCCCGTTACGCTGCACTTCCGCGATGCAACGCTGGAGTGGCGCTACCGCGAGGCCGGG
>JBNKCS010000097.1:5554-5795 GCA_050287865.1 Rhodocyclaceae bacterium | reverse complement strand
TCATAAAGCCCCTCTACGTCAACCCTAAGTGGATACCTTTCACACACGACTTCGGCGGCAACCACCTGGGAATCGATTACGACCCAGACAGATTGGGTACTCTTGGTCAAGTTATTGCCTTTGGGCGCGACGACGACGTGAAGAAGTTAAAGGCCAACTCGTTCGACGAGTTCATGGTTCGGTATATCGATCAGCTGCGGACAATCAGGTGGGAGATCACGGAGAAGGGCTGGGTTTTCGA
>JBNKCS010000097.1:0-5544 GCA_050287865.1 Rhodocyclaceae bacterium | reverse complement strand
TAACCCGACGCTCAGCGGGACGCTCCGCTTCGCTGCGTGCCCTTTAGCTTTACGTTGAAGGTCCGCGTTTCTTATTTGCCAACTGCCGCCTCAGGTCGCTAGCCGCCTCCCCAGAAAAGTCAGCCGTGGCGGTACGCCACCGACAGTTCTCGCCAACTCCTACCCGAGAATCGGAAACAGGCTGCGCAGGCCCGTCGCCATCATCTCCACGGCGATGGCGGCGAGAAAGAAGCCGCCGACGCGTTCGACGAGGTCCAGCGTCGACTTGCGGATCTCGCGCTCGGCCTGGCTGGCGCCACGGAAGATGAACCAGCACAAGAGGCCGACGACGAGGATGGGCACCACCACGGATGCCAGTTCCGCCGAGGTGCGCCACGCGCTGTTGGCCAGCACATAGCTGAAGGCCGCCGGACCCGCCAGCAGCGGCATGGCGAGCGGCACGATGGATGCCTCGCCGGGCGCCTGTTGCGGCGACGGCGACATGCCCTTGAAGGAGGTTTCCTTGCCCAGCACCATGGCGATGGCCAGCAACAGCACGATCAGCCCGCCGCCGACCTGCATCGCGCCGATCGAGATGCCGAGCAGCGACAGCAGCGGTGTGCCCAGGAAGGTCGCCAACAGCAGGGCGACGATGACGGTGAGGGCGATGGTTCTCGCGAAGCGGGCCTTGCCGGCGACGTCCAGTTCCGCGGCGGCGGCCAGGAAGATCGGGATCATCGCGATGGGCTCCACCAGCGCGAACAGCGTGATGGTCTTCTTGATCGTCAGGGTGGCGAGGGTCAGCATGGCCGCAAGCCTATCCCACAAGACCGGGCTGGCGCAAATGCCCGCGACGCGGAAGGACGCGATGACCGGTGAATAAATGAACTCGGCCCCGATTTGCTTGTCTTGAGTGCTGTTGGATTGGCTCGATCCCGTGAACGATGGAGGTGTGATGATGAAAGGATTGATCTCTGGCGTCGTGTTGACACTGGCTGTCGCACTGATCGGAGCATGGTTGCTGGTGCGGAGCGGACTCATTCCGGCCAATGCCGACTCGCCGCCGAGCTGGCTGGAAACCTGGATGGCCAGTACGTCGCTGGATGCGACGATGCGTCGCGAGGCGCCGCAAGAGCCCAATCCGGTGGCGCTGACGGACGTGAATCTCGACGAGGGCGTTCATCTCTTCGCGCAAAATTGCGCCGTTTGCCATGGATCGGCAAAGGGTGAAAGTTCCCGCTCACCGATTGCCGAGGGCCTCTACCAGAAGCCGCCGCAGCTGGCGACCGACGGGGTCGAGGACGATCCGGAAGGCTATTCGTTCTGGAAGATCAAGCACGGCATCCGTTTGACCGGCATGCCGTCGTTCCGCAACACCCTCGATGACCGACAGATCTGGACGCTGGCGCTCTTCCTCAAGCACATGGACAATCTGCCGCCTCCCGTTCAGCGGAAGTGGGAACAGGTCCGCAATTGGCCGCTGGCGTCCGCCGATGCATCCGGGGAAGTGTCCGTGGAGCAGCCGGCGCAGAATTGATCCGCTCGGCGCCGTCGGTTGCGGGCTTTCGATGCCATCGCGAAGTTCGGGGGATAATGCGAAGCCGGGCAGGTAAGGGCGATAGGCGCCGGCCTGCGGGCTCTGGATACGCCAAATGCAAATCGACCCTGCGCTGCAGTCTCACGCCACCAACTACAAGCTCCTGACCAACCTGGTCGTTCCCCGGCCCATCGCCTGGATCACCAGCCGGGGTCCAGACGGCGTGACGAACCTCGCTCCGTTCAGCTTCTTCAACGCTGTCGGCGCCAATCCCGTATTTCTCATCGTCAGCATCGGCCTCAACGATGCGGGCGCGCTGAAGGACACTGCGCGCAACATTCAGGCGACGGGGGAGTTCGTGGTCAACATGGTGACCGAAGACCTGTTCAATGCCATGAACCTGTCGGCCGCGGATTTTCCGGCCGACATCAGCGAAGTGGAGATCGCCGGGCTGCACACGGCGCGCTCCGTTCGCATCGCCATCCCGCGGTTGGCCGAGGCGCCGGTCAGCATGGAATGCAAGCTCCACCAGACCCTGCCTCTGGGCGGCAATACCCTGATCATCGGGGAAGTGGTGATGTTCCATGTGCTCGATAGCCTGGTCGGGGAAAAATTCCATATCAAGGATTTCGCCCCCATCGGCCGCCTGGGTTCTCCTTCGGTCTATTGCCGCACGACCGATCGTTTCGATATTCCCAGGATCTCCTACGCGCAATGGCTGAAGGCCGGCAAGCGCGAAGGCTGACAGTCCGGAATGAGAGTGATCGTGCAGCGGGTTCGGCAGGCGGCCGTCAGCGTTGACGGCGCGGTCGCCGGGCAGATCGAAGCCGGCCTGCTCGTGCTGGCGGGCTTCGAGGAGTCCGATCGATTCGACGATCTGGAATGGATGGCCGGGAAGCTGGTAAAACTGCGCATCTTCCCGGACGAACAAGGGGTGATGAACCGGAGCGTGACCGACATCGGTGGCGGGATTCTCGCCGTCTCCCAGTTCACCCTGTACGCCTCGACGAAGAAAGGCAACCGCCCGTCCTGGGGTCGCGCCGCTCCCGGCGACGTTTCGCAGCCTTTGTTCGAGCGCTTCGTCGAACGCTTGTCCGGGGCGCTCGGCCGGCCCGTGGCCACGGGCGTCTTTGGCGCCGACATGCAGGTCACACTGGTCAACGACGGACCGGTCACCATCGCCATCGACAGCCGGCAGCCGGAGTAGGGCAGTTCGGTCGGTCGGCGTCGATATCGGCGCCCCGAAAAGTCAGCCGTGGCGGTACGCCACTGGCGCTTCTCTTCCTAGCGATACGCTCCCGGCGTGCTGCCGGTCCAGGTCTTGAAGGCGCGGTGGAAGGCGGTGGGGTTGTCGAAGCCGAGTTCGGCGCCGATGACGGCGATGGGAGTGGCGGTCTTGGTGAGGCGCTGGATGGCGATGTCGCGGCGCAGTTCGTCCTTGATGGCCTGGAAGCTGGTGTCTTCGTCGCGCAGGCGGCGCGAGAGGGTGCGCACGGAGACGTGCATGGCCTCGGCGACGCTTTCGATGCCGGTGGCGACGCTCAGGTGCGCCTGCAGGTGTTCGCGCACGCCGTGGCTGATGAGGCGTTCGGGGAAGGCGTTGAACAGCCAGTCGCCGGGGGCGCGGCGCATGAATTCGGCGAGGCTTTTCTGATCCTGCCGTATCGGTCCTTCGAGCAGGGCGGTTTCGAAATGGAGCGCGGTGACGGGTTGGTCGAAGAAGGCCGGGCCGGGATAGAGCATGCCGTAGTCGGCCGCGTGCGCCGGGCGCGGGAAGGCGAGTTCGATGCGCGCCAGCGGCATCTTCTTGCCGGCCAGCCAGGAGATGACGCCGTGGACCAGGCGCAGCAGGATTTCCTGGGCGAAGGTGCTGGCTGCGTCGAAGGGCGGGCGCGGCATCAGCGCGACGCGCGTCAATGCTTCCTGGCGCGAGAGTTCGAAATCGACGTCGTCGAGCACCAGGCGAAAAAATCGTGTGAAGCGGTAGAGCGCGGTGCGCAGGTTGCGCGCGTCCAGCACCGAGAGGCAAAGGAATTTGAAGGTGCCGTTGCGCGCCGGGCGCGAGAACATGCCGGGCAGTTCATCGTCCACCTCCCGGGCGAGGCGCTGGTAGAGGGTGGCGAACTGTTCGGTGGTGACGCGGGCGGCGGCTTCGTCGAGCAGGGCGGGGGCGATGGCCGAATCCAGCAGCAGGCGTTCGCGGCACGTGGGTTCCAGGCAAACGCCATTGAGCAACTGGCGCACGAAACTGATAGGGACGGTCGAGAACGAGGCGAGTGCCACGGGAATATCCGGCTGAACGAGTGTGGCCGATTATGTCAATAAGTCGGCGTGATGCGCAAGCATGCCGAATAGGCAACAAGCCTAGAATCGTCGCCAAGTTGTCGTTGCAGAAAAGGAATTGCCGCCATTCGCTTCCCGCCGCAACAATGGCCAAAGAGCCACGCCGGCGGCAGATTTTGCAAGTTCGTCTCGGTTGAATACAAATTCAGGAGGAGTCATCCATGCCGGTCGACAAGATTCAGGTCACGCCATCCGCGTACACCTACCCGCTGCTGATCAAGCAACTGCTGCATACGCCGCTGGCGACTTCGCCGGACCAGGAAATCGTTTACGCGGACAAGCGACGCCACACCTATCGGGAGTTCGCCAGGCGCGTGAACCGTCTCGGCCATGCGCTGACCGAAATGGGCGTGAAGCAGGGCGACACCGTGGCGGTGATGGACTGGGACAGCCATCGCTACCTCGAATGTTTCTTCGGCATTCCGATGCTGGGCTCGGTGCTGATGACGGTGAACATCCGCCTCTCGCCCGACCAGATCCTCTATACGCTCAATCACGCCGGCGCCAGCGTGCTGTTCATCCATCAGGATTTCCTGCCGGTACTGGAGCAGATCAAGCTCGAACTGCTCAGCGTCAAGAAGATCGTGCTGCTCGCCGATGCCGAAGCGCCGGCGCCGGCGGGTTTTGTCGGCGAATATGAATCGCTGCTGGCGGGCTGCCGCGATACCTTCGATTTTCCGGACTTCGACGAGAACGCCCGCGCGACGACGTTCTACACCACCGGCACCACCGGCCTGCCGAAGGGCGTTTACTTCAGCCATCGGCAACTCGTGTTGCATACGCTGGCGGTGGGCATGACGCTGACGCTGCCGAAGCAGCAGGGACGTTTCCATCGCGAAGACGTGTACATGCCGCTGACGCCGATGTTCCACGTCCATGCCTGGGGCCTGCCGTACATCGCCACCCTGGCCGGCGTGAAGCAGGTCTATCCCGGCCGCTACGTGCCCGACGCCATCCTGTCGCTGATCGACAAGGAGAAGGTGACGTTCTCGCATTGCGTGCCGACGATTCTGCTGATGCTGCTGCAGAGTCCGGTGTGCAAGGATGTCGACCTGTCCAGCTGGAAAGTCATCATCGGTGGGTCGGCGCTGACCACCGGGCTGGCGAGGGCGGCGCTGGAGCGAGGCATCGACGTGTTCACCGGCTACGGCATGTCGGAGACCTGCCCGATCCTGACGCTGTCGCAACTCGATCCGGCCGATCTGGAACTCGATGCCGATGCGCAACTGGCGCGCCGGGTGAAGACCGGCCGGCCGATTTCGCTGGTCTCCTTGCGCAACGTCGATGCCGATTTCCAGGATTGCCCGCACGACGGCAAGGCGACGGGCGAGGTGGTGGTGCGCACGCCCTGGCTGACGCAGGGCTACCTCAAGAATCCGGATGCGTCGGAAGGCTTGTGGGAGGGCGGCTGGCTGCATACGCAGGACATCGGCCACATCGACGAGCGCGGTTTTCTGCAAGTGACCGACCGGCTCAAGGACGTGATCAAGACCGGCGGCGAGTGGGTGTCGTCGCTGGAACTCGAAGACGTGATCGGCCGCTGCCCGGGTGTCGGCGAAGTCGCGGTGATCGGCGTCGCCAATGAGAAGTGGGGCGAACGGCCGCTGGCGCTGGTGGTGCTGAAGCCCGAGGCGGTCGGCAAGCTGACGGCCGAAGACGTCCAGGCCCACGTCAAGCGCTTTGCC
>JBNKCS010000096.1:0-5907 GCA_050287865.1 Rhodocyclaceae bacterium | reverse complement strand
ACCGTGCGAATGCCGACATTGAAGCGCGCCTCACCGCCCGGCATGACGACGCCGATCGCACCGCAATAGACGCCGCGCGGCTCCGGTTCCAGCGCCCGGATCGCGCGCATCGCCTCGGCCTTCGGCGCGCCCGTCACCGAGCCGCAGGGGAACAGCGCGCCGAACAGGTCGGGCAGCCCCGCTTCGGGCCGTGGCCGGCATTCGACGGTGGACGTCATCTGCCAGACGGTCGTCCATGACTCGATGTCGAACAGCGACGGCACGGCGACGCTGCCGAGTTCCGCGACCCGAGAGGCATCGTTGCGCAGCAGGTCGACGATCATCAGGTTTTCGGCGCGATCCTTGGCCGACAGTCGCAGCGCCTCCGCCGCCTGACGATCGCGCACGGCGTCGGCGTCGCGTGGCGCGGTTCCCTTCATCGGCCGAAAAGTCAGCCGTGGCGGCACGCCACCTGACGGCGGCCGCCAATGAAAAAACAGCTCCGGCGACACCGAGCAAACCTGCCAGCGGCCGAAATCGAGATAGACGCTGTAGGCGCCCGGCTGGCTTGCCCGCAGCGCGTCGAACAAGGCCGCTGCGTCGCCGAACAGCGGCGCGCGCAACCGCGTCGTGTAGTTCACCTGATAGAAACGTCCGTCGGCAATGTCGACCTTGATGGCGGCGATTGAGGCATCGAAAGTCCCGACCGCAGTCGAATCGCGCCAGGCTCCCCACAGGTACTCGGCGCGCGGACGCGGCGCTGTCACCTGGCGGAAGGCCGCGAACGCAGCCAGCGGCAACGCGCCGGCCGGTTCATGACTGACCAGCGCCGCATCGAAGGCGGCCGCGGCCTCGTAGGCGACGAAGCCAACCAGCCAGTGTCCCCTTGCGGCAAGCTCCCCAACGCGCGCCAGGACGTCGCTCACCTCTTCCGCTCGCAAGGCGAGCAGCACTTCGACCGGCTCGGAAAAAGCCAGTGCGCCAGCTTCTGCGTCGCCAAGCGCGGGCAGGTCGATTTCGCAATACGCCTTTTCCATGCCGCGCATGTTACCCGGTGCATAATCCGGCTATGCCTGAACAACCTGTCCGTTGTCCCTGGTGCGGAGACGATCCGCTCTACGTCGCGTATCACGATGAGGAATGGGGCGTGCCCTGCCACGACGACCGCAAGCTGTTCGAATTCCTGATGCTGGAAAGCGCCCAAGCCGGTTTGTCGTGGATCACCATCCTGCGCAAGCGCGAAAACTATCGGCGCGCCTTTGCCGATTTTGATCCCGAGGCCGTCGCCCGCTTCGGCGACGCCGACATCGCCCTTCTGCTGGCCGATGCCGGCATCGTGCGCAACCGCCTGAAGATCGCCGCCGCCGTGACCAACGCCCGCGCCTTTCTGGAAGTGCAGGAGGAATTCGACGGCTTCGACGACTACCTGTGGCGTTTCGTGGACGGCCGGCCGATCGTCAACCAATGGCGGTCGCTGGCCGAGGTGCCGGCGGAGACCGACGTTTCCCGGGCGCTGTCGCGCGACCTGCGGCAGCGAGGTTTCAAGTTCGTCGGACCGACCATCTGCTACGCCAACATGCAGGCGATCGGCATGGTGGACGACCACCTCGTTTCCTGCCATCGGCACTCGGCATCCGCCTGCGCATGATGTAAAGTACAGTTGATTTTGGTCAATGCGTGCGGAAGCGTATTGGCATATACAGATATTGCGTAATTCCTGTGGGGGGGATTTCCATGTTGAAGATCATCGCGGCATTCGTCGCGGGCATCGCGTTTACGGCTGTCCTGGCCTGGAACACGATGGGCGGCCTCATGTTCAACGAACGGGTCAGTCCGTTCGGCGTCGAGGAGACCGTCGCCCGCATCCAGCACAACATCCAGGACACCGGCAACGGCTGGGTACTTTCCGGCTTGCGCAACCCTGCCCGCGCCGTCCAGGCGACCGGCGGCAATACGCTTCCCGTCATGATGGTGGAAGCGTGCAGCACCCGGTACTCGAAACCCATCCTCGGCGAGGACGCGGTCCGCTTCCTGTCGATCCTGATGCCTTGCAAGATTTCCGTCTACAAGAAGAACGACGGAAAGACCTACATCGGCACCATGAACGCGGGACTGATGGGCAAGATGTTCGGGCCACTGGTCGGCGACGTCATGGGACAGGTGGCGCAGGACCAGCAGAAGTTCCTGGTCATGGACCCGAACAAGCCTGCACCGCCGCTGATCAAGCCGCAACCGGCCGCTGCAGGCGGCGGTGGTGGCGGCGACGCCGGCGGCTGCTGACAATCCGCTTATCCAGCTAACTACTTTGGGGGAAGCATCGTGAGAGCAACAGGTATTCTCATGGTGGCACTGACGGTGGCGGGAACGCTGGCACTGTGGAATGCAGCGGCCAGCGACGCACCGGCAGAGGAAGCCACGGCCGATTCGGCGACCGTACAAAAGCGCCAGCCGGATTCGCTGGAACTGCGAGCGGCCCGCACGACAGCCGACCACGGCAAGTTCGAAGCGTTGCAAAAGGACTTCAAGAGCGGTCCTGAAGTGACCAAGGCCTGCCTCTCCTGCCACACCGAGGCCGGCAAGCAGATCCTCAAGACCAAGCACTGGCTGTGGGAATGGCGCAACCCCGAGAATGACCAGCTGCTCGGCAAGCGGCACGTCATCAACAACTTCTGCACTGCCACAGCATCGAACGAGGCCTTCTGCTCCGCCTGCCATATCGGTTACGGCATGAAGGACAAGAACTTCGACTTCACGAATGAGGAAAACATCGACTGTCTGGTCTGTCACGACACCACCGGCGACTACAAGAAACTGCCCGGCCTGGCGGGACACCCGGCCTACCAGCAGATGGAATACCCGCCCAAGTCCGGCCGGCAGGTTCCGGGCGTAGATTTGCAGGATGTCGCGCAGCGCGTCGGCGTCACCACCCGCTCGACTTGCGGCGCCTGCCACTTCCTCGGCGGCGGCGGCGACGCCGTCAAGCACGGCGATCTCGACACCTCGTTGAAGAATCCCAAGCGCTATCTCGATGTGCACATGGACGCGAACGGCCTCAACTTCAGTTGCGGCACCTGCCATGCCACGGAAGGACACAACATTCCCGGCAGTCGTTACACGCCGACGGGCCGGGACATGATCGCCCGCCACATCCGCGGCAAGGTCGACACCTCCAACCCGACCACCTGCCAGTCGTGCCACGGGCAAAAGCCGCACAGCGACGACAGCATCCTGACGGCGAAGCTGAACGAGCACACCGACAAGATCGCCTGCCAGACCTGTCACATTCCGCAGTTCGCCCGCGGCGGCAAGCCGACCAAGATGACCTGGGACTGGTCTACCGCCGGCCGACTGAAGGATGGCAAGCCCTTCAAGCTCAAGGACAGCGCCGGACACGATTCCTACGCGACGATCAAGGGCAGTTTCACCTACGAATCGGACGTCATTCCGGAATACCAGTGGATCAACGGCAAGGTCAAATACACCCTGCTGGGCGACCCGGTGAATACCGACGGCGTCACCGAAATCAACCACTATTACGGCAGCGCCGACGACGGTCTGTCGCGCATCTGGCCGGTCAAGGTGTTCCGCGGCAAGCAACCCTACGACCTGGAAACCAAATCGCTGCTGGTACCGCACACGGCGGTCGCCTACGGCGAGAGCGACAACTCGGCCTTCTGGACGAACTTCAAGTGGGAAGCCGCCCTGAAAGCCGGCTCCGACTACGTCGGCCGTCCGTTCGGCGGCAAGTTCGATTTCGTCGCCACCTCGATGACCTGGCCGATCACCCACATGGTGGCGCCCAAGGAGGATGCGCTGAGCTGCACGCAATGCCACAGCAAGAGCGGTCGCCTGCAGAACGTTTCAGGCATTTACATGCCGGGCCGTGACTCCACCCGCTGGCTCGACACCATCGGCTGGCTGGCAGCTCTCGGCACGCTGGTCGGCGTTCTCGGCCACGGCGCGCTGCGCATCTATTTGAGCAGAAAGGCAGGGTGAGCACATGTCCGGACCCAGCACCAAAATCTACGTCTTCAAGGTTTTCGAGCGCTTCTGGCACTGGTCGCAGGCAGCCCTGATCATCTTCCTGCTGCTGACCGGCTTCGAGATCCACGGCGTCTATGAGAACTTCGGCTTCAAGACGGCGGTTCACCACCATATCGTCGCGGCCTGGACGCTGGTCGGCCTCTGGGTATTCGCGATCTTCTGGCACCTCACCACCGGCGAGTGGAGGCAGTACGTCCCGACCCTGAAGAAGGTCGATGCCATGATCAAGTACTACCTGACAGGCATCTTCACCGACGCGCCGCACCCGTTCCGGGCCACCCGGCTGAAGAAGCACAATCCGCTGCAACGCCTCGCCTACCTCGGCGTGCTGCTGTTCATCAGTCCGATGATCTGGATTTCCGGCTGGTGCTACATCTTCTACGGCAACTGGAAGGCCTGGGGCTGGGACCAGTATCTGTCGCTGGAATGGGTGGCGTTCTTCCACACCATGGCGGCGTTCATGATGCTGATCTTCCTGATCGCCCACCTCTACCTGACAACGGCCGGCCACACGCCGACTTCGCACATCAAGGCGATGATCACCGGCTGGGAAGAGGTCGACGCGGAGGAGCCCGCCGAGGTCGCATAAGGCGATCTGCAGTCGTTTCCCGCTGGCCGCCCGGATTTAACGCTCCGGGCGGCCTTTGCGTTACAGGACGGTGAATTTCTCCGTCGATTCGTTGTAGCGCACGAAGAGATACCACACCAGCAGGATCGCGAAGCTGACCAGGAAGGTCCAGCCCCAGCTATCGAACGTCTGCGGCATGAACACCTGGGCGCCAACCTTCGTTTCATCGAGCATCGTGTCGATGCTCTGTTCCGGGGTCAGCAGATCCCATCGCCGCACGAAGGCCGAAAAACTCGACGAACTCCAGGCGAAGAAGAAGCCGGCAACCCAGAGCTTGAGGTGCCCTTCGCCCATTCGCCACAGCGTGCCCGAGGCGCAGCCGCCGGCGAACACCATGCCGATGCCGAAGATGATGCCACCCGTCAGCGAACCCGCCCAGAACGCGGGGGGAATGCCGATGAAGGGATCGATCGTCTTCTTCTCGAACAACAGGGCCGCCAGGGGGATCGCCAGCGCCAGCGCCAGGATGATGGCCTTGGTCATTTCGCCTTCGGCCGTCATGAAAGGCTCGCGAAAGGCTCGCGCGAAACAGATGCGAGCCCGCTGCATGATGACGCCCATTCCCAGCCCGACCAGAATGAGAATGGCCCGCGAGGCAAGTTTGGCATCGCCGGACGTTGCCCAGGATGTCGCCCACCACCCCATCGCCACCAGTACGGCGAGACCGAACCAGGGATACCAGGCGCGCAGTGGCGTCTCGCCACGGCTGACTTTTGCCTCCATGCCCCAGGTGACGTGATCGAGCGTCCACAGGAGCAGCTTGAGGCCGATCACGGCGCCCGCCAGCAGCCCCGCCCACATCGCCCAGCCCGCCGGCGACGAATGCACGATCGGCGTGAAGAAACCCCCGGTAGTGCAGCCGCCGGCCAGCGACGCGCCGATACCCATGAACGTCCCGCCCAGCGCACCCCAGACGTACTCCAGTTTTGGCGCATGGTTGAGCGCGAACTGGCGCGCAAGCAGCGCAGCTGCGAACGCACCGACAACCAGCGAACCGTTCATCAACGACATTCGATGCGACAGCGGGCTTTCCAGATCTGGCTTTACGCCCAGCAGCGATCCCAGTCCGATGGCGTTGTTGAACCAGTCGCCCCATAGCTTGAGGCCGCCGAAGATGCCCCAGAACTGCCCGGTGACCATCAGCGCCGCGACGATCGCCACCAGCAGGATGGCGACGATGATCACCAGGCCGGCAACGGCCCAGACCATCAGCGGAACGGAATAAAAGCGGGTGACAGACAGAGATTTGATCGATT
>JBNKCS010000095.1:0-5910 GCA_050287865.1 Rhodocyclaceae bacterium | reverse complement strand
AAGTCCGCCACGCCTTCAACAAGCATGGCGGCAACATGGGCACCGACGGCTGCGTCGCCTTCCAGTTCAAGCACTGCGGCCAGATGATCTTCGCGCCCGGCACCGACGAAGCGGCGCTGATGGACGCGGCCATCGAAGCCGGCGCCGAGGACGTCGCCAGCAACGACGACGGTTCGATCGAGGTCATCACCTCGCCGGGAGACTTCCTGGCCGTCAAGGAAAGCCTCGAAAAGGCGGGCTTCAAGCCGGAGTTCGGCGAGGTGACCATGAAGCCCGGCGCCGAAACCGAACTGGCCGGCGAGGACGCCGAGAAGATGCAGAAGCTGCTCGACGCGCTGGAAGGGCTCGACGATGTGCAGGAGGTTTACACCACCGCAGTAATGGACGAGTAGGCGGCGTACCCCATGCGGGGCATTCCATACCGCCAGCGCTGACTTTTTATTGATGCTGGCCCGGCTTGCACCCTTCCTGTTCGTCCTGCTCTGGAGCACCGGTTTCGTCGGTGCCAAGCTCGGACTGCCGCATGCCGCGCCGCTCGCCTTCCTGCTGGTCCGCTACCTGCTAGTGATCACCTTGATGGCGGGCATCGCCATCGCGTCGCGCGCACCCTGGCCGTGCGACGCGCGGCAGTGGTTCCACATCGGCGTCAGCGGCCTGCTGCTCCATGCCTTTTATCTGGGCGGAGTATTCGTCGCCATCGGCGTCGGCCTGCCGGCCGGCGTGACCGCCCTGATCGTAGGCATGCAACCCCTGCTCACCGCCACCGTGGCCGGACGCCTGCTCGGCGAGCGTGTGCAGCCGCGCCAGTGGCTCGGCTTGGTACTCGGATTTTTCGGCGTGGCGCTGGTGCTCTGGAACAAGCTGGGTACCGGTTTCGGTCTGAACGCGCTCCTGCCCGCGGTCGTCGCCCTGCTCTCGATCACCGCCGGCACGCTCTACCAGAAAAAGTTCTGCCCGCATTTCGACTGGCGCAGCGGCGCGGTCGCGCAATTTCTGCCGACGGCGCTGGTCACCGGCATCGTCGTCTTCGCAAGCGACGACTTCCGAATCGACTGGACCGGCGAATTCATTTTCGCGCTCGGCTGGCTGGTGCTGGTGCTGTCGATCGGCGCCATTTCGCTGCTCAACTGGCTGATCCGCCACGGCAGCGCCGTCAATGTCGCCAGCCTCTTCTACCTGACGCCGCCGACCACGGCCGTGCTCGCCTGGCTGTTGTTCGGCGAGACCCTCTCCGGCGCCGCACTGGCCGGCATGGCGCTCGCCGTTTGGGGCGTGTATCTTTCGCGGCGATGAGCACCGTCCGCATCCTCGGCATCGACCCCGGCCTCCGCATCACCGGGTTTAGTTCCGGCCGCTCGCTACGCTCGCTTAACCGGCGTTGCCGGTTAGCCTGCACTGAAACCAGTGATCCGATGAGCTTCGATCAATGACCGAGATCAAGTCCGTCCGTATTCTGGGTATCGACCCCGGGTTGCGGATCACTGGTTTTGGCGTCATCGACAAGGTTGGCCAGAAGCTGGCCTACGTAACCAGCGGCTGCATCAAGAGCAACGAGAGGGACAGCCTGCCCGAGCGCATCAAGACGCTGCTCGACGGTATCGGCGAAGTGATCGCCCTGCATAACCCGCAGGAAGCGGCGGTGGAGATCGTGTTCGTGAACGTCAATCCGCAATCGACGCTGCTGCTCGGCCAGGCGCGCGGCGCGGCGATCTCGGCGCTGGTGACGGACGATCTGCCGGTCGCCGAATACACGGCCCTGCAGATCAAGCAGGCCGTGGTCGGCCACGGCAAGGCCGCGAAGGAACAGGTGCAACAGATGGTGATGCGCCTCTTGCAACTGCCGGGCGTACCCTCCGCCGACGCGGCCGACGCGCTGGCTTGCGCGATCTGCCACGCGCACGGTGGCCAGGGCTTGGGTAATGTCGCGACGCGCGGTTTTCGCGTCAGAAAAGGACGGCTGGTGTGATTGGAAGAATTACCGGAACGCTGATAGAGAAAAGTCCGCCACAGATCACCGTCGATGTCGGCGGCCTTGGTTACGAACTCGAAGTGCCGATGAGCACTTTCTACAACCTGCCGGCGACCGGCGAGAAAGTGTCGCTGGTGACGCATCTGGTGGTGCGCGAAGACGCTCATTGCCTCTATGGTTTCGGCTCGGAGGACGAACGGACGGCCTTCCGGCAACTGATCAGGATTTCCGGCGTCGGCGCCCGCATAGCCCTGGCCGTCCTCTCGGGGCTTTCGGTCGGCGAACTGGCGCAGGCAGTGACGTTGCAGGAACCGGGCCGGCTGGTGAAGATTCCCGGCATCGGCAAGAAGACCGCCGAGCGATTGTTGCTCGAACTCAGGGACAAGCTCAAGACCGCCGGCATCGCCGCAAAAGTCAGCCGTGGCGACACGCCACCCGATGCGGCCTCGGACATCCTCAACGCCCTGTTGTCGCTGGGCTACAGCGAACGCGAGGCGCAGGGCGCGGTGAAGACGCTTCCCGAGGGCGTCGCCGTATCGGATGGCATCCGCCAGGCGCTCAAGTCGCTTTCCAAAAGCTGATGGCACGGGGTTTCCTGAGCCGGCTGCGGGTTTCGGCCACCGTATTCCGGCTGGGCATCAACCTCTGGCCGCCCTTCGTCGGCGCCGGCATCCACGTGACCGAACTGGCGCCCGACTTCCGTTCGGCCACGGTGCGCCTGCGCCACGGCCTGCTGAACCGCAACTACTTTGGCTTTCACTACGGCGGTTCGCTGTTCTCGATGACCGACCCGTTCTATGCGCTATTGCTTCTGCACAACCTGCCGCGCGGCTATTTCGTCGTCGACAAGGCGTCGAGCATCGAATTCAAGCTGCCCGGCCGCGGCGACGTGTTCGCCCGCTTCACGCTCACCGACGAACAGATCGCCGACGTGATCGCGCAAACCGAAACCGGCGAAAAGTACGAACCGACCTGGACGGTCGATATCGTCGATGGCGACGAACAGGTCGTCGCCACTGTCGCCAAAACGCTTTACATCCGGCGCAAGCGGGGGTCGGATAAACTGGCAGACTCATGACAATTCAAACCGACCAGTTCAGCGAACGCCTGATCGCCGCCACCCCTGCCTCACCGCAGGAGGATGCGCTGGAACGGGCGCTGCGACCGAAGAAACTGGCCGAATACGTCGGCCAGCAGAAGATCCGCGGCCAACTGGAAATCTTCATCGAGGCGGCCAGGCGGCGCGCCGAGGCGCTCGACCACGTACTGCTGTTCGGCCCGCCGGGCCTGGGCAAAACAACACTGGCCCACATCATCGCCCACGAAATGGGCGTCAATCTGCGCCAGACCTCCGGCCCGGTGCTGGAGCGCGCCGGCGATCTGGCCGCGCTGCTGACCAACCTCGAACCGCACGACGTGCTGTTCATCGACGAAATCCACCGCCTCTCGCCCGTGGTCGAGGAAATCCTCTACCCGGCGCTGGAAGACTTCCAGATCGACATCATGATCGGTGAAGGTCCGGCGGCGCGCTCGGTGAAGCTCGACCTGCCGCCGTTCACGCTGGTCGGCGCCACCACGCGCGCCGGCATGCTGACCAACCCGCTGCGTGACCGCTTCGGCATCGTCGCCCGGCTGGAATTCTATTCGCCGGAAGAACTGACCCACATCATCCGCCGCTCGGCGCAGCTGCTGAACTGCGACATCGTCGGCGAGGGCGCAACGGAAATCGCCCGCCGTTCGCGCGGCACGCCGCGGGTCGCCAACCGCCTGCTGCGGCGCGTGCGCGACTTCGCCGAAGTGAAGGCCGAGGGCGCAATCACCAGCGACGTCGCCGACGCGGCGCTGTCGATGCTCGACGTCGACCATCTGGGTCTCGACGTGATGGACCGCAAACTGATGCTGGCCGTGCTGGAGAAATTCGGCGGCGGCCCGGTCGGCGTGGACAACCTGGCGGCGGCCATCGGCGAAGCGCGCGACACCATCGAAGACGTGCTGGAACCCTTCCTGATCCAGCAAGGCTACCTGCAGCGCACGCCGCGCGGCCGCATCGCCACACCCGCCATCTGGCGCCACTTCGGCCTCACGCAGCCCAGGACGGACAGCGACCTCTGGAACGAATGAGCAAGAACTTTCACTGGAATATCCGGGTCTATTTCGAGGATACCGATGTCGGCGGCGTGGTTTACTACGCCAATTACCTGCGCTACCTGGAGCGCGCCCGTAGCGAATGGCTGCGCGCGATGGGGTTCGATCAGAGCCGGCTGATGCAGGAAACCGGGCTGGGTTTCGCCGTGCGCTCGGTCGCCGCCGAATACCTGAAGCCGGCACGGCTGGACGACGAATTACGGGTAAGCTGCGGCGTCAAAATGCTCGGCCGCGCCCAGATCGTGTTCGAGCAACAGATAGAGCGCGGCACGGAAACACTGCTGACGGCCACGGTTCGCCTGGCTTGCATGGATCTGGCGCGCGGCAGGGCGGCAGCGGTTCCACAGGACATTTACGATCAATTCGAGAAACTGACATGAACCTCACCCAAGACCTCTCCATCTTCGAACTGATCACCAACGCCAGCCTGGTCGTCAAATTTGTTTTAGGGCTGCTGACCTTCGTCTCGGTGATGTCCTGGTACTGGATCTTCCGCAAGTGGTTCGCGATTCGCGACGCGCGCATCCGCACCGACAAGTTCGAGCGAGAATTCTGGAGCGGCGGCGACCTCGGCACGCTGTACCAGGGCGCACTCAACGACCGCCACCGGTCCGGCGCGCTGGAACGGGTGTTCGAGGCGGGCTTCCGCGAATTCACCAAGCTGCGCGGACAGAAGTCGCTCGATCCGGCGACCATCATCGACGGCGTGCGCCGCGCCATGCGCGCCACTTTCCAGCGCGAAATCGACGACCTCGAGGCGCATCTGGCCTTCCTCGCCTCGGTCGGTTCGGTCTCTCCCTACGTCGGCCTGTTCGGCACCGTCTGGGGCATCATGCACGCCTTCCGCGGCCTGGCCAACGTCAGCAACGCGACGCTCGCCGTCGTCGCCCCGGGCATCGCCGAAGCATTGGTCGCCACCGCCATCGGCCTGTTCGCTGCCATTCCCGCGGTAGTCGCCTACAACCGCTATGCCCACGACGTCGACCGCCTGGCGGTACGCCTCGAAAGCTTCATCGAGGAATTCTCCAACATCCTGCAAAGACAACTCAAATGAGGCAGCGCCGCTTGATGAACCAGATCAACGTCGTGCCTTACATCGACGTGATGCTGGTGTTGCTGGTGATCTTCATGGTCACGGCACCGATGATCCAGACCGGCAACATCGACCTGCCGAGCGTCGGCAAGAGCAGCGAGCCGCCCGTCGCGCCGCTGGAGGTCATCGTCCGCGCCGACCGCAGCCTGGCCTTGCGCGACCGCAGCAAGGGCTCGGATGAAGAAAGCATCGACCGCTCGCAACTCGCCGGACTCATCAAGGCGGCGCAGGCGAAAAACCCGCAGCAGGCGGTGCTGATCGCCGGCGACCGCAGCGTTCGCTACGAAGAAGTGTTGAACGTCATGGACCTGTTGCAGAGACAGCACGTGACCCGCATCGGCCTGCTGGTACAGCCCAAGCAATGAACGACGCGCGCCACACCCGTGTCAAGCCGCCCGGCAAGCGCGCCGCGATCGTGCTCGCGGTGCTGGTGCATCTGGTGCTGGCGGGCTTCCTGATCTACGGCATCCGCTGGCAGAGCAATGTCGGCGATGTGGTCGAGGTGGAACTGGTTCGGCCCGTATCCTCGCCGCCACCGGCGCCCGCCGCCAAACCGGAACCGAAACCGGAGCCAAAGCCAGAACCCAAGCCTGAGCCGAAACCCGAACCCAAGCCGGAACCGAAGGCGGAACCCAAGCCCCCGCCGAAGCCGGACATCGCCGTCAAGGAAAAGCCGAAGCCAAAACCCAAGCCCAAGGAGGTA